>DATEOT010000128.1:0-33678 GCA_035273795.1 Solirubrobacterales bacterium | reverse complement strand
TTATCGGCATCGGGATGACGTTCGTCATCATCACCTCGGGCATCGACCTGTCGGTCGGCTCCGTGCTCGTCTTCTCCTCCGTCGTCGCGGCGAAGGTGATGCAGGGCGCCGGCGGCGACGGCTGGGGCACGGCCGGCGGCTCGGGCTCGGGCGGGCCGCCTTCGACTTCGGTCAGCGTCCACCGGTAGCCGATGCCGGTGCTCGCCTGCTGGTAGAGGTTGTCGTCGACGAACGGCGAGGAGGGAGCGCCGCCGTCGAGCATCGTCACCAGGAAGCGATAGGTGCGGGACTCGCCGTCGGCGAGCGTCCCCAGCTCGAGCTCGGGCATCGTCGCCAGGCCGCCGGAGTAGACCTCCTCGGCGGTGCCGGAGCTGACGTCCTCGATGCGCAGCGCCAGCCGCTGCGACAGCAGGCCCCCGTAGCGCCCGGGGTCGTCGCTCAAGCCGGTCGAGGCGAGGGCGAGCGTCCCGGGCGCCGTGCCGCCGTTGCCGATCGTCACCTCCCCCGCCCCCGTGCTTCCGGGGGCGATGTCGGCGAGGCTGAAGATCGCCCCTTCCCCGTCGGAGTTGGTCAGCGCCATCGAGCCCTCGGCCGAGGCACGCACCTGCGGCGCCCCGGAGAGGGGGTGCCAGCCGCCGGCGGCGTAGAGGGTCGTGGCGGCGAGGAGCAGCAGCCCCAGCGCCGCGACGGCGGCCATCGTCCCCCGCTGAGTCGATCGCGAGCCCACCTCAGAACTCCCTGTCCGCGGCGCCGGTCTCGTTGCGGGCGGTAATCGTCTCGGCGTTCCCGGCGCGGTCGTAGGCGCTTGCCGACGGGGTCCAGGTCATCGTCCCGGTCGACCCCGCGGTGGTCGGTCCCGCGGAGGCGGTTCCGAGGGTGATCGTGATCGCGTTGCCGCTCGAGACCATCGTCGAAGCGGTTCCCGAGGCTCCGAACGTCGCGTTGGCGCTGACGTAGTCGTTGCGCCCCATGGCGACGCTGCCGAGCGGCAGCTGCGTCGTGTTGGCGGCGTTGTAGACCGTGAGCGGATCGCCGGTCACGTTGGAGATGCGGACGACGACGCTCGTCGCCGTCCCGGTCCAGTTGGCGAGGATCGAGTGCGGGTCGATCGGCTCGCTGAAGGTGAAGGTGACGCTGTCGCCGAGCTCGGCTTTGCCGACGGTGCCGCTGGCTTTGTTCGTCGTCTGGACGTCGGCCGCGGTGGGGGCGGTGTTGTCGACGATCACCGTGTAGCCGCTCTGGGTGCGGCTGTTGCCGGCGAGGTCTTTGGAGGCAAGCGAGTAGTTGTAGGTGCCGGCGGCAAGGGTCCCGTTCGCGGTCAGGGTGCCGCTGCGGTGGCTGTAGGAAAGCCCGCCGATCGAAAACGAGCCGGCGCTGAGCGCGGCGGCGCTCTGGCCGGTCGTGACCGTGCTCGCGTTGGCGGTGACGCTGGAGACGCCGCTCGCCGGCCCGCCGCTGTCGGCGACGTTGGCGTAGACCATGTAGGTGCCGCCCTGTCGGATGTAGCCGGGAACGCCACCCTGGCTCTTGCCGATCACCGAGGCGAAGGCGCTCGGCGCGACCCAGTCGGCGGCGGCCACCAGCTCGTTGCCGTTGCTGGCGGCGTCGTCGCCGTAGAGGGCCCAGACGGCGGCGGCGGTGACGGCGAGCCCCAGCAGGGACGCGAACAGGGCAAGCGCAAACCGGCGTCGGCGATTTCGGCTGCGGTCGGACTTCACTCAGGCCCCCTCCGGGTCGGGGCTCGGTCGCCAGATCCGCATCAGCAGCATCAGGGCCAGCAGCAGCGCCGGAAGGATGACCAGCCCGATCCGCCCCGCCGGCGAGCCGATCCAGCCGACCGCGAAGCCGAGCGCGGGCACGCGGTAGGCGACCGTCCCGATCGTCCCGTCGGCGGCGACCTTCCAGCGCTCCTGGGTGGAGTTGGCATCGCCCTTGGTGATCACCTCGACCTGGTCGCCGGAGCGGGAGATCGCCCGCACGCGGTGGACCAAGAGGCGGTCGCCGCCGGCCGGGTCCTTGAAGGTGACGATGTCGCCGATCTCCGCCTCGGTCGGCGAGATCGGCCGCACGACGACGACGTCGCCGGTGCGGATCGCCGGAGTCATGCTGCCCGAGCGGACGACCATCGAGGTGCCGCCCAGCGCCATCGGCAGCGCGGCGGCGAGCAGCACCGTGAGCACGAAGCCGGCGACACTCCAGGTGAGGAAGGAGCGCAGCTTCACCCCGCACCCTCCAGCGTCCGCAACCGCGGCGTCAGGGTGACGTCGACGATGGCGCCCTCATAGCCCTCGAGCACCTGGGAGGGCAGCCACGCCTCGATGCTGAGATCGGCCCGTTCCCCCGAAGCGAGCTGCAGCCGCGGCGGGCGCACTCGCAGGCTTTCGAGGCTCGATTCGGAGAGCACCCGGTCCCCGCTCCGCACCCTGACCTCGAGCAGGCCGTTCAGCGCGGTCGAGTCCATGTCGGCGCGCAGCGCCACGGCGAGGTCCTCCCCCGTCTGGTTGCGAACCGTGAAAGCGCCGCTGGCCGGCGGGCCGCCGGGACGCAGCGAGCGCGCCTCCAACACCGGGCGCGGCGGCGCCGGGGTGACCTCGAGCTCGCCCACCGGCACGATCGCGACGCTGACGGCCGCCGGCGCCCCGGCGCCGACGGCGCCGGGGCGGGAGACCAGCAGCAGCGTCACGGCCAGGGTGAGCCCGAGCAGCGCGCCGGCTGCCCTCGCGAGGTTCCTCTGCGCACTCGGGTTCATCTCACCCCCTTCTCCGGCGGAGGGGCCCCCGCCGGTTCGGTCAGCCGTTAGGAGTCGTTGCGAGCCTCGGCAACGATCGTGAACGCACTCGTGGTGCTGCCCTGGGCGAGCTCAGGCGCGGCCGCGTCGAAGTTGATCGTCGCGCGGAAGACCAGCGATTCGCCCGGGTTCCAGACCGTTTTTCCGAACGGCACTACGGGCGCGCCCGTGTCGTAGCTGTTGCCGATGCTCCCGAAGGCGGCACCCTGGTAGATGGTCCCGCTGCCGTTGGTGGCGTCCGGGGTGAAGCCAGCGCAGCTCGGGAAGGTGGATTCCGCCTGCGTGCCCTGCTCGAGTTTCAGGGTCAGGTAGGGCGAAAGCGTCCCGCCGCCACCGAGCTCGTACAGTTTCACGTCGGCCGGGAGGCTGCCGTTGTAGGTGACTTTGATGCAGCGGGTCCAGGTGTCGCCCGGTTTGGCGTTGGTGATGTTGAACATCGCCGAGCCGGCGTCGTTGTCGACGATCGCGATCGTTCCGGCGCTGATCTCGTTGCCGGAGTTCTGGGTGGTGGCGCTGAAGAGTCCGAAGACGCCCAGCGCAACTACGCCGCCCAGCAATCCGACCACGAGGGCCGAGGTGAGGGCTTTTTGTGACTTGCTCATTTACTGGTCTCCTTGTTTGTTGTCGCACTGGTGCATGGATGAAGATCCGGCCCTACTGGCTGCGGGCCTCCCAGACGAAGGAATGGACCCCCGAGCTCCAGCCCTGGCTGCTGTCGGGAGCGCTTCCCTGCAAGGTCGCCTGGACGCGGTACACGAGCGCTTCGCCGCTGCTCCAGCTCGATTTGCCCACCGGCGTGGTGGCCACGCCGGTGGCATAGCTGGAGCGGGTCTGCTCGAAGCTCTGCAGCGTTCCGGTGAAGATCACGCCGGTCGCGTCAGGGGTGAAGCCGGTGCAGCTGGGGAAGGTCGAGCTCGCTTGCGTCCCTTGCGTGATGGTCAGGTCGATGTACTGGGCTAGCGGCCCGGGCGCGCTCGGCGAGTAGAGCCGAACGAGCGCCGGCAGCGACCCGGTGTAGGTCGTCTTGATGCAGCGGCTGATCGCTTCCCCCGGCCGCACCGAAGTCGCGTTGTAGAGCGCCGCCCCGGAGTCGTTGTCGGAGAGCTCGACCGTGCCGCTGGTGACCTCGTTTCCCGCGTTCTGCGTCGTCGAGCTGAAGAGCCCGTAGACGCCCAGGGTCGCAAACCCCCCGAGAACGCCGACCACCAGGACCGAAAGCACGGCTTTGGTCCGCTTGTCAATCCCCCTGCCGATGAGGCTTCATCGACAGAAAGGGGCCTGCGTATGAGGCGGGAGGAGTACTGCCGGAACGCCGCTGGACGGGTGTCCGACACGGACGTTTACAAAGGAAATTCAGCCCAATATTTGGGGCTCGGGCAGCCGGCCCGAGCCCCTCCTCAGGGAAGCGCGCTGAGGATCCTCAGCGGCTGATGTCGCCCTCGGCCTCGATCCGCTCCTTGCGGACCTCCTCGGTGACCTGCTCCTCGCTGACCTCGGTCTCCTTGTCGAGCCGGACCCGCTCCTTCGGGACGGCTTTCTTTTCGACCACGACCTCCTCCTCTGAGAGCGTCACCTCGTGCTCCTCGTCGGATATCGCCGGGCCGTCCATGGCGGCGTCGACGTTGCCCTCGGTGATCGGTTCGCGCTCCAGCACGGCCTTCTCCTTGCGCACCGGCACCGTTTTCGTCACCTCCTCGGTGACGACGTACTTGCGCAGTCGCGCCCGGCCCTTCTCCTGCTCGCGGGTGCCGACGTTGACCTCCTCCTCGGAGCGGGTCATCGCGCTGTCGGTCTCCGGTCCGCTGACATCGCGACCGACCGTCTCGTCGGTCCCCGTGCCGCCGTGGCCGGAGTCGTAGTCGAGCCCGTAGTGGGACCAGAGCGCCCGCTCCTCGGAGTCGTTCAGCTCCTGGTCGGGCTCCACCCCCGGGGCGTCCTTGACCTGCTCCTTGGTGTAAGCGAGGTGGACCGCTCCGCCCTCGGGCCGCGCACCCTGGATCGGGGCGAAGCTCGATTTGAGGCCGAAGAGGCCGGTGTTGATCGAAAGCCATTCCGGCTCACCGCTGGCGGTGTCCAGGTAGACCTCGTCGACCGTGCCGATCTTCTCGCCGTCTGAGCCGACGACGTCGCGGTCTCGCCATTCATATGCCTCGGTGAACTCGTGGTCAGTCATGTCATTTCCTCCTTGTCGTTTCCCTGTTTCAGTGGTGTGTCAGGCGGGCTGGCCGCCGGGCTCGGGCGGGCGCCGCTCGTCCAAGCGCTGTTTGCCCTCTTCGGCCTTGTCTTCCGCGCGCTCCTTGCCGAGCTGCACGTCGCGTTCGACCTGCCCGCGCTGTTCCTGGCCCTTGCGGTAGGCGTCCTCGAGCATCCGGGCGGCGACCTCGCGGCCCCCGAGCCCGAAGGCAAGCGCCGAACCGAGGGCGACGGAGCCGAGCAGGGCGGCGTAAGTGATGGTCACGATCTCCGGCGCGATCCTCAGCTGGTTGAGGATCATGAAGACGGCGATCGTCATGATCAGCGTCGGCGCCGCGGTCGCGACGACCTTGCCGGTCGGCGTGTCGCCGAGCAGCTTCGCGACGAGCCCGCCGACCGCGCCGGCGATCGCCGCGGCGAGGACGAAGATCACGATCGCCGCGATCACGTTCGGCAGGTAGTTGAGAACCTGGGTCATGAACGCGGTTACGGCCGGGATCTTCAGCGCGCTGAGCGCGGCGGTGAGCACGAAGAGGAAGATCAGCCAGAAGCCGATGACCCCGATCAGCTTCGACGGACGTGCCCCGGGGCTGACTTTCTCGACGTAATCGCCTGCGTCGGAGTTGTGCAGAGCGCGGTCGAGGCCGACCGCCTCGAGGCCCTTGGTGATCGCGGCGCGGACGATCCTCGCGATCACCCAGCCGACCAGCAGGATGACGAGGAAGCCGATCAGGTTCGGGATGAAGCCGAAGAACGCATCGAAGCCTCTCTGCAGGCTTTCCGAGATGTCGATTGCCGCCAGATAACTCATCTCTGGGCTGTCTCCTTTGGTTGCGGAAGCCGGCCGAATCCCATTTCGGCCGAGCGGGACGTTGTAAGTTCGGAGTTGCCGATATGTCCCACTAGAAACAGCCAGCGCAGAAGTGACACACGTTTCCGAGACAGGATGTGACAGATGGCGTCCCAGGAGGAGAAAAGCGAGGTAGCGGCGGCTCGGGCCGACGCCGCACGCAACCGCGAGCGGATCCTCGAGGCGGCCAGCAAGCTGCTGGCCCAGTCGCCGGGCGCCTCGCTCGGCGAAATAGCCACTGCCGCCGGGGTCTCCCGGTCGACCATCTACCGCCACTTCGTCGACCGGGCGGGCTTGATCGAGGAGGCCCGCGAGCGGCCGCGCACCCCTCCCCCCGAAGCCGAGGAGCTGCTTCCGGCCGGTGAGCTCGGCCGCGAGGAGCCGGTGCCCCTCGACCCCGTCCAGGTGCTGGATGCCGTCGCGGCGCCGCTGCTTCCCGAGCAGCTCGTCGCCGAGGCCCAGCGGATCGCCGGCGTTCCCCTCGGCCTCTACGTACTTGACATCGATGGCTCGCACCTGCTCCGCATGGCCGGACCCACGCGACTGCCCGAGAAAATCGAGGCGCCCCTGGCGGTCGGCCCAGAGCTCGACCGCGACGGTCTGGCGCTGCTGCGCCAGAAGCTCACCGACTACGCCGGCGTCGAGATCGTGCCGCTCTGGCTGCGCGGGCGGGCGATCGGGGTGCTGCTCACCCTCGGCCAGCCCCGTGCCGGCCTGGCCGAGCTGGCCCGGCAGGCGGCCGCGGCGATCGCGATGGCCGACCGCTACACCGATGCCTTCGCCCGCGCCCAGCGGCGGAAGCAGCCGAAGGCGGCCGCCGAGATCCAGCAGAGCCTCCTGCCGCCGCGCATCGCCCGCTTCACCGGCGCCGAGGTCGCCGGCAACGTGCTGCCCAGCTACGAGGTGGCCGGCGACTGGTTCGACGTGATCGAGAACCAGGACGGGATCTGGCTGACGATCGCCGACGGCCTGGGCAGCGGCACGCGGGCAATCGCGAGCGCCGCGGTCGCCCTCGGCGCGCTGCGGGCGAGCCGCCGCAGCGACGGGACGATCAAAGAGGCGCTGATGGTCATGCACAGGACGCTGAAGGAGATGCCGGGGCCCGCGGCCGAGATGAGCGCCGTGGTCTCCCATTGGGATCCCGCCACCCGCGAGCTGACCGTCGCCAACTGCGGCCACGTACCGCCGATCGTCATCCGCAACGACGGCAACGCCGAAAAACTCAAGGTTCCGAAAGTGCGGGGCCTCGGAGGCCGAACCGCCCCGGAACCGGCAGAGCGCTCCACCAGCCTGGCCGTCGGAGACCGACTGATCATGGTCTCCGACGGCGTTGTCTCCGAAGGCAAGGGAAAGGCCGGGCTCGGCATCGACGGTCTGATCGAGGCAGCCCTACGCTCCCAGCGCGCCACCGCCCCCGACACGGTCCGCGAGATCCACGCCGCAGTCCTCGACGCCTCCGGCGGCGAGCTCGAGGACGACGCGACCGCCGTTTGCCTGGTGATCACGAGCCCTCGTTGAGGCACAAGAGCGACGGAATCGAAACTTCGCCCTCACCGACTGTTAGGTCTATATCCGTGCGATCCGGCCTTCTTCAAAGCGCGTGCATCTGGCTGCTGGCGATCTTCGCCGCCACGGCACCCGCGGCAACCGCGGCTGAGCCGACGGTCCATCAGCTGCCGGACGCGACTCACGCTCGCTCGCTCGCGGCAACGGCGGATGGGACGGTTTGGTTCGTCCCGGAGCGGGGCTCCGAATGGGGGTCTCGGAACTACTCGATCCTGGGCAGCCTCGCTCCCGACAGCTCCGTCAGCGAGCACGAAGTCGCCGGGTTCGGGACGGTCGCCCACCTTGCCCTCGGTCCCGCTGGTGAAGTCTGGGTCGCCGGTTATGGAAGCGATGGCGGTTACGGCAAGCAACCGATCGTCATCGGGCGCCTCGCGCCCTCGGCGACGCTCGCGAAGACGTATACGGTCGGGCGGGGGTGGATCAGGTCCCTGGCCATCACCGATGATGCGATCTGGTTCGTACACGCCCGAGCCGAAGGACCCGAAACCATCGAGCGCGTCCCGATCGGCGGAGGCTCAGGTCGCAAGATTTCCCTCCGGCCCAAATGTAACGCCACGGCCCTTGCCGTCGGCGGGGGTGGAAAGCTCTGGTTCGCCGAAGCATGCCGGCGGTACAGAAAGGGCGAGGGGTCCGGTCCCGGACGGGGCAGCATCAACAAGATCGCTCCGGGCGGGAAGATCGTCCGCCATCCGCTTCCAGGTCCGCGGGACTATCCGGTCTCGCTCACGATCGGAGCGGACGGAACCGTCTGGTTCGGGGTGAGCTATTGGGGCTTCACGGCGCCGGCGGTCGGCCGCATCACCAGGGCAGGCTCGCTCGCCACGTACAGCATCCTCCACGGTCAACCGTTCGGGATCGCGGTCGGTCCCGAAGGGCGACTCTGGTTCCAAAGCTCCTTCGGCGGCTGGAATTTCCGCGCTCTCAACTCGATCGGCGTCGGCGGCCACCTCGGCGAGCCGATCTGCGCCGACCCCACCTGCTCACTGGAACCGACCGGGCTCGTTACCGCCCCAAACGGCAGTCTCTGGTACTCCCTCGCAAGGCCAAATCTGAACACCGGTGGTGGCGGCAGCGGCTTGTACATCGGAAACGAAATCGCCAACGAAGCGGGCCACATCGGACATCTGATGCCGTAGGTGTGGCCGCCTCAGCGCCCCCGGCTGGATTCGAACCAGCGACCGTCGGATTAGAAGTCCGGTGCTCTGTCCACTGAGCTACGGGGGCAGCAGATCGAAGGTTAGGTGCTGGGCGGGCGGCTCGCGTAGGATCGATCGGTGCCCAAGATCGCCGTCAGGGGGACCGAGCTGCACTACGAGCGCGCCGGGTCCGGCGAGCCGCTGCTGCTGATCCAGGGGATGAGCGGGACCCACGTCTCCTGGGGGGAGCCCTTCAAAAGCGCCCTCGAGGAGAGCTTCGAGGTCATCGCTTTCGACAACCGCGGGATCGGGCTCTCGGCGCGGATCTCCCAGCCCTTCACGATCGCCGAGATGGCCGAGGACACGGCGGAGCTACTAGAGCTGCTGGAGATCGAGAGTGCGCATGTGGTCGGGATCTCCATGGGCGGGATGATCGCCCAGGAGCTGGCGCTCGCCCACCCCGGGCGGCTGCGCTCCCTGACCCTCGGCTGCACCTACTGCGGCGGCGAGGGGTCGCGGCTGATGCCGCAGGAGAGCGTCGAGAAGCTGATGGCGGGCATGGCTTCCGGCGACCGCGACAAGGCGATCCGGGCCGGCTACGAAGTCAACCTCTCCCCCGCCTTCCGCGCCGACGAGGACGCTTACGCCGCCTTCCACGAGATGGCGACGAAGGTCCCGGCCGCCAGAGAGGTGATCGAACTGCAGGCCCAGGCGATCTTCGGCCACGACACCAGCGGCCGACTCGGCGAGATCTCGACGCCGACGCTGATCGTCCACGGCACCGTCGACGGCGTCCTCCCCTTCCCCAACGGCGAGCAGATCGCCGCGCTGATGCCTAATACCCGCTTCGAGGTGCTCGAGGGCGTCGGCCACATGTTCTGGTGGGAGCAGCCGCAGCGCTCGGCCGAGTTGATCCGCGAGCACGCGCTCGCCGCCGGTCGCGCCTGAATCGAGCCGGCACTTGACCTTCTATGAAGACGGCAACTGCCGGCTCGTTTATTCCGGCGCGGTTTCGCCGGGCACCGTCGGCCGGTTTTCCAGCTTACAGGCGGAGGGGTCGAGCTCGCCTTCGACCTTGAACACGTAGTCCGGCTGCGGTGAGGCTTTGAAGTCCTTGACGACCAGCTTCATCTTCGGGTCGCCCTTCAGCCAGGCAAAGACGGGGAACTGGTACGGGTTCGGGATGCCAGCGTTGTAGGGGCCGGTGTCCTGGGTGTACTGGCTGGCGACGACGTAGTCGTAGTCGCCCTCGTTGACCAGCCCGCGCAGCTGCTCGCAGGTGGTCGGCAGGCGGTTCGCGCCGTGCGGTCCTTTGACGCCGATGAACTCGACGTGGTTGCTGGCGTCGTTGCCGTAGAACCCGTACTGGCCGAAGATGATCTGGCTGGAGCCGATGATCCCGATCCGCTGGTCGCGCAGCTTCTGGGTGAATTCGTAGGCGCTCTTCGGCCCGCCTTCGCCGAGGAAGGGGTCCGGGTTGACGTAGTGCTGCTCGGCGTACTGGACCTGCTGGGCGCGCCCGAGCACCACCGCCAGCAGGACGACGACGACGGCGGCGGCGGCGATCGCGACGCGGCTGGTCCGCGCCCGCGTCCGCGCCAGCGAGAGGACCGCCGGCGCCCAGACCAGGCACAGCGTCAGGAAGACGGCGCCGACGATGTAGTCGGTGAACCAGCGGGGCGTCGTCAGCACGGTGATCGCAAACAGCACCGTGAGGAAGAGCAGCGTCTGCCATGCCCGCCGGTCGGGCGCCCGTAGGGGCCTTGCGATCGGCAGCAGCACCAACGCCAGGATCAGCCCGGGCACCAGGTAGCGGGTGTTGGTGAAGAACCCGGTCGGCGTCCCTTCCTGCCCCGCCGCGGTCAGCGGCGTGAAGAGATAGACGACCGCGGTCAGCAGCGAGGCGACCGCGATCACCCTCAGGATCTTGTTGCGCGAGCGCCAGGCGATGTAGACGGCGGCGGAGGCGGCGACGATCAGGATCAGCGGCCACAGCGGCCCGAAGGCGTTCTCCAGCTCGGGGAAGAACCAGCGGCGATAGATCGTCGGCTCGGTCAGGTAATCGGCGACGGCGAATCGCGGCCGCGGGTCGAGCGGCATCTGGTCGGGCTTGGGGAGGTTGAGCGGCCCGAACTTGGTGATCGGGATCGGGTTGCCGCCCGTCTTGATCGCCGCCCGCAGGTACCAGTAGCCGCCGACCACGAGCATCGGCAGGCCCATCACCCAGGTGGTGGTCCAACGGCGCCCTTTGCCGCTGAAGAGGACGACGCCGATCGAGATCGCGGCGACCGGGACGAGGAAGGTGAACTTGACCGAGGCCGCGAGCCCGGCGGCGATCCCCGCCATCACCAGCGGCCCCTTGTCGAGCAGCGGCGCACCGCGCTCGGGCGCGTCCTGGACCGCCCCCGCGACCGGCGCCCGCCGCTGGTGCCCGTTGATCAGGAAGGCGGCGAAAGCGAGCAGGAAGGCGAGCCCCATGATGTCGTTGCGCGCCTCCCCCGGCTGCGTTTCGATCATCACCCCGGAGGCGAGGACGATCGAGGCCGCGACCAGCGTCGCCGGCCCGACCTTGTAGGGGCGGCCGATGCACCAGGCCGCCAGCATCGCGATCGGCAGCCAGATCAGGTTCTGCAGCGGCGCCAGCCAGTCGCTCTTGAAGAGCAGGATCGTGGCGGCGTTGAGCAGCTCGGTGGAGGCGGGGTAGTACCAGGCCGCCAGCCGCAGGGGGTCGGTGAAGTGAAGGGGAACGGTCGAGTGTTCCTGCGCCATGAAGGCCGAGAACGGCATGTGGTACCAGGTGGTGTCGCCGCCGAACATGCCGAAGTCGAGGCTCGACTGGGTCGGGAAGGTCCACTCGGCGACGGTCCAGGAAGCGACGCCGATCGCGATCAGCAGCGCCGCCGTCTCGACCCGCGGCGCCGCCACCTCGCGCCCGTGCCCGGGGGCTTTGACCCGGCCGAGCCAGGCGGCGCCGAGGCCGACGCCGACGCAGAAGACGACGATCCAGCCGAAGTAGAGGAGGCTGAGCGAGCCGAGGATCTGCAGGCAGACGATCAACAGCGCGATCGCCAGGGTGGCGTCGGCGAGCCGCGCCAGGGCCCCGGTGAATTCCGGCACGATCCAGCGCCGCAGCCAGTAGCCGCCGAGGCCGAGCGCCGCGATGATCCCGATCAGGGCGAGGCAGCCGGCAATGTAGGAGCCGAAGGAGGGTGCCACGAAGGCCGGGATGCTATTCGGCGCGCCAGCGGGGCACCGCCGCGCCCTAGGACGCGGCGGCGGGAATGCTGCAGGAGACGCCGGTGCCGGCCAGGCCGCAGTAGCCGTTGGGCACCTTGTGCAGGTACTGCTGGTGATAGTCCTCGGCGTAGTAGAAGGGTCCGGCGGGCTCGAGCTCGGTCGTCACCGGCTCCTTGCCGGCCGCCCGCAGCGCCTGGTCGTAGGCCTCCCGCGCCATCTCCGCCGTCGCCTTCTGGGCGTCGTCGACGAAGTAGATGCCGGAGCGGTACTGGGTGCCGACGTCGTTGCCCTGGCGCATCCCCTGGGTCGGGTCGTGCTCCTCGAAGAAGACCTTGAGCAGGTCCGCGTAGGAGATCTTCTGCGGGTCGAAGGCGACCAGCACCGCCTCGGCGTGCCCGGTCTTCGCCGTGCAGACCTCCTCGTAGGTCGGGTTCGGCGTGGTCCCGTTCATGTAGCCGACCGCCGTCGTGTAGACGCCGTCGAGATTCCAGAACAACCGCTCCGCCCCCCAGAAGCAGCCGAGCGCGAAGTAGGCCGCCTCGATTCCCTCCGGGAACGGGGGCTGGAGCGGAGTCCCGAGGACCGCGTGCGTCTCCGGCACCTCGAAGGCCGCCTCGCTGCGGCCCGGCAGCGCCTCCTCCGCGGTGACCATCTTCGTCTTCTCCGGGTGCATCATCGTCATCAGCTTGCCGAGTCGGTTCATTTCGCGTTACCTCCTATAGAGAAGGTAGCGTCTGTCCATGGCCTGCTTGGTGGTCTTGCTCGCGTTCGTCTCGCCGCGGCTGGCGCTGTTCGCGATCTTCCTCTTCTCCGACCTGCTCAGCCGCGCCTTCGACAGCTGGTTCGTCCCCCTCCTCGGCTTCTTCCTGCTGCCGTGGACGACCCTCGCCTACGCGGTCATGTGGTCGGCCAGCTCCAACCAGGTCACCGGCTTCGAGTGGTTCATCGTCATCCTCGCCTTCGTCTTCGACCTCGGGTCCTACGCGAGCCGCGGTCGCGGGCGAGACTGACGGCGGCGCCGACTACTGGTCGGCCGGGTAGGCGATGCGAATCTGCTGCTTGGCGAGGACGAGGAAGGGGATTTGGCTGGCCTTGCCGTCGACCAGCGAGGTGATCTGCACGTTGGTCAGCGGCACGAACTCGAACTCGCCGCGGTTGAGCGAGTCGGAGAAACGGCTCTGGTAGCCGGCCGGCGGCAGGGTCAGGTCGCCCTCGATCATCTGCCGATCGGTTTCGAAGACGGCGCGCTCGACCCGTCGCCGCTCGCGGTTCTCGCTTGGATCCTCGACTTGACTGCCAAATAGCTCGTCCATGACGCTCTAACCAAGGTTCTCGGCTCAAAGGGGGGAGAACTTGACCGCCGAGGGGACTTGCAAGGGCATGACCGCAAGCATCCATCCGAGAATGGCCATTAAAATGGCCATATGCCCAAAACCGTGACCGCCACCGCTGCCAAGGCCAACTTCCTGCGACTCCTCGACGAGGCCGTCGCCGGTGAAGAGATCGAGATCACCCGCCACGGTCGCCCGGTGGCGCGGCTCGTGCCTCCTACCGGCCCCCGCTCCATGGAGGGCATGTTCAAGGGACTCGCAAGGACGGCCGTCGACGAGGAGACGCTCATCGACACCGAAGAGATGTGGGCCGACTCCGAGCTGGCTGAATGAGCGCAGCCCTGCTCGACACCCATGCCATCCACTGGTGGTCGGCCGAACCGGATCGCCTCAGCCGACCAGCGCGTCGAGTACTGAAGGCGGCCGACGAACTGCTTGTCGCAGCCGCCTCCTGGTACGAGCTCGCATGGCTGGCAGAGCGCCAGCGCATCGTCATCGACATCCCAGCCCGCTCCTGGTTGGAGGGGTTGGGAGCACAGGTGCGAACTGTCGGAGTCACTCCCGCGATCGCCGCCAGCGCAGCAGCTCTACCGTCCTCGTTCCCCCGCGATCCCATGGACAGGCTGATCTACGCGACCGCGATCGAGCACGGCGTCAAGCTGGTGACGAGAGATCGAGGGATGGCGGAGCACGACAAGCCCCGCTCGCTCGTCGTCTGGTAGCGCTACTGCGAGTGCTGAGCCGCTTTCTCCCGCGCTTCGGACTTCTCTTCCAACGTCATCGCACCGGGGTGGCCGTCACCGGGCCACGGCGAGAGGACCATCAGCAGCCGCGCGTCGGAGCGGGCGACGATCGTGCGCCTCTCCCCCGGGTCGAACTCGAACAGGTGGCCGGCGCTGGCGCCGGTCGAGTTCGCCCCGTCCGCCATCCTCACCTCGACCTCGCCGTCGACCACGATTACCCGCGCCCGCTCGTGCACCTCGTGCTCCTGCATCTCCTCCCCCTCGGGCAGGTGCAACACGATCGTCCGCGCGTCGTCAGCCGACGCGAGGATCCGCGGCTGATGCGGCTCCACCTCCACCGTCTTCAAGTCCCAACTCTCCATCTGCAGCTCCCTTCGCGTGAATTCTTCGCAGCTTCCTCTACCCAGCTAGGCCCGCAACTCACCCCTGTTTGAGCCGCTTCAGGTTCACGTAGGTCTTGCCTGCGAGCGTGTTGGTCATCGTCAGGCTCCCTTCGGCTACCCCGGGAAGCTTCTTGCTGAAGCGCTGGGTGGTGGTGATTTTCCCGAGCCCGGGATTCGCCAACTCCGAGACCGGGGCGGGTATCTCGACGTGGATGCCGTCGTTGGCCACCAGGTTGCCGTAGCAGTCCTGGTAGACCTTGTTCATGATGCTGCTCCCCAGCGGGCTCCCGGTGAAGATGGTTTTCAGCTTGCCTTTGTTGTAGGAGTAAAAGAACCCGTAGGCAAAGGAGATCGACTGGGGGCATTTGGTACCGATGTTGCGCGGGTCGTTAAGGCTGGGCAGTGGCGTCCCGTCCTCGGCGCAACGGATGAGCTTGACGTCGTCGTTGACCTCGCGGTTGATCGTCACCGTCGTACGTATCCCGTGCTGCCAACCTTTCCCCGGCAGCGCATTGAAGAAGCCTTCGTTGCCGAAGCGCACGAATTGGCCTTTACCGGGTTTCATCGTCTCCCAGGTCATGCGGCTGTTGACGGTGAGAACCCCGTCGTAGCCGCCTCCCTGGCCACCGGGTTGGCATGGCGCCGCGACCCAGGTTTCAACGATGTTCTGCCGCTGGATGCCGTAAGCGGAGACATGGAAGAACTGTGGCTTGGGTGCCGCGCTCACCGCCGCCGGCATCGCGGCGACCAGAACCAGACCCATCGCCATCGCCAAAAGACAAACTTTCGCGCTTCTCATTCATCACTCCCCGTTCGCGGAACGCCCTCAACTTATACGCAAGCGATCTCAATGCAAACGGGAAGTCGGGGCGCCCGGATTCGAACCGGGGACCTCCGCCACCCAAAGGCGGCGCGCTACCAGGCTGCGCCACACCCCGACTGAGGCAAGTGTAGGTTCTGTGGGCGATGGCGGAGGTGCTTCCTTTCAAGGCTCTGCACTACGACCTCGGGAAGGTCGGCTCGCTCGATGCCGTCGCGGCGCCGCCCTACGACGTGATCGACGCACCCCAGCGGCGGGAGCTGCTCGATCGCTCGCCCTACAACGCGGTCGCGATCGACCTGCCGAAACCGTTCGACCCCGCCGATCCGGACAGCGATCCCAGCGGCGACCCGTACGCGGAGGCGGCGGCGCGGATCCAGAGCTGGCGCGACGACGGAGCGCTGGTCCAGGATGACGAGCCCTCGATCTGGGCCTTGACCCAGGACTACGCCGCCCCCGACGGCAACTCCTACAGCCGCAACGGGATCCTCGCCCGGGTCCGGGTCGAGGACTACGAGAGCGGCACCGTCCGCCCGCACGAGCGCACCCACCCCGGCCCGCTGCTCGACCGCCTCGAGCTGACCCGGGCCAGCGGCTACAACCTCTCGCCGATCTTCTCGCTCAGCACCGAGGACGCCTGGCCGCTGGTCGCCCCGGCGCTGCCGGACGAGCCCTGGGGCGAGGCGCGGGATGAAAGCGGCACCGTCAACCGGCTCTGGAAGGTCGATGACCCGGCCGTGCACGCGGCGGTGACCGAGTGCCTGGCAGGAGCGCAGCTGCTGATCGCCGACGGCCACCACCGCTACGAGACCGCCCGCGCCTTCCGCGACGAGGTCGGCGGCGAGGGCCCGCACAACTACTCGCTGATGTCGCTGACCGGGCTCGACGACCCCGGCCTCACCGTCTTCCCCACCCATCGCTTGCTCTCAGGTTTTGCCGAGGACTCGGAGAAACAGCAGCGTCTCGGCAACGGACTGCGCGAGCTCTTCGACGTGACCGAGATCCCCCGCGAGGAGATCGACCCCGGCGGAGAGGACGGCGTCGGCGTCTTCGGCCTCTACGACTCCTTCCACAAGCGCGCCTTCCGGCTGCGCCTCAAGGATCCCGCCGAGGTCGACCGCCGGCTCGAGGGCAAACCGGAGGCATACCGTCGACTCGACTCGGCGATCCTCGAGACGCTCGTGCTCAAGGGCCTGGCCGGGATGAGCGACCACGACATCGACGAGCGCCAGGGCCTCGAATACGCGAAGAGCGTTGACGCCGCCCTGACGATGGTCGACGAGGGCGACTACGACGTCGCCTTCATCCAGCGGGGCGTCCCGGTCGAGCAGGTGAAGGACATTTGCAACACCGACACCGTGATGCCACCGAAGTCGACCTTCTTCTATCCCAAGGTGATGACCGGCTTCGCCTTCAACCCGGTGCGCTAAGTGAGTATCCACAAACCCCCACGCACGTCTGGCGGCGCCGCACACACTTCGCGGGGCGTCGTCCTCGGTCGGCCAAATGGCGCTGCCATTAGGCCTCCCTGCGTCCTACCCCCGCTCGGCGCGGCCCTCGCCAGCCGCCCGCGCGGGTTAGCGGATACTCACTAGCGTGGTCAAGATCTACACCAAGAAGGGCGACGATGGGACCACCTCGCTCTGGTACGGCGGCCGCGTCCCCAAGCACCACGGCCGAACCGACGCCTACGGCACCCTCGACGAGGCCTGCTCCCTGCTCGGCGTCGCCCGCGCCCTCTGCGGACCCGATCAGCAGCAACTCGCCGCCGACATTCTCCGCCTCCAGGACGACATTTTCGTCGCCGGCGCCGAGCTGGCGACCGCGCCCGAGGCGGCGGGGCGACTGGAAGACGGCGTCAGCCGCACGACCGAGGAGATGGTCGCCGAGCTGGAGGGATTGATCGACCGCTACATGGCGCAGGTCGAGCTGCCGCCGAAGTTCGTCATCCCCGGCGGCAACCAGCTCTCCGCCCAGCTCGACGTCGCCCGCACCGTCGTCCGGCGCGCCGAGCGCCGCATCTCCGAACTGAACGAGGCCGGTGAGATCGCCTCCGAGACCGTGATCCACTTCATCAACCGCGCCTCCGACGCGATCTACGCGATGGCGCGCTACGCCGACGTCGACGACCCCGCCCTGTTCGAGGGGCGCGGCAAGGGCTGAGCGTGCGGATCGTCGCCCGCCGAGTCGAGGGCTACGCCCACGACGTCGAGATCGAGGGCGGACACGAGCTGCGGGTCGACGAGCCGGCCGCGGAGGGCGGTACCGACACTGGCCCCAGCCCCACCCGGCTCCTCGCCGCCAGCCTCGCCGGCTGCATCGCGATCACGGTTGAGATGTACGCGGGGCGCAAAGGCTGGGACGTCGGCGCGGTCGAGGTCGACGTCGAGGTCGGCTACGACGGCCCGGTCCCGACCAAGTTCGACGTCGGCCTGAAGCTGCCGGCGGAGCTGGACTCCGAGCAGCGGCGGCACCTGCTCGTGATCGCGACCAAGTGCCCCGTCCACAAGGTCCTCGCCGGCGAGGCGCACGTCAGCGTCAGCGAGCGGTTGGAGGCGACCTGATGGACCTCGGCCTGAAGGGGCGCGGCTGCGTCGTCACTGGCGCCAGCAGCGGCATCGGTCGCGCGACGGCGCTGCGCCTCTGCGCCGAGGGAGCCAAGGTGCTGCTGGTGGCGCGTGGCGAGGAGCGGCTAGCCACCGCGACCGGGGAGGCGACGCGGGCGGCGGAGCCCGCCGGCGGCGCGGCGGCCGCGATCTCCCTCGACGTCACCGCCGATGACGCGGGCGAGCGTATGTTGGCCGCCTGCGAGGAGCGCTTCGGCTCCCTCGACGTCCTCGTCAACAACGCCGGCGCCGCCAAGTGGCGCGACCTCGACGACGTTCCCGACGAGGACTGGCGTGCCCAGTACGAGCTCAACGTGATGGCACCCCTGCGGGCGATGCGGGCCGCGATCCCGCCGATGGTCGAGCGCGGATGGGGACGGGTGGTCAACGTCTGCTCGACCGCCGGCAAGCGCCCCTCGGCGGCGATGGCGGAGTACTCCGTCGCCAAGGCCGCTGAGCTCTCGCTCTCCCGCCTGTTCGCCGACCGCTACGCGAAGACCGGCGTCCTCGTCAACGCGGTCGCCCCCGGCCCCGTCGAAGCGGAGATGTGGATGGAGCCGGGCGGCCTGCTTGACCAGTCGATGCAGCTCTCCGACGCGGACAGCAGAGAGGAAGCGTTGGAGACGGCGGGCTCCAAGCGCCCGATCGGCCGCCTCGCCCAGCCGGAGGAGATCGCCGACGCGATCGCCTTCCTCTGCTCCGAGCGCGCCTCATACGTCGCCGGCGCCGCCTGGTCCGTGGACGGCGGCACCGTCCAGGTGATCATCTGATCGGCCGCGAGGTGGAGGCGGCCGTGCTCCTGCCCCTCTACGGCTGGCCGGATGACCCCGGCCTCGTCTTCACCGAGCGCCGCGCCGACCTGCGCCGTCACGCCGGCGAGATCTCCTTCCCGGGCGGCCGCCGCGACGAGGGCGACACCGACCTGCAGACGACGGCGCTGCGCGAGGCCGAGGAGGAGATCGGCCTCGATCCCGCCCAGGTGGAGGTCGGCGAGGCGCTGCCGGCGACCAGGACCTTCGTCACCAACTACATCGTCCATCCCTTCGTCGGCTACGTACCCCACCCCCGGGGTCTCGACCTGCAGCCGAACCCGACCGAGGTCGAGACCGTCCTCACCTTTTCGCTCGAGCTGCTGCGCGAGGGCTACGCGATGCGCCGCCTGGTCCGGCGCGGCGTCCCCATCCACACCCCCACCTACGAGGTGGAAGGACAGCTGATCTGGGGAGCGACCGCGCGGATCCTCGGCGACTTCCTGGAGCGCGTCAGCTAGGAGACCTTCTCCTTGCCCGGCTGCGGCACGATCCGGATGTACGGCTTCGGTGACTCCCAGCCCTCGGGCCAGAGCTCTTTCGCCTCGTCCTCTTTGACCGAGCCGGAGATGATCACGTCGTCGCCCTGCTGCCACTGGGCCGGGGTCGCGACTTTGTGGTTCGCGGTCAGCTGCAGGGAGTCGATCACCCGCAGCACCTCGTCGAAGTTGCGGCCGGTGGTCATCGGGTAGACGAGGATCAGTTTGATCTTCTTGTCGGGGCCGATGACGAAGACGTTGCGCACGGTCTGGTTGTCGGCGGGGGTGCGGTCGGCGGGGTCGCCGGAGACGTCGGCCGCGAGCATCCCGTAGGCCTTCGAGATCTCGAACTTGTCGTCGCTGATGATCGGGTACCCCGGAGCGGTCCCCTGCGTCTCCTCGATGTCCTTCGCCCACTCCTCGTGCCTGTCGGTGGGATCGACGGAGAGGCCGATGATCTTCACGTTGCGGCTCTCGAAGTCCGGCTGGATCCGCGCCATGTAGCCGAGCTCGGTCGTGCAGACCGGCGTGAAGTCCTTTGGGTGGGAGAACAAGACTCCCCAGGAGTCGCCCAGCCACTCGTGGAACTTGATCCGGCCCTGGGTCGTATCGGCCTCGAAGTCGGGTGCTACGTCACCCAGTTGTAGAGCCATTTTTTCCCGCTCCTCTCGCGCTTCTTCTTTTCCTGACTGAATTACCTAAATTCTTATCGGAGTTTAGCTATTTGAGTTCATCGGCCAGCGAGGATCTCCTTGACGACGCTCGCGGCAGAGCTGTTTTCCGTCAGGATCTCGACCGGGATCCGCCAGGTCCGACTCGCCGCTCGCACGATCTGGCTCCCGCCTGCCGTTCCCTCGTAGACGACCCCGCGAACCGGGGTTTCGACCAAATGCTCCATCAGCCGCTCCAGACGCGGCCCGTGGATCGCCGCCAGCTCCTCGTCGCTTCCCCTGGTGCTGCCCAGCAGGAGCACAAGGACCGCGACGTCGTTCACCAGCTCGAGAATCGTTCCCGGCCGATCGGGGTCGGCCAGCGCCGCCTCGATCCCGGCGGCCTCGATCGCCGCCAGCCCCTCCTCGCGGCGGCTGGTCCCGCGCACCGCCCAGCCGTCGCCGATCAACTGGCTCCCCACCAGCCGGCCGCGGCAACCGCAGCCGACGATCAGCGCTCGCGCCACCTACTCGACCCCGAACGGGCCCTTGCCCTGCAGCCGTACCCGTTCGTCCTCGGCGACGCTGGCCCGCAGGTCCTCCTCGGTCCACTCGGGCATCCCGCGCCGGCGTCGGATCTCGTTCTGCGCCTCCATCATCTGCCGGACGTCGTCGATCTCGTTCTGCGCCTCGACTTCGGGTGAGCGGGTCGGGGTCCAGTCGACGAGGTCGGCGGAGCTGCCCGGGTAGTAGTGGCCGACGACCACCAGCACGCCGATCATGAACGCCAGAACTCCCAGGGTCCCGAGAACGATGAGCACCCGACAAGGATACGGTTCGAAGCGATGCCCGACGCCTACCTGATCGCACCTCTTCGCACTCCGATGGGCGCCTACCGCGGCGCCCTCTCCGGGGTCCGTCCCGACGACATGGCCGCCCACGTGATCGGCGCCGTCGTCGAGCGCAGCGGCGTCGACCCCGAGCGGATCACCGACGTCTACTTCGGCGCCGCCAACCAGTCCGGCGAGGACAACCGCGACGTCGCCCGGATGGCGGCGCTGCTGGCCGGCCTGCCGCAGAGCGTCCCCGGCGCCACCGTCAACCGCCTCTGCGCCTCGGGCCTGGAGGCCGTCAACAACGCCGCGCGGGCGATCAAGGTCGGCGAGGGAGACTTCTACCTCGCCGGCGGGGTCGAGTCGATGAGCAGGGCGCCGTGGGTGGTCGAGAAGCCAGAGCGGGGGCTGCCACGGGGGCCGCAGACGATGCACGACACGACGCTCGGCTGGCGGATGATC
This sequence comes from Solirubrobacterales bacterium, assembly GCA_035273795.1. Taxonomy (GTDB): domain Bacteria; phylum Actinomycetota; class Thermoleophilia; order Solirubrobacterales; family 70-9; genus VAYN01. Next base: position 12,792 of record DATEOT010000128.1, on the reverse strand, counting down.
AACCCGCGGATGGCCGAGCTCGGCGTCTCGACCGAGTCGATGGGCGAGACCGGCGAGAACGTCGCCGAGCGCTTCGGCGTCAGCCGCGAGGACCAGGACGCCTTCGCCCTGCGCAGCCACCGGCGTGCGGTCGCGGCGGCCGAGGCCGGCAAGCTGGCCGAGGAGATCGTCCCGATCGAGGCGCCGCACGGGCGCGAGACGGCGATGGTCGAGGCCGACGAGGGGCCGCGGCCGGACGCCTCGCTGGAGAAGCTGGCGAAGCTGCGCCCGGTCTTCCGCGAGGGCGGCACCGTCACCGCCGGCAACGCCTCGACCCTCAACGACGGTGCGGCCTGCATACTGATCGCCTCCGAGAAGGGCGTCGAAGAGATCGGCGCCGAGCCGCTGGCGCGGGTGGTCGCCACCGGCGTCGCCGGAGTCGACCCCGCCTACATGGGGATCGGCCCGGTCAAAGCCGTTCCCCGCGCGCTCGCGAACGCCGGCCTCTCGATCGACCAGATCGACCTCGTCGAGCTGAACGAGGCCTTCGCCTCCCAGGTCCTCGCCAGCACCCGCGAGCTCGGCATCGAGGAGGAGCGGCTGAACGTCAACGGCGGCGCGATCGCCCTCGGCCACCCCCTCGGCTGCTCGGGCGCCCGCCTCTCCGGCACCCTGGTGCGAGAGCTGCGCCGCCGGGGCGGCAGGTACGGCGTCGCGACCCTCTGCGTCGGCGTCGGGCAGGGACTCGCCACCGTCTTCGAAGGAGTCTGACCGCTCCGTACCTTTAGGCTTTGCCCCGATGAGGTCGCGGGGGTACTTCGGCGGGCGCACGGGGGCGGCGGTTATCTGCTGCTCGATCCTGGCCCTCCTGCTCTCGCTGCCGGCCGCGGCCCTCGCTCGGGACGGCGCCCAGGCCTCGATCATCGGCGGCCGCGCCGCCACGGTGGCCGAATTCCCCTCGGTCGCCTACATCGAGGCGCGCCAGGGGCAGAGTGGCTCCGCCTGCACCGGCAGCGTGGTCGCGCCGCGGGTCGTCCTCACCGCGGCGCACTGCATCGAGGACCTCGAACGCGGCCGCTTCACCCCCGCCGCGAGCTTCGCGGTCGCCACCGGCACCACCACCCCCGGCAAGGCGCTTCGCGAGAACGTCTTCCGGGTGGTCGAGACCTACGTCTTCCCCGGCTTCGACCCCGGCAGCCTGAAGGGGGACGCCGGGATCCTCGTCCTCGACCGGCCCACCACCGCGCCGCCGATTCCGCTCGCCGGCCCTGCCGACGCCGCCCTCTACGCGGGCGGGGCTCCCGTCCAGGTCGCGGGCTGGGGCCTGACCCAGGCCAACGCCTTCGACGGCCCCGACAGCCTCCGCGCCACCTCGATGGTGGTTCAGGCGCCGTCCTTCTGCGAGCGCAAGACGCGCCGCTACTACCCGCCCTACTCGCCCGCCTCCCACCTCTGCACGCTCGACGTGCCGGCCAAGACCAGCGGCGGCTGCTACGGCGACAGCGGCGGACCGCTGATCGGCCAGCGCGCCGACGGAACCCCGGTCGAGCTCGGGATCGTCAGCACCGGCGGCCCCTTCTGCAGCACCAAGCTGCCCAACGTCTTCACCCGCGCCGACTTCGTCTCGACCTGGGTCTCGCAATGGATCGCCGCGATCGAAACCGGCGCCCCGCCCCCGGCGGTCGACCCCGAGACGCCGTTCCCGCTGATGACCCGGCCAGTGGCCGAGGCGTTCGCCGTCTACACCCTGCAGGGCGCCTTCGGCAGGCGGTTCGAACGCGCCAACCAGGTGCTGGGCAGATGCCTGCGGGTCAACCGCAGCCGCTTCCGCTGCCGGGTCACCTGGCGTGCCGGGCGGGAGATCTTCGCCGGCGTCGTTTCGCCGTTCTACGTCCGCCGGCCCCAGGGCGTCGCCTGGGACAGCCACTTCCGGATCGAGTGGGCCAGCCTCAAATGCCTGCGGGCCGAGGGTCGCCGTTGCCCGATCCACACCAAGCGCGGCTGACAGCCCCGTCGTCCGACCAGGTAGCCTCGCCCGCGTGACTCCGGGCTTCGAAGAGCTGGCCAGCATCGACGGGAAGATCGCCCCCACCGCCGAGGCCACGGTGGGCCTGAAGGACGACGGGCTCTACCGCGGCGACGGCGCCTTCGAGGTGATCCGCCTCTACGCCGGCAAGCCGTTTGCCATCGCCGATCATCTCGACCGGCTGGGCCGGTCCGGTGCCGCGATCCAGCTCGAGTTCGACCGCGGCGCCCTCGAAGCCGAGATCGACGCGCTGCTGGAGCGAGCAGGCTCCGTCGAGGGTCAGCTGCGACTGATCGTCACCCGGGGAGGCCGCCGCATCGCCGCCACCGAGCCGATCCCCGACCATCCCGAGACGCTCGCCCTCGCCACCGTCACCTACTGCCCGACCGTGATCCTCAACGGGGTCAAGTCGCTTTCCTACGCCGCCAACATGCAGGCGACCCGGATCGCCAAAGGCCAGGGCGCTGACGAGGCGGTGCTGGTCCGGCCCGAGGGAACCGTGCTGGAGCCCCCCACCTCCGCGATCTTCTGGGGCTCTTCGGGAGGGCAGCTGCGCACCCCGGCGCTCGACGACGGCGTGCTGGAGTCGATCACCCGCGACCGCATGATCAAAGCGCTGGAGGTCGAAGAGGGCACCTGGCACGTCGACGACCTGCGGGGGGCCCAGGAGGCCTTCCTCGCATCGACCACGCGCGAGATCCAGGCCGTCTCCTCCGTCGACGGCAAGTCGTTCCCGGCTTCCCCCGGGCCCCGCACCATCCAGGCCCAGGAAGCATTCGCCGAGACCCTGGGCAGGGAGCTGCGCGAACTCTGATGGACTTCCAGCTCAGCGACGAGCAGAAGCTGATCCGGGAGACGGCGCGCGAGTTCGCCGAGCGGGAGATCCTCCCCAACGTCCGCGAGAACGACCGCGCGGGCCGCTTCGACCGCGAGCTGGCGCGCAAGCTGGGCGAAGTCGGCTTCCTCGGCGCCCCGGTTGCCGAAGAGCACGGCGGCCGCTCGCTCGACTACGTCAGCTACGGCCTGATCGCCGAGGAGATCGGCCGCGCCGATTCCTCAGCCCGCACCGTCATCTCGGTGATCACCTCGCTGGTCGCCGGACCGATCGAGAAGTGGGGCACCGAGGAGCAGAAGAAGAAGTGGCTGCCCCGCCTCTGCTCGGGCGAGGGGCTCGGCTGCTTCGGCCTGACCGAGCCCGATACCGGCTCCGACGCCGCCAACCTCCGCACCCGCGCCAGGAAGACCGACTCAGGCTGGTCGATCAGCGGCCAGAAGATGTGGATCTCGCTCGGCAACTACGCCGAGGTGGCGCTGATCTTCGCCCAGACCGACCCGGAGCGCAAGCACCGCGGCCTCGCCTGCTTCCTCGTCCCCACGGCATCGGAGGGATTCACCACCCAGGAGATCCACGGCAAGCTCGGGCTGCGCTCCTCCGACACCGCGGAAATCTCCCTCGACGAGGTCGAGGTGCCGGACGAGGCCATGCTCGGAGAGGTCGGCGACGGCTTCAAGGTCGCGATGAGCGCGCTGGAAAACGGCCGCTACAGCGTCGCCGCCGGCTGCGTCGGCATCTGCGAAGGCTGCGTGCAGAGCTCGGTCGAGTTCGCCAAGGAGCGCAGGCAGTTCGGCGTCCCCCTCGCCCGCTTCCAGCTCGTCCAGGAGATGATCGCCGAGATGATCCTCAAGCGCGACGCCAGCCGGATGCTGGTCCTCCGCGCCGGTCTCCTCAAGGACGAACAGAAGCCGAACGCGACCGAGACCTCGGTGGCGAAGCTCTACGCGACCGAGTCGGCGGTCGAGTGCGCCAACCTGGCGATCCAGGTCCACGGCGGCTCCGGTTACGTCGACGACTACCCGGTCGAGCGCTACCTCCGCGACGCCCGCGTCACCACCCTCTACGAGGGCACCTCGCAGATCCAGAAGCTGATCATCGGCCGCGCCGCGACCGGGATCAACGCGATGCTCCCCCTCCAGGAGAGCTGATCGTGCCCGAACAGGTCGAGGTCTCCGTCGACGAGCACGGCGTCGCCCTGCTGCGGCTGAACCGGCCCGAGGCGCGCAACGCCCTCTCGCCGCAGATGCGGGAAGAGATCGTCGAGGCTCTCGAGCGCCTCGACGGCGACCCCGCGGCGCGCTGCATCGTCATCGCCGGCTCCGACGAGTTCTTCGCCGCCGGCGCCGACATCAGGGCGATGGCCGAGCGTCCGGTCGATGCCGCCCCCGACCCGAAAGGGATGGAGTTCTGGACGCGGCTGACGGCGATCGGGACCCCCACGATCGCCGCCGTCTCCGGCTACGCCTTCGGCGGCGGCTGCGAGCTGGCGCTCGCCTGCGACATGATCGTCTGCGACGAGAAGACCCGCTTCGGCCAGCCCGAGATCACGCTCGGGATCATCCCCGGCGGCGGCGGCACGCAGCGGCTGGCGCGAGCGGTCGGCAAGCAGCGGGCGATGGAGTACGTCCTCACCGGCCGCCGCTGGGACGCGGAGATGGCCGAGCGCTGGGGTCTCGTCAACAAGGTCGCCAAGAAGGGCAAGTGGCTGGAGGAAGCGATCGAGCTGGCGCGGCTGATCGCCGAGCGCCCGCCGCTGGCGGTGCCGCTGGCGAAAAAAGCAGTGCTGGCGGCCGAGCAGATCGGCCTCGAGGAGGGCCTGCAGGCAGAGCGACAGCTCTTCGACGAGGCGGTGGCGACCGAGGACCGGGTCGAGGGGATGAACGCCTTTCTCGAAAAACGCCAGCCGCGCTTCCAGGGCCGGTGAGCGTCTCCCGCGTCGGCGTCATCGGCGCCGGCACGATGGGCCGCGGCATCGCCCAGGTGGCGGCGCTGGGCGGCTACGCAACCGTTCTCTACGACGTCGCGCCCGAGCTCGCCGACACCGGTGCGGCGGCCCTGCGGGAGGCCCTGGCGAAGGGGGCGAGCCGCGGACGCTGGAGCGAGGAGGAGGCGGAGGCGGCCGCCGACCGAGTCGAGACGGCGACCGAGATCGACGAGCTGGGTGGCTGCGAGCTGCTGATCGAGGCGGTGCCGGAGAAGCTGGAGCTGAAGCGCGATCTCTTCGCCAGACTGGCCGGGGCACTCGGACCGGACCCCGTCTTCGCCACCAATACCTCCTCCCTCGTGGTCTCGGAGATCGCGGAAGGCGTTCCCAATCCCGAGCGGGTGGTCGGCATGCACTTCTTCAACCCGCCGGCGCTGATGAAGCTGGTCGAGGTCGTCGCGGCCGAGCGTTCCTCCGAGAAGGCGCTGGCGGTGGCGACCGAGGTCGCCGAGCGGATGGGACGCACCCCGATCCGCGCCAAGGACAGCCCCGGGTTCGTCGCCAACCGCCTCGCCCGCCCCTTCTCGCTGGAGTCGCTGCGGATGCTCGGCGACGGGGTCGCCGAAGCGGCGACGATCGACCGCGTCGTCCGCCTCGGCGGCGGCTTCCGGATGGGGCCGTTCGAGCTCCTCGACCTGATCGGCCTCGACGTCAACCTTGAAATCGCCCGTTCCTTCTTCCAGCAGGGCGGCGAGCCCGAGCGCTGGCGCCCGAGCCCGATCCAGGAAGAGCTGGTCGCCGAAGGCCGGCTCGGCCGCAAGAGTGGCCATGGTTACTTCGAGTACGGCGAGGGACGGGAGCGAGAGGCCGATCCCGAGCTGGACGTCGAAGCGCCCAGCCTTGATCCCGACGAGCTCGCCAAGATCGACCCCACGGCCGAAGAGATCCTTCTCCGCCTCGTCGCCCAGATTGCCAACGAGGCCGCCTTCGCCCTGGAAGAGGGGATCGCCTCCCCCGCGGACATGGAGACGGCGATGCGGCTCGGCTTCAACTGGCCGCTGGGGCCGATCGGCTTCGCCGAGCTAATCGGTTCGGAACGGGCGACTGACCTGCTCGAACGCCTAGAGGCGGAGAAAGGCCCGGCCTACGCGCCGGCGCCGCGGTTGAGGCGCATCATCAGCTCGTCGACGTAGCACCAGCTCCAGTCTTCGTTCGGCTCGGCCGAGCGGATGATCGGGTGTCCCGTTTCCTTGTGATGGACGGTGGCGTGCTTGCCGATCGAGTTGTCGCAGCAGCCGACGTGGCCGCAGGTTTGGCACATCCGCAGGTGCACCCACGTCATCCCCGAGGCCAGGCACTCCTCGCACCCCTCGACCTCACCTGGAAGGTCGAGGTAGGTGACGGCGTCGAGGTGAGTGCACTCAGCCACTGCCGGTGGCGATCTCCGCCGGCTCGCCGCCGGGCATCCAGTGCGCCTCGACCGGCGGCGCGGCGTCGCGCAGGTAGCGCTCGGCGTCGAGCGCACCCATGCAGCCGGTGCCGGCGGCGGTGACAGCCTGGCGGTAGGTGTGGTCGACGACGTCGCCGACGGCGAAGACGCCGCCGACGTTGGTCCGGGTCGAACCGGCCTCAGTGACGATGTAGCCGTCCTCGTCGGTCTCGACCTGGCCCTGGACGATCTCCGATTTCGGCATGTGGCCGATCGCGACGAAGGCGCCGTCGGTCTCGATCTCCTCCTGCTCGCCGGTCTCGGCGTTGCGCAGGCGGACCTTCTCGAGCTTGCCGCTCTCGCCGGCGACGAACTCCTCCGGGACGAACGGCGTCTTAAGGTCGATGTTGTCCTTTTCGCGCGCCCGGTCGAACATGATCTTCGAGGCGCGGAACTCGTCGCGGCGGTTGACGATCGTCAGGTCCGAGGCGAACTTGGAGATGAAGATCGAGTCCTCCATCGCCGAGTCGCCGCCGCCGACCACGATCACCTTCTGGTCTTTGAAGAAGGCGCCGTCGCAGACTCCGCAGGTGGAGACGCCGCGACCGCCGAGCTCCATCTCGCCGGGAACGCCGAGCCGTTTCGGCTCCGCCCCCATCGCCAGGATCACCGTCTTCGCCCGATGCTCCTCGTCGCCGAGGAAGACCTTCTGCACGCCGCCGTCGGAGAGCTCGACCCGGTCGACATCGTCGGTGACGAAGCGGGTCCCGAAGCGCTCGGCCTGGGCGCGGAACTGGGCCATCATCTCCGGGCCCATGATCCCCTCGGGGTAGCCGGGGTAGTTCTCGACCTCGGTCGTGTTCTGCAGCTGGCCGCCCCACTGGAAGCCCTCGAAGACGATCGGCTCGAGGTTGGCACGCGCGGTGTAGAGCGCCGCCGTGTAGCCGGCCGGCCCCCCACCGATGATGATCACGTTCTCGACCTTCTTCTGATCTGCCATTTCTTCCGCCTGAAGTCTAATACTTTACTTTTTATAGTACGCCTCTCGGCGGTCGAAGGCAACGTCGGCCACCTCCCCCACAGGCGAGTGTGCCTCGCCCCCGCGTTCGATCGGCAAACCCTCTTCCTCCCAGTGATGGACCGTGTGGCGTAGCTGGAAGAAGGCGAAGATACCGGGCGGGATCGGCATCCAGAAGGAGACGAGGCGAAAGATCAGGATCGCCGGGAAGACGGTCTCCTCGGGGATGCCGAAGAGGACGAAGGCGCCGATCATGCCCGCGTCGACCGCCCCCACCCCGGCCGGTGCCAGCGGGAAGAGATTGGCGACCATGCCGAGGAAGTAGCCCTGGACGACCACGGCGAGCGGGACCTGGACGCCGAAGGCGTGGAAGCAGGCCCAGAGGACCCCGATGCTGAACGCCCAGTACCCGGCGGCGCCGATCACGGCGAGGCCACCGCGCGAGGGGTGAGTGAAGAGGCTGAGGGCGAAGCGGAACCCTTCCCCCAGCGTCGCGGGCACCTTGGCGACCGTCTGCAACCAGGGGTGGTTGCCCTCGGCATGGGCGAAACGCATCAGGCGGCGGTCCAGATCGGGCGGGATCAGCGTGATCAGGACGCCGACCAGCAGCAGCACCCCGGCAACCGCGGCGGGAATGATCGTCAGCTCGACCGAGCTCTTGCCGTTCAGCACTCCGGTTCGCAGCAGGACCCCGAAGACGATCAGGGCGATCGGGTAGAAGGCGTAGTGGAGGGAGACGAAGGCGACCATGCGGCGGGCGACGTCGCGACGCGGCATCCCTGCTTTCCGTAAGGCCCAGTAGGTGACCGCGACTCCGCCGGCGCCGCCGGCGGAGAAGAGCAGGGTCCCCGCCACGCCCGCCATGTTGATCTCGTAGGTCTCGCGCCAGCGCAGGCGCAGCACGTCTCCGCCCACCACCGCCTTGAAGAGGGCGATGTAGGTCGCATAGGCGATGACGTTGAACCCAATCGCGATCGCGATCCAAACCGGATCCGCCTCGTCGAGCCGGTCGAGGGCATCGCCGAGACCGATCAGCTTCGGAAAGAGGAAGTAGATCCCGCCGAGCAGGATGAACACGGCGACGATGGTCTGGATGAGCCGCCGCGTCGTGAATATCGGCATTTCGGCGAGGCGGCTGCCGCCGTTCGCCGGGTCTTCCTGAGACACGCCTAGAACCTACTAAGAGCCCGCGACCCTCTCCAAACGCTGCAGAACTCCGTTTATCCGGTGCACCAGGGGTTCGGCCAGCGGCTCCCCCTTCCTCACCGCGGCGACGAGGACCGCCCCGGCGATCAGATCGGTGACGTAGTGCTCACCCAGGTAGACGAGCCCGAAGCCGAGGGTTCCGGCGTAGCCCCAGCCGACGGCGCCCTCGACCTTTCCGGCTTCGGAAAGCGAAAGGGCGGCGGCGAGGGAGGTGGCGAAGTGCAACGAGGGCATCGCCGCCCACGGATTGCCGCCAAGGGCGTCGTACATCCGCTCCCAGGCCCGCCCCCAGGTCGGTTCGCCGACCTCGACCATGATCCGCCGCACCTCTTCCCCGGTCAGCCCCTGCTCGGAGGCCCACCATGGCGGCGCGGTCGGGACCGCGAAGTAGAGAGCGCAGCCGAGGTCGAACACCGCCGCCATCTGACGGGCGGAGCGCGGGAAGCGCTCGTTGTGACGGACCAGGATCCAGGCCAGGGAGGCGTAGGGCACGATGAACCAGAGCCAGTGGGTCCAGGTAAGGACCTGGTTGACGGCGCCGACCCGCGGCAGCCGGGAGAAAGCGCCTTGCAGCCGCGCGTTCGGCAGCCGGCCGCCGCCGATCAAGCGGTCGCCGCGGATCGGATAACGGGTGTGGAGGCGGGCCCGCAACCGATCGGGGTCGTCGTAAGGGAGCTCGTGGGCGACGGTGAAGGCCCACATCTGGAGCGCGAAGAGGGCGACGTCACGGCGCTTCGAACGCGGTCGCAGAACCGCCAGCGCCAGTGGGCCCGCCGCACACGCGGCGACCGTCGCGCCGGTCGGTATCCGCAGCCGTCTCCGCAGCAGAGGAACCGCGACGGCCGCCCCGATCGCGGCCACGGCACCGCCGCGTACCGCGAGGCGAAGCGCGCTTGGTGGCTGGGAGCGCCTCTTCAGCCTCTTCATCAGGTCGGCGAGTATAGGTCCGGCCCCCGCGCAGGCCGGAAGCCGCGGCGCCGCCCGGCGTGAATAGAATGGCCGCGCTTTGTCGCCGCACTCGCCTGGCACCGACCAGATGGACACCCTGCTGTGGATCGGCTCCGCCGTCGCCACGATCCTCGTGATCGCGGTCGCCGTCGCGCTGCTCCTCGTGGTGCGCCGCTATCGCTCCGAGCGCGGGGCCGAGCCGCGCCAGCTGCTCAGCGGCCGCGGCCTGCAGTTCCGGGTCGGAGGCGTGCTTACGCTCTTCGCGATTCTGCTCTTCGTCCTCGGCGTCGTCTTCACCGACAACGCCCGCGAACGGCCTGCGACCGGCGAGGCGGGCCTCGCCTCGCTGAAAGGGGAGCCGCTGCGGATCGAAGCGACCGGCCAGCAGTGGTTGTGGCGCTACGACTACCCCAACGGCGCCTTCTCCTACTACGAGCTGGTGGTACCGACCGATACGGCGATCGAGCTCCAGATCGAGTCCACCGACGTCGTCCACACCTGGAACGTCGAAGAATTGGCCCGTAAGGCCGACGCCGTCCCCGGCAAGACCAACGTGGTCCGCTTCATCACTGACGACGAAGGCACCTTCGGGAGCAGCTCCGCCACCCTCTCCGGCCAGGCCTACGCCTCGATGAGGACGGCGATCCAGGTCGTCTCCCCCGAGGAATACGAAGAGTTCGTCGAAACGCGGAAAGAAGAGATCGATGCAGCCGAGGAAAGGGTCGCGACCCTGATCAAAGAGGGAGAGACGCCATGAGCCCCAGCCCCCGCTCCGAGCTCGTCGCCGACGGATACAGCCCCAGCCGCCCCCGCTGGCAGCAGCTGACGACCTCGGCCGACCACAAGGACGTCGGCCGAATCCTGATCTGCGGCGCTCTCGGCTTCCTCTTCATCGCCCTGGTCGAGCTGGTGCTGATGCGGATTCAGCTGCTGGTGCCGGAAAACACCTTCCTCGACCCCGTCACCTTCAACCGGATGCTCTCGCTCTACGGGACGACGGCGATCTACCTCTTCGCGCTGCCGCTGGTCTTCGGTTTCTTCTACTACGTGGCCCCGCTGCAGATCGGCGCTCGCGGGACGGCGCTGCCGCGCCTCGGCCAGATCGGGATGGCGCTGTGGGTGGCGGGCGCCACCGTCCTCTACGCAGGCTTCCTCTTCACCCCCTCGGAGGCGGGCATCAACCCGCTGGCGCCGCTGAGCGAGCGGGCGTTCCTCTCCAACAACGGGGTCGACGCCTGGGCCGCCGCCACGGGCCTGGCGACGCTGGGATTCGTACTCCTCTCGATCAACCTGGTGGCGACGCTGCGGACGATGCGGGCCCCGGGCCTGGCCTGGCGCCGGATGCCGCTCTTCGCCTGGGCGGCGACCGTCGGCTCCTGGTTGATGGTCTTCGTCGGGCCGGTGCTGCTGGCGGCGCTGACGATGCTGATGATCGACCGCAACTACGAAGGAACCTTCTTCGCCGACGGCAGCGGCGGCGCTCCGCTCCTCTGGCAGCACCTGAGCTGGATCTTCTTCACCGGCAGCTACATGCTGATCCTGATCTTCGCCTTCGGCGCGATCGCTGAGATCGCCTCGACCTTCTCCCGCAAACCGCTCTTCAACCGGCCGGTGACGATGGCCTCCCTCGCCGCGATAGCCGTGATCGGGACGCTCGCCTGGATGCAGAACATGCTGACCGCGCCGATCGGGATCGGCTGGATGTACTACGCGATGCTGATGGCGCTGGCGCTGCTCGTCCCCTTCGGGCTCGTCATCTTCAACCTGATCGCGACCCTCGCCGGCGGCACCCTGCGGATGCGGGCCCCGCTGCTGTTCGCGCTGGGGGCGATCCTCTCGATCTCGGTCGGGCTCGCCTCCGAGCTCGTCCACTCCCTGGTCGCCGCCGCCTGGCACCTGCGGAACACGACCGATGCCACCGCCGCGACCCACTTCGCGCTGGTGGGCGGCTCCGTCCTCGGCGGTTTCGCCGCCCTCCACTACTGGTTCCCGAAGATGACCGGGCGCACCATGGGCGAGAGCCTCGGCCGGATCTCCTTCTGGACGATCCTCGTCGGCCTCCTGCTCGGCTTCGTCCCCCTCTTCTTCGCCGGCGCCCTCGAGGGACAGGTTGTCGACGCCTACAAGTACTTCGGCGATGACGACGTCACCGCCTACAACGTGATCTCCTCGATCGGCGTGCTGATCCTCTCGATCGGCATCCTCCTCGACGTCGCCAACGCAATCTTCAGCCGCACGAACGGCCCCGAGGCCGGTCACGATCCCTGGGGAGGCGAGACGCTCGAGTGGTTCACGCTCTCGCCGCCCGAGCCCCACAACTTCGACGTCCTGCCCGACGTCCGCAGCGCCCACCCGCTGCGCGACGTCCGCGAGGCGATCGGTCATCGCACCCGCCGCAGCGAGCGGGCGGCGAGCCGCAAATCCCAGCCGGTAGCCTGAACGCCATGCAATCCGGTGCCGGCGCGCAGACCGCGCCCAACCCGACTACGGCCGCCACCCGTTCGGCCCTCCCCACAGTAGTCCGCGATTACCTGACGCTGACCAAGCCGAAGGTGCAGTCGCTGCTGCTGTTCACCACGGTGACGACCATGTACGTGGCCGGCGATCCCTCGCTGGGCCTGATCCTCCTCACCTGCCTCGGAGGAGCTCTCTCCGCGGGCGGTGCCGGCGCGATCAACCACGCCGTCGACCGCGACATCGACCGGACGATGGCGCGCACGGCAACCCGCCCGGTCGCCTCCGGCCGCATCTCGGCGGGTGCCGCGATCGCCTTCGGTCTGACGCTCGGGGCGGCCTCCTTCCTGCTGCTGTCGCTCACCGTCAACCCGCTGGCGGCAACCCTCTCGCTCTCGGGCTTCGTCGGCTACGTCGGCGTCTACACGCTCTGGCTGAAGCGGCGGACGCCGCAGAACATCGTCATCGGCGGCGCTGCCGGGGCCGTGCCACCCCTCGTCGCCTGGGCGGCCGTCACGGGGGAGCTCAGCGGCATGGCCTTCTACATGTTCGCGATCGTCTTCTTCTGGACCCCGCCCCACTTCTGGGCGCTCTCGCTGCTGATGAAGGACGAGTACGCCAAGGCCGGGATCCCGATGCTGCCGGTCGTCCGTGGCGAGGCGGAGACGCGGCGTCAGATCCTCCTCTACACCGTCCTTCTCTACGCGGTCACCCAGCTGCCGTTCTGCGCCGGTGGCCTCGGCATCGCCTACGTGATCCCCTCGATCCTGCTCGGTGCCGCCTTCATCTACTGCGCCGTTCGTCTCCTGCGCTCCGGCGACCGCCGCTGGGCGCTGAGGACCTACCTCTACTCGCTGGCGTACCTGGCTCTGCTGTTCTTGGCGATGGCCGTAGCGGCAAACGTCTAGAAGATTCTTTTCAGGGCCGCAGAGGGGGCGGGGTACCCCTGCCAGGCACTCAACCTCGAGCCATA
>DATEOT010000127.1:0-8488 GCA_035273795.1 Solirubrobacterales bacterium | reverse complement strand
CCCTCGTCATCGCGCCGCCGATCTCGCCGGCGCCGGCGATCAGGTTGACGACGCCGGCCGGCATGTGATCGAGCAGCGGCGCCAGCGCCAGGGTCGAGAGCGGCGTCAGCTCCGAGGGCTTGCAGACGACGCAGTTGCCGGCGGCGAGCGCCGGCGCCACCTTCCAGGCGAGCAGCAGCAGCGGGTAGTTCCAGGGGACGATGCAGCCGACCACCCCGAGCGGGTCCTTGACCACCATTGCCAGCTGGCTCGACTCGATCGGCGGGATCACCCGGCCGGCGTGGTCGCGGCCGATCTCGGCGTAGTAGTCGAAGGCCGCGGCGGTCCACTCGAGCTCGTCGCGATTCTCGATCAGCGGCTTGCCGCCCTCGGCGGTCATCGTCCGCGCCAGCTCCTCGGTGTTCTCGCGCAGCCGTCGCGCCACCTCGTGCAGCAGCTCGCAGCGCTCGCCGGCGGTCATCGCCGACCATCCCTTCCAGGCCTCGCGGGCGGCGGCGACGGCGGCGTCGACCTGCTCGGGGGAGGCGGCGCCGACGGCGGCGAACGTCTCGGTGGTGAACGGGTTCTCGACAGGCAGCGGCTCGCCGGCGCCGCCGACCGGCTCGCCGCCGATCAGCAGCTGGATGGAGCGCTCGTTACCGGTGGGCATCCCGACCCAGGCTAACGTCCGGTGAACTTCGCTTAGATTGCCTTTCGTGGCAACCGGCGAATTCACCGAGACCAGGGTCGAGCAGGCTCCCGAGTTCCGCTTCGCCTCCTGGGCGGTCCTGCGTCCCTACGCGCTCGCCCTCTACGTAGTGGCGCTGATCGCCTGGAGCGCGGTCTACGGGATCCCGGTCCAGCGCGAGCTGGTGATCCTCTGGACCTGCGGCGCCCTCGCCTGTTACTCGATCGGGCGTCCGCCGCGGGAAATCGTCCAGCTGGTCCTGGACTGGGGGCCGATCGTCGCCATCCTCTGGCTCTACGACCTCACCCGCGGGGCGGCGGACACGATGGGGATCGCGGTCAACGTCAGCCCGATGATCGATTTCGACAAGGCGGTCTTCTTCGGCGAGGTGCCGACCGAATGGCTGCAGGACCGCCTCTACGAGCCCGGCGTCGTCATGTGGTGGGACGTCGCCTTCACCGTCGTCTACACCTCCTACTTCATCGTCCCCTTCGCCCTCGCCGGCTACTTCTGGGCGCGCGACCGCCTCGCCTTCAAGCGCTTCACCCGCCGCTTCGTCACCCTCACCCTCGCGGGCCTCGCCACCTACATCCTCTTTCCCGCGGCGCCGCCCTGGCTGGCGGCAGACTGGGGGGCGCTGGAGGAGGTGCACCGCACCACCGGCAACGGCTGGGAGGTGATCGGGTTCGGCACCGCCTCGCTCTTCTCCAAGGGGCAGGCGGGCAGCAACCTCGTCGCCGCCGTGCCCTCGCTGCACACCGCCCTCGTCACCCTGGTCGCCCTCTTCCTCTGGGGCCGGGTGCGCCCCTGGGTGCGACCGCTGCTGCTGCTCTATCCGCTGGCGATGGGCCTGACCCTGATGGCCACCGGCGAGCACTACTTCTTCGACGTCGCCCTCGGCTGGGTCTACGCCGGCGCGGTGATGGCGGCCTGGGGCTGGTGGGAACGGCGGCGCGAAGAGCAGCCCGAAGCGGACTCTTTAGCCGCGGAGGCTTCCGGGTAGCTCGGTCGCATGACCGAGTTCAAGAAGGGCGACAAAGTCAGGTGGAAGTCGCATGGCGGCGAGGCGGTCGGCCATGTCGAGAGGAAGATCACCTCCGACACCGAAGCCGCCGGCCGCAAGGTGCGGGCGTCGAGCGAGGAACCGCAGTACCTAGTCAAGAGCGAGAAGTCGGGCGGCGAGGCCGTCCACAAGCCCGAGGCCCTGGAACGGGCTTGAGGCGCCTGGTTTTTTTCAGCGCTCGCTGAGTTCTGCCCCCTATAGCGGCCCAAATTCAGCGAGCGCTGATTTCGTACACGCGCTTGGTCTAGCGGGCGCGCCGGAAGTGGAGTAGGCGTTTCAACTGCACCGGCGCCGGGCGGCCGGCGTCCGCGAGCTGGAGGCGGATCCGGAAGGAGCGCTCTCCGGCACGGCGCTTGGAGGCGACGAGCCAGCGGCCCGCTTTCGTCAGTCGCAGGCCGGCTCGTTTCCTGGCCCCGTCGGCGAGGGAGTAAGAGCCACGGGCCAGGGTTCGCCTGGCGGCGCGGAGCGTCAGCCGTCCCTGGCAGGGCCCTCCACCGCATTTGATCGGCACCCGCACGGCTTTGCGGGTGGCGCGCAGGCGGCCGGCCAGGCCGCCGGCTCCGAGCAGCGTGTCGCCCCCTGCGGGTTTGGCAGCGCGCCCTGGTGCCGCCGGGCTCTGGACGAGGCCGCCGAGGGATCCCGGCTGCTCGAGCACCGGCAGTCGCAGCTCGAGGTTGGAGACGGTGATCGGCCCCTGCTGGTTCGAGGGGCGCGAGTAGGGCGCGTCGCTCGGCAGCAGCTCCAGCTTCACCTGGTGGCCGCCGGCGAACCGGTAGCCCTGCGGGTGGAGCTGGAAGACGACGTCTTTGCCGCCGCCCCCCGGCCGCAGCAGGCCGCGAGCGACCAGGCGCTCTTTGCCGTCGGGCGCGACGTCGAGCAGGCGCGCCGCGAGCTGGGAGTCGGGACTGACGGAGGTGAGGTTGGCGATTACCGTCGGCGAGCCGAGCAGGGTGAACCCGGGCGCCGGCACCGCGAGGCGGTAACTGGCCGCTCCGGTCTGGTCGGCGCCCGAAGCGGTGGCGCAGGCGCCGCCGCCGGCGATCGGGTCGAAGGCCTGGCCGACGGGCAGGTCGCTCGCCACCGTCGGGAGCACGGTCTGAGCGGCCACGCCTCCGAAGCGGATCTCACCCGGCGAGAGGTCCTGCCAGGTGGCGGCTTTGTACGGCCCTTCCGAGGCGGCGTCGCAGGTGGTGGTCAGCGCCTCGGCGCTCGACTGCGGTGCCGGCCCGATGCCCCTCAGGTAGTGGTCGAACCAGGCGTCGAGGCGATCCTGGAACAGCGCCTGGTCGGCGGGCTTGTTCTGGCTGCGGGCGTGGCCGTCGTCGCTGAGGAAGAGGGAGATCGGGTCGCCGGGATACTGCGCCCGGGTGCGGTTGTAGAAGCGGACCGCCTCGTCGACCGGGAAGAGGTCGTCGTTCCAGCCGCTCTGGATCAGCAGCGGCGCCGGCGGACGGGAGTGGTCGACGTAATAGGAGGAGTGATGGGCGGTGATCTCCTCGATGATCGAGGCCGCCAGCGGGTTGGTCTCGTAGGGCTCACCGGCGACGATCAGCGCGTACCAGGTGGTGAGGTCCGCGTCGGGGTCGGTGCCGGGGAGGGCGTAGGTGCTGAGCGCGGTGCCGATCCCGTAGAGGCCGGATACATAGGAGGCCTTCATCACCCCGATCCGCGCCCCGCCGCCGGCGCCCCGGTAGGGGTTGTCGGGGAGGTAGTCGAGGGTGCTGCCGTTCGGCATCAGCGAGTAGGCGAGGTCGCTCCACGGCCACTGGGGCGCCGCGGCCGCGAGCTCCATCGGCGTCCCTTCCGGGCTGGTCCAGGGGACCAGCGAGCCGTCCGGCAGCATCGTCCGGTCGCGCAGCGCCGCCAGCGCCATCGACATGCCGCCGCCGTAGGAGACGCCGGTGGCGCCGATCTTCCCCGGCAGGGCGACCCCTTCGTCGGCCAGGACCGAGATCAGGTGTTGGGCGTCGCGAACCTCGTAGCGGCTGTCCATCAGGTGGTTGTAGCCCTCGGCGCAGGCGGCGGTCAGCAGGTCGGCGAGGTCTTCTTTGCCGCAGGATTTGCCCCAGCCGCGGTCGCTCATGCTGAAGACGGCGTAGCCCCGTTCCGCCCACTCCCGCAGCCGCGCGTCGGAGAGGCCGACCTTCGAGCCGCCCCAGCCGTGGAAGATCCCGATCAGCGGGTAGGGGCCGTCGTCGCCCGAGGCCGGCTCCGGCGGCAGGACGACGTTGACGTCGATTTTCGTCTGCCCGTCCCAGGTGACGGTCTCGCCTCCGCAGAGGCGGACGTCCCCGCTGGCCGGCTGCTCGGCGCAGGCGACGTCGCCGTCGTAGACGGATGGAAACGCGGCTCGCGCCGAAGGCACCAGGGTCAGCGCCACCAGCAAGGTGGCCGCCACCGCGCCCAGCATCCAACGCACTCTCTCGATTCCCAAGCCGAAACCCTCCTCGTAGCGAGACGAGGTGCCTCTACCCGGCGACTGCCAGAAGCGAACGTAGTTGTCCCCGCATACCGGGAACAAGTGCGTTCGCTCAGGTGAGCTGCCGGGAGAAGCTTTCTTCGAGCGCCTCCTTGCCGTCTTCGCCCGGGACGGTCTTGTCGAGACGCATCAGGGCGTCGCGGCCTTTGATTTCCAGGGTCGCGACCTGGTTGTCGAAGCAGGGGCCCTCGAGGGTGCGCCAGCGGATCCCGGGGTCGTCGGCTCCGGCGGCCCGCGCCAGCAGCGCGGCGATGATCGTGAAGGTGCGGGTGAACCCCCAGCGCACCACCCGCCGCTCTTTTTCGTCGAGCGGGTTGCGGTAGGGCGAGCAGACCGCCTGGTAGACGGGAGCGCGGCCGGCCGACCCTCCGTTCGCCGCCTTCGGGAAGCCGACCTCGCAGAGGTAGGCGTGGTGGACGTCGCCGGAGAGGACGACGACCGAGGCCGGCTTCTCGCCGCGCTCGCCGGTGGCGACCTCGTGCAGGAGCTCGCGCAGTTTGTGGAAGGACTCGCGGAACGCCGCCCAGTGGTCGAAGTCGAGCTCGCGCCGGATCTTCTCCGAGGCCCAGGCCGGCAGCTTGCCCCAGTTGCCGTTGGCCAACGCCTCATTCCAGGCCTCGAGGCGGTTGAAGGCGGGGGAGAGGAGCCAGGGGATGGTGGTGCAGACCAGCAGGTGGTCGAAGTCGCCTTCGGTGTGTTCGACGATCCATTCCCACTCTTCGTCGTCGACGATCGCCCGCCGGTCCTCTTCCAGCACCCGTGCCGCGCGGGCGTCGATGAAGATCGCCCGGGTGCGGCCGAAGTCGCGGCAGTAGCTCCAGCGGGTCCCGTCGCCCATCGTCTGGATCCGGTGCGCCCAGGCGAACAGCTCTTCCTCGCCTTTCTGGTTGCCGCGCACCCGCTGGTAGATCTCGTTTTCGGACAGCTCGCGCGGCGAGAGGTTGCCGATGTGCTGGTAGATCCAGTAGCTCGAGATGCAGCCGACCACGCGCCGGTGCCACCAGGACTTCTGCTGCATCTCCAGCAGCCAGTCGCGGGAGATGTTCCAGTCGTCGCTCATGTCGTGGTCGTCCCAGAGCATCGAGACCGAGACGCAGGAGAAGAGCCAGCGGATCAGCGGGTCTTCCCAGCTCTCCTTGTAGAGCCAGGTGTACTCCTCGAAGTCGGTCACCTCGTCGAAGGGAGGCGTGTCGGTGCCGCGCCTTTCCTTGATCTTCCTGCGCGTTTTCGGCGCGCCCTCGTCGACGTAGACCTGGTCGCCGAGCAGGAACAGCAGCTCGGGCCAGTCGTCGCGGTCGCCTTCGGCCATCTGCTTGGCCAGGACCCAGAGCGCGTCGACCTGGTGCCCGATCTCGGTCTCGTCTTTCGGTTCGGTGAAGGGCGCCTCGTGCGGCACCGCGACCCGGCAGGAGCCGAAGCAGATGTCGAGGTCCTTCTCGGCGTCGACCGTGCGGATCGCGCTCGGGGGCAGGTCGGAGCCCGGCTCGGGCCAGTGGACCTCGCCGTCCAGCTTCACCTCGTACTCGTAGCGGGTGGCCGGCTCCAGGTCCTCGATGCAGACGAGCGCGTAGTGGTGGCCCTCGACCCGGAAGGTGTGCTCGGTGCGGCCGAGGATCTCGACCTCGCAGGCCTCGCTCGTCTCCACCCAGACGGTCGCCTCGGTCCCCGAGACGTATCGCAGCAGTGGCCCGAGTACGAGCTCGCTCATCTTCTTTCAGCTCCCATCCGGCGCACCACTCTAGACGGCGAGGCTCGCCCACTTGGACATTGGATCGATTCCCCTAAGGAACGGGTAGGGAGTTAGTCCGTCAGGTGATTTCCAAAAAAGCGCTGACAGTCATGGGGCCGCATCCGTTTAGGGAAAGTCAGGCGTACCCCTCCCTTGATCGGACGGCCCGTAATGGGAAGATCGACAAATGAACGCAACGGCAGCTCCGGCGGGATTGACCCGCCTGCTCTCCGACGAGCGCCTGACCCGCCGCGCGGTGGGAGGGGACGAGCGCGCCTTCGCGGCGATCTTCCGCCGCTACCACCAGAGCCTCTACCGCTTCTGCCTGGCGATCGTCGGCAACCCCGAGGATGCCCAGGACGCGCTGCAAAACACGATGATGAAGGTGCTGCGGGCACTGCCGGGCGAGGAGCGCAAGATCGAGCTGAAGCCGTGGCTCTACCGGATCGCCCACAACGAGTCGATCGACCTGCTGCGGCGGCGGCGCGAGACGCGGGAGCTGGACACCGAGCAGGCGGCGCCGGGCTACGGCCTGGCCGAGGACGCCGCGACGCGGGAACGGCTCCGGCAGTTGCTCGTCGACCTGGAAGAGCTCCCCGAGCGCCAGCGCGAGACGCTGGTGATGCGCGAGCTGGCCGGGCTCGGCTTCGACGAGATCGGCACCGCCCTCGGGACCTCCGGCGCGGTAGCCAGGCAGACGCTCTACGAGGCGCGGCTGAGCCTGCGCCAGATGGAGGAGGGGCGTGAGATGAGCTGTGACGAGGTCTCCCGCGCGCTCTCCGACGGCGACGGCAGGATCGCCCGCCGGCGGGACGTGCGCGCGCACCTGCGCTCCTGCGCCGGCTGCCGTCGCTTCCATGAGGAAATCCAGACCCGGCAGCACGACCTGGCGGCGCTCTCGCCGCTGCCGGCGATCGCCGCGGCCGGCATCCTGCAGGGCGTTCTGGGTGGGTCCCAGGCCGCTGCCGGCGGTGGTCTTGCCGCGGCGCTGGGCGGCGGCGCCGCCCAGACCATCGGCGCTTCGGCGGCGGCGAAAGGCATCGCCACCGCCGCGGTGGTGGCGGCGGTCGGGGTCGGCGCGGCGGACCGTTCGGGGGTGATCCACGTCGGCCTGCCGGGGGAGGACCGTTCGCAGCCAAGCAAGGTGGCGCCGGAAACCGGTGGCGTTGACTCCGGGACCCCGGTGAGCGGTTCCCAGGGGGGCCCTGACGGGCGGGGATCGGGTTCCGCGAGCGCCGAGGGCACCGCCGGCAGAGCAGTGCCTCCCGGCGCAGCGGCGCAGGATCCGGCGCTGGCGGAGGATTATGGTCAGGGCCGCGCCGAAGCCGAGAGCCGCCCTGATCCACGTCCCCAGGGACCGCCCGAGCACGCGAGCGCCCACGGCCACGAAAAGCAGCATCCGGAGGCGGCGGCCGGCGGCCAGGAAACCGCCGCCGAACACAAACCCGCGCTCGAGGAGCCCGGATCCGCCGGCGGTGCCGGCAAAGGGGAAGGGCAGGAGGCGCTGCCGCCGAAACCCTCTGTCCCCGAACCGGCCGAGGGATCGGTGCCGAAGGAAAAGCCGCCGAAGGAAAAGTCGGCAGACCCGCCCATCTCCACCCCCGATTCGCCGCCGGCGCAACCCCAGCCGAAGTCGGGTGAGGCAGCCCCGGAACCCGCTCCAACCTCCGGCAACGCCCCCGAGCACAGCAAAGCGGGCGAACACAGCCAGGCGCCGGAGCACAGCAACGCGGGCGGGAAGAGGGAAATCTGAGGTCTCAGGGGCCGTCGGCGAGCGCGGACATCGTCGCGACCACTGACTCGGCCAGCGCCTCGAGCGCGTAGCCGCCCTCGAGTACGGCGCCAACCGGCGCGCCCCACTCGGCGGCCGCATCCCGGACCAGCGAGGCCATGCGGCCGAACGACGTGGCTTCGAGCTGGCACTCGGCCAGGGGGTCGTCGCGGTGCGCGTCGAAGCCGGCGGAGACCAGCACCAGCTGGGGCTCGAACCGGGCGGCGGCGGGCAGCACCTCGCGCTCCAGAAGCGAGAGCCAGAGACCCTCTTCGCTGCCGGCGGGGACCGGGAGGTTGATCGTGAAGCCCTCGCCCGGGCCCGAGCCGGTTTCCTCGCGGGCGCCGGTGCCGGGGAAGATCCCGCCCTGGTGGAGGCTGGCGAAGAGGACGTCGCTGCGGTGGCGGAAGATCTCGGCGGTGCCGTTGCCGTGGTGGACGTCCCAGTCGAGGATGAAGACCCGCTCGATGCCGAGCTCGGCGATCGCCAGCGCCGCCGCGACGGCGATGTTGTCGAAGAGGCAAAAACCCATCGCCCGCGCGGTCTCGGCGTGGTGGCCGGGGGGACGGCCGGCGCTGAACCCGATCCGCGCCTCGCCGCCGAGGAGGGTGCGGGTCATCTCGCAGGCCCCGCCCGCCGACTGCAGCGCGGCCTCGTAGGAGGCTTCGCCGGCGAAGGTGTCGATGTCGATCGCGCCGCCGCCGGAGCGGCAGAGCTCGCGGATTCCCTCCACGTGCTCGCGAGGATGGACGAGCAACAGCTCTTCCTCGCTTGCCGCC
>DATEOT010000126.1:0-8405 GCA_035273795.1 Solirubrobacterales bacterium | reverse complement strand
CGCCGCGGCGCCGCCCGGCTCGCCGGCTGGCTGGAGGAAGCGCGGCGCGCCGGCGCCGACGTCGCCTTGGTCGGAGCGTCACCGCCCGGCGAAGCCCAGGTCCCCCATCGACCCTTCGACCGGCTCGGCCCGGGGCGCCTGGTGCGGGCGCTCGACGCCGAGAACCAGCTGCGGCCCATCGACGCGCTGCTGCCCGCCGGCAGGCGCGATCGGCTCGCCCTGAGACTGGCTCCGGCGGAGCTGCGAGGAGCCGTTCCGCCGCTCTCCACCAAGGAATCTCCGGACCGGGCGCGAAGCGGATTGCAAAGGGCAACTCGGCACCCTTAGCCGCAACTCGCCGCCCGTAGACTCAAGCCAACCCCGCTCCCTCCCGATAGGTACGCGACACCGTGGAACTCAACCCCCAACTCCGACTGATCTGGGCCGCCAAGAAATGGCTGGCCCTTTTCGCGGTCGCAGCCGCGGTCGTCGTCTATCTCGTCTCCTCCTCGAAAACCGACGAATACGAAAGCAACGCGCTGGGCCAGATCATCTCCACCAGCCAAGCCGAAGGCACGGTGCTCAACGAGGAAGAACTGCTCAGCCTCTCCAACGTCTACGACGAGCTGGCGACGACCCAAACCGTCCTCGACATCGCCCACAAAGACTCGGCCGTCGCCGGGCGGACGGAGGAATTCGACGAAACCGTCGACGTCTCCCCCGAATCTCGGATCGGCGTCCTCAGCTTCAAGGCGCTGACCGACAGCCCGGAGCGCTCGGCCGAATTCGCCAACGCCTACGCGCGCGCCTTCGCCGTCTACCTCGGCAGCCTGCAAGTCGAGCAGCTGAAGAAATCGCTGGGTCCGCTGCAGGAACAGGTCAACTCGCTGGAGGAAGAACTGCTGGAACTGCCCAGCACCGACCCCGACCGGGCCGGACTCGAGGTCGAGCTGCAGGCGCTGCAGGAACGGATCGCCTCCCAGACCTCGAACCCGGGCGACTCGCTGCGCATCGTCGAGCAGGCCGCCCCCGAATCGACGCCGGTCTCGCCGCAGCCCAAACGCGACGCGATCCTCGCCTTCATCATCGCCCTCCTCCTCGGCGCCGGCGCGGTCTACCTGCGCGACCTCTTCTTCGACCGCTACGGGTCCGCTCAGGACGCCGCCCGCGACCTCGACCTGCAACTGCTGGGCGAGATCCCGCGGGCCCGCAAAGATACGCCGCTGGAGGCCTTCCGCAGCCTCCGCACCGCGATCACCTTCGCTCTCGACCGGGTCGACGCCCGCGCCCTCAACGCCCCCGCCGAAGGCGGCCGCACGATCCTCATCACCGGTCCCGAATCCGGCTGCGGCAAGAGCTACGTCTCCTCCAACGTCGCCCGCACCCTCGCCACCGAGGGCCGCCGCGTGATCGCCGTCGACGCCGACCTGCGCCGCCCCACCCTGCACGAGATCTTCAAGACCAAGCTCTCCCCCGGCCTCAGCGACCTGCTGGTCGACGAGAGCGAGCCCGAGCCCGAGGACGTGATGGACGACGTCCGCGTCGCCGGCGGCAAGGCGGGCGCGGGGCTGCGGCTGCTCCCGGCCGGAGACCACACCGACGAGGCGGTCGAGTCGCTCTCCTCACGACGGATGGGCAAGGTCGTCCGCACCCTGCAGGACGACAGCGAAGTCGTCCTCTTCGACAGCCCGCCGGCCCTGGCCGTGGTCGACCCGGTGGTGCTCTCCCGCTGGGCCGACGGGGTCGTCTTCGTGATCGACTCGCGCCACACCCGCCGCCGCGAGGCGCGCCGGGCGATCGAGGCGCTGCGTGCGACCGGCGCGCCGCTGCTCGGCTTCGCCTTCAACCGCTCCAGCACCAAACAGTCGGCCTACGAGGCCTACCGGCCGCACGACCCCCGCCGTTCGGGGTCGCGCCCCTCGCAGGAGGCGCGGGTCTGAGCCGTAGGGACCTCGCGACGCCGGTCCTCGCCACCGGGCTGGCGGTCGCGGCGGCAGGGGTCGTCGCCGGGCTCCTCCTCGCGGCGGCGCTCGCGAAAGCCGGCCCGCAGGGCGCGCTGGTACCGCTCGTCCTCCTCGTCAGCCTGGTCCTGCTCCGCTTCCCCGAGGTCTG
Organism: Solirubrobacterales bacterium; assembly: GCA_035273795.1. Lineage (GTDB taxonomy): Bacteria > Actinomycetota > Thermoleophilia > Solirubrobacterales > 70-9 > VAYN01. Next base: position 6,314 of record DATEOT010000126.1, on the reverse strand, counting down.
TCTCGGGCTTCTGCTGGCCGGCACCGCGATGGCCGAAGTCGAACCGGTTGGCGCAATCCCCTCGGGGGCCGGCTTCTACGACGTGATCTTCGCCAGCCTGACGGGCCCCGACCTGCTGATCCTCTTCGGGCTCGCCGGCGTCCTGCTGCGCTTCGTCGCCCAGGATCTGCGGCCACGGCTGCCCGACCCGCTGACGATGCCGCTGATCGTGCTCGGATTGGCGACGCTGGCCGGGGTCGCCACCGCCTACAGCGCCGGCGCCGGGGTCTCTGTCGGCGAACTGTTCCACCGCAGCATCGAGATCGGCCACCTGATCCTGATCCCGCTGCTGGCCGTAAACGTGCTGCGCGACGCCCGGGCGCTGAAGGCCTTCGCCGCCGGCCTCGCCGTGCTGGCCTGCCTGAAAGGGCTGACCGGGCTCTACGCCAGCCTCGGCGGCTTCGGCAGCAGCGTCGAAGCGGAGGTGGCGAGCTTCCTCAACCCCTTCCCGAACCTGCTGATGCTGACCTTCGCGCTCGGGGTGATCGCGGCGCTGGTGCGGCGGGTGGAGATCCCGGGCTGGATGTACGTCGGCCTGCCGATCACGCTCCTCGCCCTGCTCCTCTCCTACCGCCGCTCGTTCTGGATCGCCGCGATCCTGACCATCGTCCTGGTCGTGATCATCGCCAGCCGCCGCCGTGGCCGCGCGGTGTTCGCGATCGGCGCCGTCGCCGTCGCGCTCGCCCTCGTCGCCACCACCACGATCCCCGACAGCAGCGACTCCGCCCAGCCGAGCCCGATCGCCGAGCGGGCGCAGACGCTGACCCCGAGCGGGATCGGGAGCAACCGCGGCGACCGGTACCGAATCGACGAGCGCGGCAACGTTGTCGAAAACCTCAAGGACCACCCACTGACCGGCGCCGGCCTCGGAGTCGAGTGGGAGGTGCACCAGCCGCTGGCCGAGGCCCACGACCGCCGCTACGTGCACTTCGCCTTCCTCTGGTACTGGCTGGCGCTGGGGATCCTCGGAGCGATCGCCTACGCGCTCCTCCTCGGCAGCTCGCTCTGGACCGGCACGCAGGTCTGGCGCCGCCACCCCGACCCGGTCGTCCAGGTCTGCGCGATCGCGGCCTTCGGCGCCTTCCTCGCCCTCGGCGTGGTCGAGCTGACGGCGACCTTCACCGGCGTCGAGGACCGCTCCACGATCCTCGTCGGCGGATTGCTGGGTTGGCTCGCCGCCGCCTGGCAGGACCTGCCGGCGCGGCGGGCGGCGACCGGCTGAGGCTATGAACGCCGAGACCCCCCACCGCGCGACCCGCGTCGGTTCGCGCCGCGTCCTCGGCGACGTCGGCATCCAGCTCGCCGGCCAGATCGTCAACGTCGCCCTCGGCATCGTCACCACGGTCGTCCTCGTCCGTGCCCTGGAGGCGACCCGCTACGGCGAGTGGGCGACGATCATGGCCGTCATCGACCTCGTCGCGATGGTCGGCAACCTCGGACTGGAAACGGTGGCGATCCGGCTGGCCGCGCAGGAACCCGAGCGCGAGGGGGCGTGGATCGGCGCCGCGACCAGCCTGCGGGCAGCGCTGACCGTGCCGATGCTCGGCGCCTTCATCGGCGTGCTGGCGCTCGTCGCCGCCGACGACCAGATGCTGGTCGCCGGGGCGATCCTCTCGCTGATCTTCGTCACCTCGACGATCGCGACCCTGCGGATCGTCTTCCGCCTCCACGTCCGCAACCACGTCACCGTCGCCTTCACGACGATCAACAGCGTGCTCTGGGCGGGGTCGGTGATCGCGATCGCCGCCACCGACGGCGGCCTGGTCGAGTTCGCCCTCGCCTTCGTCGTCATCAACTTCATCGTCCAGGGCGCCCTGGCGGCGGTCGCGCTGCGGACGATCCACGTGCGCTGGCGCGGCGGCCGCGAGCTCTGGCCCCGGCTGCTGGGAATCGGGATCTCGGTCGGGATCGCCGCCACCCTCACCTTCGCCTACGGCCGCATCGACCAGATCCTCGTCTACGAGCTGGCGCCCGACCCCGAGGAAGTCGGCATCTACGCGGCGATGTACAAAATCCTCGACAACGCCGGCTTCGTGCCGATGGCGGTGATGGTGACGCTGTTCCCGATCATGGCCGGCCTCTTCCCCGCCGACCCGGCGCGCCTGCGGCGGATGATGCAGATCGCGATCGACTACCTCAGCTTCGTGGCCTTCGGCGGCCTGGCGCTGACGATCGTCGCCGCGGAGCCGATCGTCAAGCTCCTCTACGGCTCGGAGTTCACCTCCGGGTCGACGGTGCTGACGATCCTGGTCGCCGCCTTCATCCCGATCTGCATCGGCAACGTCGCCGGCAACATGGTGGTGGCGATGGACCTGCAGCGCCGCTACCTCTGGCTGGCGGGGCTGGGCCTGGTGCTGAACGTGGCGCTGAACGTGGTCCTGATCCCCGAGTACGGGATCGAGGCGGCCGCCTGGGTGACGCTCCTGACCGAGATCGTCGTCGTCGCGCTGAGCACGGCGATGGTGCTGCGCAAGATCGAGATGCGCCTCTCGCTGCGTCCCCTGGCGCTGGCACTGGCGGCGGCGGCGGCGGCGGGGCTGGCCGTCTGGGGGCTGCGCCAGGCGGGCGGCGGCGCGATCGTCCTGATCCTGGCGATGACCGCGCTCTACCCGGCCCTGCTCCTGGCGCTGGGGGCGCTCGACCTGGAGCAGCTGCGGCGCCTGCTGCGCAGTCGCAGCGGCACGGAGGCGGAGGCGTGAGCGGCGAGCGGCCGCTGCGGATCGCGGTCGACGCCAACGTGCTCGACGGCCCCTGGGGCGGCATTCCCAAGTACCTGAGCCGGATCGCCGACGAGCTGGTCGCCGGCGGCGACGAGGTCCACCTGCTCGCCAACACCCGCCGCCTGACCCGGACCGTTCCCGGTGCCCACGAGGTCGGCGTGCGGGTCAAGGGACGGCCGATCTGGCGCGAGGCCTTCGTCCCCCTCTGGCTCGCTCGCGCCCGCGCCGACGTGCTCTGGGCGCCGGAGAGCGTGCTGCCGCGCTTCAGCCCGGTGCCCACCGTTGCGACGATCCACGACCTCGCCGCCCTGCGCTTCCCCGGCGTCAAGCCCCAGCACCACGTGCGCAGCTTCGAAACCGAGGTAGCCCGCTCGGTCCGCCGCGCGACCCGGACGATCTCGGTCTCGGAGACCACCGCGGCGGACGTCGAGCGCTACTACGGGGTCGGGCCCGAGCGGGTGCGCGTCGTCCACAACGGGGTCGACGAAGTCTTCACGCCCGGCGACCGCGAGGCGGCGCTGGCCGCGGTGGCGGCGCGCTGGGGCGTTCGCGACCCCTTCGTCCTCCACGTCGGCTCGCTCGAACCGCGCAAGGGCGTCGAGGTGCTGGTCGAGGCCGCTGCGCTGGCGGCGAGAGCTGGCTGGCGGCTGGTCCTCGCCGGCTCCTCCGGCTTCGGCAGCGAGGCGGTCGAGGCCGCGGCCCGGGCCAGCGGCGCCTGCCACCTGCTGGGACCGGTCAGCGAGGAGGAGCTGCTCGACCTGATGCGGGCGGCGGGCGCCTTCGCCGCGCCCGCCCTCTACGAGGGCTTCGGGATCGCGCCGCTGGAGGCGATGGCCTGCGGCACGCCGGCGGTGATCGCCGCCGGCTCCGGCGGATTGGAGGAGATCAGCGGCCCGGCCGCGATCGTCGTCGCCGAGCGCACCGCCGCGGCCTGGCAGGAATCGCTCGAAACGGCCCTCGCCCGCCCCCCGGAGCTGATCGAGCGTGGGCTGCTCCACGCCGCCCGTTTCCGCTGGCCCGCGGTCGCCGCCCAGGTGCGGGACGTGCTGGCAGAAGCAGCGCGTACCTAAAAGCAAGGCCCGAGTTCTGCGAAAAGGAGTTCTTCCCGCCGGCTGGCCGTGTGTTCCGGTTGAAAGTTGGCGCCTGCCTGTTGAGGATGCGGCCCGCGTGTCGTCATCAGTTCGTCCAGTCGCCCTTGCGTTGATGCTTGCCCTTGCGCTAGCTGCCGCGTGGGGGCCCTCTGCCCACGCCCAGCCGCTGCAGCCCGGGTTCACCGAAACCACCGTCTTCAGCGGCATGCTCGACCCGACCGACGTCGCCTTCGCCGCCGACGGCCGCGTCTTCGTCGCCGAGAAAAGCGGGCTGATCAAGGTCTTCCCCAACCTCAGTTCGCCGACCCCGACGATCGTCGCCGACCTGCGCACCCAGGTCTACAACTTCTGGGACCGCGGCCTGCTCGGCATCGCCCTCGATCCGCAGTTCCCGATCCGCCCCTACCTCTACGCGATCTACACCTATGACGGCAAAATCGGGGAAACCGCGCCGCGCTGGGGCAAACCCGGTGTCAGCTCCGACCCCTGCCCGACTCCGCCCGGCCCCACCGACGCCGGTTGCCTCGCCAGCTCCCGCCTCTCGAAACTGACCCTCAGCGGCAACGTCGTCACTTCCGAACAGACGCTGATCCACGACTGGTGCCAGCAGTTCCCGAGCCATTCGACCGGCGACCTCGTCTTCGGCCCCGACGGGATGCTCTACGCCTCGGCCGGCGACGGCGCCAGCTTCCTCTTCACCGATTACGGCCAGGAAGGGAACCCCTGCGGGGACCCCCCGGTCGCGGCCGGCGCCAAACAGACCTCCCCGACCGCCGAAGGCGGCGCCCTGCGTTCCCAGGACTTCCGAACCACCGCCGATCCCACTGGCCTCAACGGCACCCTGATCCGGATCGACCCGGACACCGGCGCCGCCGCGCCGGGCAATCCGCTGAGCGGGAGCTCAGACGCGAACGCGCGGCGAATCGTCGCCGCCGGGATGCGCAACCCGTTCCGCTTCGCGTTCCGCCCCGGAAGCGGCGAAATCTACGTCGGCGACGTCGGCTGGGGAGCCTGGGAGGAGATCAACCGCCTCCCCGCCCCGACCGACTCGACCGTCGACAACTTCGGCTGGCCCTGTTATGAGGGCAACGGGCAGTCTCCGGCCTACGCCGGCGCCGGCCTCAACCTCTGCAAATCGCTCTACTCGGTGACCGGTGCCGCCACCTCCCCCCTCTACACCTACTCCCACAGCGGCGACGTGGTGCCGGGCGAGGACTGCACCGAGGCCGGCGCCTCGGTCTCCGGTCTGGCCTTCTACGGGGGCGGCAGCTACCCCGCCGCCTACAACGGCGCGCTCTTCTTCTCCGACTACTCGAAACGGTGCACCTGGGTGATGTTCGAGAAAAACGGCCAGCTCGACCCCTCGACGCGGGCCGTCTTCCTCAACGAGAACGACCCGGTGAACCTCGAGATCGGCCCGGGCGGCGACCTCTTCCTGGTCGACTTCGAGGGCTCGCTGCGACGGATCCATTACCCCGGCGGCAACCGGGCGCCGACCGCGGTCGCGAAAGCCGAACCGCAGGCCGGGCCACTGCCGCTGACGGTGAACTTCGACGCCACCGGCTCGACCGACCCCGACGCCGGCGACATCCTCACCTACCTCTGGGACCTCGACGGCGACGGCCAGTACGACGACTCGACCGCGGCGAAACCGAGCTGGACCTACACCAGCGCCGCCAACGTGACCGCGCGGCTGAAAGTGACCGACAAAGGCGGCCTGGTCTCCACGGACACCGTTCTGATCGGCGCCGGCAACGAACTTCCCGACGCCCAGATCCACACCCCGACCACGGCGCTGCGATGGGCGGTCGGCGACACGATCTCCTTCTCCGGCAAAGGCAGCGACCCCCAGGACGGCGCGCTCGGCGCCGCGAGCATGTCGTGGACCCTGGTGATGCGTCACTGCGAAACCGAAAACGACTGCCACTCGCACACGATCCAGACCCTCCCCGGCGTCGACGGCGGCTCCTTCACGGCACCCGACCACGAGTTCCCATCGCATCTGGAACTGCGCCTGACCGTGACCGACAGCGGCGGCCTCAGCGATACCGAGACGCTGCGGCTCGACCCGGAGACGGTCGACCTCACCTTCAAATCCGATCCGCCGGGCCTCAACCTGACCACCGGCGAGCAGAACGGACCGGCGCCTTTCGTCCGGACCGTGATCGTCGGCTCCAAGCTCTCCGTCGCGGCACCCTCGCCGCAGTCGCTGAACGGCTCCTGGTTCGGCTTCTCCTCCTGGTCGGACGGGGATAGCCGCGCGCACGAGATCGTCGCCCCGGTCTCGCCGGCCACCTACACCGCGGCCTACAAACCCGACCCGGGCCTCGTCCTCGGCTACGGCTTCGAGGAGACCTCGGGGACGACCGCCAACGACGCCTCGGCGGCGAAAAACAACGGCACGGTCAACGGGCCGACGAGCACGGCCAGCGGCAAATTCGGCCGCGCGCTCAGCTTCGACGGC
>DATEOT010000125.1:0-11468 GCA_035273795.1 Solirubrobacterales bacterium | reverse complement strand
GCCCGCCTATGAAGTGGCGGTGGCGGTCAGCGGCAACGGGTCCTACTCGCCGACCGGCTTCGCCCCCGGCCCGGGGTTGTACCGCTGGACCGCCGAATACGCCGGCGACGGGAACAACGAGACGGTCGGGCTGGCCTGCGGGTCCACCAACCAGGCCTCGGCGGTCGGCACCATCACCGTGACGCTGGCGAGCGGTGCCACCGGCGGCACGGTCGGCAACCCGGTCACCGCCACCGCAACCCTCGGCAACGGAGCGATTCCCGCGGGGCAGATCACGTTCACCGCCTTCGCCCCAGCCGACGCGAACTGCTCCGGCGCGCCGGTCTTCAGCTCCGACGCCAAAGTCTCCGGCAACGGCGGCTACCGCTCGGCCGCCTTCGTTCCCACCAGGGTCGGGACCTATCGCTGGACCGTCGCCTACTCCGGCGACCCGAATCACGCCCCGGCCATTACTGGCTGCGGTGCGGCAGCCTCGCGAATCACCCAGGCGCAGCCCTCGATTTCCGGCGCGGCTCCGCAGCGGATCACGGTCGGAACCCCGTTCACCGACACGGTGAGCCTGCAGGGCGGCTTCGCGCCCAGGGGCACGATCACCTTCAGGATCTACGGGCCCGTCTCTTCTGGATGCGCCAAACCGGACTTCGTCAACACGGTCGCCGCCAGCGGCAACGGCACCTTCAGCTCGGATCCGTTCGTCGCACTGCGGCCGGGGCGGTACAGCTTCGTGGCCAGCTACTCGGGCGACGCGGCCAATCAGAGCGCCTCGGAGCCCTGCGACTCGCCGACCCAGGTCGTCCAGGTCGGAAAGCGAGCGCCGCGGGTGAAGCCCCGGGCGATCCTGGTCGCTGGCAAGCAGATCTCGATTCGCGCTCGCCTTTCCGGCAGCGTCGCTCCCGCCGGCACGCTCAACTTCCGCCTCTATGGACCGAACGACAGGCGCTGCGCCCGCAAGCCCGCCTTCAGCGGCGGCATCTCGGTCAAGCGGAACGGCATCTTCTCCCTGGGCCGCTACATCGCCACCCGGGCGGGCACCTATCGCCTCGGCGTCGGCTACTCCGGCGACAAGCGCAACCAGCGCTTCAAATCGACCTGCAAAGGCGCCCAGTCGATCCGGGTCAAGTGATCTCCGCGCCGCGCTCGACCCGTTGACCCGAACCCAGCGCCGCCAGCGCCTCGTCGAGGCGGGTTCCGTCCGGCAGCGTCAGCTCCGGGTCCAGCTCGAGCAGCGGAACGAGGACGAAGCGGCGGGTCGTCACCTCGCGGTGGGGCAGGGTGAGACGGTCGGTGCTCAGCTCGAGGCCGCCGAGCAGGAGCAGGTCTACGTCGAGCGGGCGCGGGCTGTGGCGAGGAGCGTCAAAGGAGCGGCCGCGCTCGGCCTCGACCCGCTTGCAGGCGTCCAGCAGCTGCTCGGGCTCCAACCCGGTGCGAATGCGGACGGCGGCGTTGAGGAAGTCGGGCTGGTCGAGGACCTCGCCGACGGGCTCGGTCACGTAGGCCGAGGAGACGGCCTCGACCTCGATCCCCTCCGCTTCGAGCAGCTCGATCGCGGCCCGCAGATGGCCGGCGGGATCGCCGACGTTGGAGCCGAGACCCAGGTAGCCGGTCCGCACCTCGGCGGTCACTCCTCGCCTTCGCCTTCCCCTTCTTCGCCCATGCGCTCCTGGGTGACCTCGACCGCGACCTCCTGGATCGCCAGCGGCAGCGGCGGCTCCGGCTTCGCGGCCCTCACCCGGACCGTTTCGCACCCGTAGCGCTCCATCAGCCGCTCCCCCACCACCTGCGCCAGGCGCTCGAGGGTCTTGTAGCTGCGCTCGGTCGCGGCGAGGGTGACGATGTCGCAGACAGCCCCGTAGTCGACGGTGTCCTCGAGGCGGTCGGTCAGCACCGCGTCGCAGTCGGGGACGTCGAAGGAGATGTCGAACTCGAGTCGCTGCCCCACCTCCTGCTCCGCTTCCGAGACGCCGTGGTGGGTGTAGATCGAGAGCCCGCGCAGCTCGATTTCGGCGCTCGACTCGATCCCGTTGCCGTGGTTCTCCATGGGCGCAGAACTATCCCAGGATCGCCGTCGCCACCGCCAGCGCCTGGCGCATCTCGGCGACGTCGTGGACGCGGAGCGCGTCGGCCCCCTCGGCGGCTGCGATCACCGAGGAGGCGATCGTGCCGCCCAGGCGTTCATCGGCGGCGGAGCCGTCGACCCGGCCGATGAAGCTCTTGCGCGAAGTGCCGACCACCAGCGGCCGGCCGAGGTCGCGCAGCTCCCCGAGCCGGCGCAGCAGCTCCATGTTGTGGGCGGCCGTCTTGCCGAAGCCGATCCCGGGGTCGAGCCAGACCCGCTCCTCGGCGACGCCCGCCGCGGTCGCCGCCTCCAGCCGCGCGGCGAGGAAGTCCTTCACCTCGGCGACGACGTCGTCATAGCGCGGGTCGTCCTGCATCGTCCGCGGGTCGCCGAGCATGTGCATGAGGACGACAGTCGCCCCGCGCTCGGCGCAGAGCGCCGCCATCTCGGGATCGCCGCGCAGGGCGGTGACGTCGTTGACGATCACAGCGCCGGCGTCCATGGCGGCCTCGGCCACGTCCGCCTTGGACGTGTCGACGGAGATGTGGCAGTCGAGGTCACGAAGTCCCCGGATCACGGGGACGACCCGCTCCAGCTCCTCCTCGGCGGGAACGACCGCGGCCCCGGGTCGGGTCGATTCGCCGCCCACGTCGAGGATCTCCGCCCCCGCCGCAACCAGCTCGCGCCCGTGCGCGATCGCCGCCTCGGGATCGAGGTAGAGCCCGCCGTCGGAAAACGAGTCGGGCGTCACGTTGACGACGCCCATCAGCTGGGTCATGGAGGCTCCGGTTAAGAAGCGTCGCCGCCGGCGAAGCCCGGGCGCGGCCGCGGATTGGGGCGGGCGCCCTCGCGAGCTGCCTTTTCCGGCTCGGGTGCCGGCTCGGCCGGTGCTGCCGGATGCTCGTCGTCGTCGACGAAGACCTCCTCCGCCGCTTTGCCTTCGAGCAGGGCGACGAACTCCTTGGCGTCGATCGTCTCCCGCTCCAGCAGCAGCTTCGAGATCCGCTCGAGGTCGTCGCGGCGCTCGCTGAGGAGCCCCTTCGCGCTCTGGTGAGCCCCCTCGACGATGCGGCGGATCTCGTCGTCGATCTCGCGGGCGATCTCGTCGGAGTAGTCGGGCTCGGAGTTGAACTCGCGGCCGAGGAACGGCTGACCGCGGTCGTGGCCGAAGACGCGAGGGCCGAGGCGCTCGGACATCCCGAACCGCATCACCATCTGCTTCGCCGTCGCCGTCACCTTTTCGAGGTCGTTTGAGGCGCCGGTGGTGATCTCGCCGAAGACGATCTCCTCGGCGGCGCGGCCGCCGAGGGTCATCGCCATCGTGTCGGTCAGCTCGGCACGCGTGGTCAGGAACTTGTCCTCGGTCGGCAGGCTGATCGTGTAGCCGAGAGCCTGACCGCGGCTGATGATCGAGATCTTGTGGACCGGGTCGGTGTTCTCCAGGAGCTGGCCGACGATCGCGTGCCCGACCTCGTGGTAGGCGGTGACGAGGCGCTCCTTCTCGCTCATCACGCGGGTCTTCTTCTCGGGTCCGGCGATCACGCGCATGATCCCCTCCTCGAGCTCCTTCATCGTGATCTCGCGGTTGCCCGTGCGGGCGGTCAGCAGGGCGGCCTCGTTGATCAGGTTGGCGAGGTCGGCGCCGGTGAACCCGGGGGTCTGGCCGGCGAGGGTGTCGAGGTCGATCTCGCGGCCCAGCGGCTTGCCGCGGGTGTGGACCTCGAGGATCTTCTTGCGGCCCTTGCGATCGGGACGGTCGACGACGACCTGGCGATCGAAACGGCCTGGCCGCAGCAGCGCCGGGTCGAGGATGTCGGGCCGGTTGGTGGCCGCGATCAAGATGATGTTGTCCTTCATTTCGAAGCCGTCCATCTCGACGAGGAGCTGGTTCAGCGTCTGCTCGCGCTCGTCGTGGCCGCCGCCCATGCCGGCGCCGCGGTGGCGGCCGACGGCGTCGATCTCGTCCATGAAGATGATGCAGGGCGAGTTCTGTTTCGCCTGCTCGAAGAGGTCGCGGACGCGGCTGGCGCCGACGCCGACGAACATCTCGACGAAGTCCGAACCGGAGATCGAGAAGAACGGCACGCCCGCCTCGCCGGCGACGGCGCGCGCGAGCAGGGTCTTGCCGGTGCCGGGAGGTCCGTAGAGGAGGACGCCCTTCGGGATCCGCGCCCCGAGAGCCTGGAACTTCTTCGGGTTCTCGAGGAATTCTTTTATCTCCTCGAGCTCCTGCACGGCCTCGTCAACGCCGGCGACGTCGCGGAAGGTGATTTTCGGCGCGTCGACCGACATCCGTTTGGCTTTCGATTTGCCGAAGTTCATCACGCGGCTTCCCCCGCCCTGCATCTGGTTCATGAGGAAGATCCAGAAGGCGAAGAAGAGGACGAAGGGCAGAACCAGCGTCAGCAGCGAGAGCAGCCCGTTGCTGCCGGAGGGGTGGACGTCGGTCTTGACGTCGTATTTGTCCAGCTGCGCGATCAACGCCTCTTCGCCGTCCGGCGGGTAGCCGACCGAGAAGTTCTCGTCGTTCGTCCGCTTGACGTCGATCTTGTTGTCCTTCGTGTGGACGTCGACCTCCTCGATTTTGCCTTCGACGATCAAGCCGGTTTTGGCGTTGATCAGTTCGTTGTAGGCAGGGGAGGGCGTGTCGTCCCCACCGCTGATCACTTTCGAGGCGACGAACGCCAGGATCACGACCAGGAGGATTGGAAAGGCTGCGCTTTTGAAGAAACGCCTCAAGAGTGAGAATCAGCGTACCAGGGCGGATTTTCCGGACTACTCGGCCAGCGCGGCGACGAAATCGAGGTTTCGGTACTTCTGCGCGTGGTCGAGGCCGTAGCCGATCGCAAACCGATTGGGAATCTCAAAGCCGACGTAGTGGGGAGAGAGGTCGACGCGCAGCCGCTCCGGCTTCGTCAGCAGCGCGCAGGCGCGCAGCGACGCCGGCTCGCGGGCGTTGAGGTTGCGCATCAGGTACTGGAGGGTGAGACCCGAATCGACGATGTCCTCGACGATCAGCACGTCGCGATCCTTGATCGGCGCGTCGAGGTCCTTGAGGATGCGCACGACCCCGGAGGAGTCGGTCTGGGAGCCGTAGCTGGAGATCGCCATGAAGTCGATCTCGCAGGGAACGTCGATATGGCGCATCAGGTCGGCAAGGAAGAGGACGGCGCCCTTCAGCACCCCGACCAGGATCAGCTCCCGCCCCTCGTAGTCGCGGCTGATCTCCGCCCCCAGCTCGGCGATGCGGCGCTGCAGGTCCTCTCTGGCGACGAGGGTCTCGCCGATCGCGGAGTCCGACACGGCGCGCAGTCTAGATATATGGGGACGACGTCGCCGACGGGACGATTTCCGGATACATAGACCGGTTTTCGTCCCGTCGGCGCTAACGGCGTTCGGCGCGGAGGATGCCGCCTTCGAGCACGGCCTGGATGCCGCCGCCGAGGTCGAGCCTGGACCCGCCCCGGGTCAGGCCGGCGACCTGCTCGGCGAAGCGGGCCGCGCCGGCAACCGGACTGCCGGCGGCCTCGTCGGCCAATCGCTGCAGGACCAGCCGGCGTAGCGCGGGGTGCAACCCGGCGAAGCGCTCCCGGGAGATCGAGGGATCCCCCTCCCCCACCTCGCCCAGCTCGGCGTCGACCAGGGAGTCGAGAAGCTCCGCCTCCTCGCGCAGCAGCGCTGCCGTGCGCAGCACGTTCTGCCGCGCCGCCGGGTGGATCTCCGTCAGCTCCGGAATCAGATCGCGGCGCACGAGGTTGCGCTTGTAGCCCGCCTCGTCGTTGCTGACGTCGTCGCGCCACCCCAGACCTCGCGCCTCGCAGTAGATCGTGATCTCCTCGCGCGTGGTGCCGAGCAGGGGCCGGGCGAGGCGCCCGTCCTTCGGGCGCATCCCGAGCAGGGCCCGCCGGCTCGGCGAAGAGGCGAGTCGGTAGAGGATCGTCTCCACCTGGTCGTCGGCGGTGTGGCCGGTGACGATCGTGGCCTTCGCCCTCTCGGCCAGACGCGCCGCGGCCGCGTAGCGCTCCTCGCGCGCCCATGCCTGCAGGTTGCCCGGTCCGTCGGGTCGTCGCGGCCGCTCGATCTCCAGCCTCACCCCGAGCCGATCGCAGAGCGAGACGCAATGCCGCTCGTCCTCTCCGGCCTCCTCCCGCAACCCGTAATCGACGTGGAGCGCGGTCACCTCCTCCGCCCCCCGCGCCCGAACCGCGAGGTCGAGCATGCAAACCGAGTCGCGGCCGCCGGAGAGCATCGCCACCACCGGCTCCGGCCCGGCGATCAGCCCGCCGGCTTCGACCCGGCCCAGCAGCTCGTCGCCGATCATGCGCCGTGAACGACGAAGAGCGAGGTGGGGGTCGGAAACCCCTTGAGGCTGACCTCGCCGATCGGCTCGAAGCGGAGCCTCTCGCTGGCGGCGATCGCACCACAGACCGAGTCGGTGACCAGGACCTCGCCGGCCAGCGCCCGGTTGACTACGCGGTGGACGAGGTTGACCTGGCTGCCGAAGTAGTCGCCGTCGCGGTAGACGGCGTCGCCGTAATGGATCCCGACCCGCGGCTGCGGGCGCTGCGGGAAGCGGGAGAGGAAGTCGACCGCCCACTCGGTCAGCGAGGCGGGGTCCGGCGAAACCACCATCACCTCGTCGCCGATCGTCTTCACGATCGTCGCCTCCCGCGGCAGCGTCGATTCGACGTTGACGACGAAGTTCTCGACCACGTCGAGCGCCTCGATGTCGCCCTCCTCCTCGGTGTAGCGGGTGAACCCGGTGAGGTCGATGAAGCAGAGGGTGACGTTGACGTGCCCAAGCTCGATTTCGGCGGTGTCCATCGCCGAGCCCGCCTCCATGTGGCCGACCACGTCCTGTTCGACGAAGAAGCGGAGGTAGCGCTGGTGCAGGTACTGGGTCAACGGCGCCGCCAGCGGCAGGATGTCGCCGGCCAGCTCGCCCATCTCCTCCGCCATCTCCAGCTCCGGCACCGCGTCGCGGATCAGCGGCTCGTGCACGTAGAGGTGGAATAGTCGGACCTCGGCGTCGGCGATCCGTCGCATCGACTGCGCGTAGACGCGGACCAGCTGCAGGAAGGCGACGAGCGGGAACCCCGCCTCGAGGACCCGCGCGCAGTGCTGCAGCGCCGCCATGTCGTCCTGGCTCAGCTCGCGCTGGCCCTTCGGGGTGCCGAGGATGACGAGGATGCGCTCCACCAGTTCCGGTTCGAGGCCGGTCTCCACCGAGGCCTGCTCGATCGAGAAGGTCGCCTGCGAGGCCGCGAAGAGCTCCTCGGTGAAGCCGAAGGCGAGTTTGCCCTCCCGCCCCGCCTCCTTCAGGTCCTCGAGCGAGTACCCGCGCTCCCGCATCCGCGCCACCACCCGCGCCTGCGCCGCCGCCGCCACGGTCCAGCGCCCTTTCCGCACCGGAACGATCTTCTCTTCGGCCCACCGTTTCAGCGTGCTGACCGGCACCCCCGACCGCCGCGCGGCCTCATTAAGCGAGATTCGTTCATCGGCCATGCGCCGAGGCTAACGGCCGTGGGGGAGGATGCCGGTGTCCCCAGCTTGCGAACTTCACCGAGTCCGCGAAAAAGCGCGTAGAGCACGGTTTTTCGCGGACTCGCGCTGCTCTCTCTAAAGCGGCCCACCCTGGGGCGTCCCGCTAATGCCTGTCGCAGAGGGGGCGGGAGTACCCCCTCCTACCACCAACCAAAAAGCGGGGCGACCCGGAGGCCGCCCCGCTGGCTCTTGTCCTGGGGATATGTCGGAGGTGCCTAGGGGTTAGGTGGGAATCTCCGACTCCTCGTGCAGTTGGAGCACGGACTGGCCGTCCTCCCCGGTGCGGATGCGAATCGCCTCCTCCACCGGCAGCACGAAGATCTTTCCGTCGCCGACCTCACCCGTGCGGGCGTGCCTGAGGATCGTCTCGACGACGAGGTCCTTGTCTTTGTCCTCGACCACGACCTCCAGCTTCAGTTTCGGCCGGACGTTGACGGTGAGGGTCGAGCCGCGATAGCGCTCGACGATGCCCTTCTGGCGGCCCGAGCCCTTGGCCTCGATGATCGACAGGGACGGGAACCCCTTGTCGAGCAACTCGGCCCGGATCGGCTCGAACGCCTCGTGGCGGATGTATGCCTCGATCTTCTTCATGCGCTCACACCTCCTCCGGTGGGCTCATTCGCGGTCATCTGGGCAGGTGCCGGGGTGGCTACAGGAGCCGCCCCGTGAGACGCCGTGCTCGGCAGACCCGTCGAGTACTCCGGCTGCGGGATGAACTGCTCCGGGTACCCGTACATGCCGTGCGAGCTGATGTCGAGGCCGGCGTCCTCCTCCTCGGCCGGAACCCTGAGGCCGATCGTCGCCTTGATCGCCGCGAAGGTCGCAATCGAAATCGCGAAGACGACGATGAAGGTGAAGAGGACCGCGAGCCCCTGCACGCCGAGCTGACCGGCGGTGGCGCTGAACGAGGCGTCGTCGAAGAGGGAGTACCAGACTCCTGGCGCCGCCCCTTCGACGATCAACCGCGGCGAGGCGAAGAGCCCGACCGCGAGGGTCCCCCAGATACCGGCCAGGCCGTGCGCGGAGAGCGCGCCGACCGGGTCGTCGAGGAGCCGGTCGATCGCCAGCACCGCGTAGACGACGATCAAGCCGGCGACGAAGCCGATGATCGGCGCCGCCCAGAACTCTACGAAGCCCGACGGGGCGGTGATGCCGACGAGGCCGGCGATCGCGCCGTTGCCGGCCATGCCGACGTCGAGGGTCCTGCTCTTCATATAGACGGCGAGGCTGGCGCCGATCACGCCTGCGGCCGCGGCCAGCTGCGTGTTCAGCATCACCTCACCGAAGAACGAGGCGCCCGTTTCGAACGTCGAGCCGCCGTTGAACCCGAACCAACCGATCCAGAGGATGATCACGCCGAGGCCGACCAGCGGCATCGAGTGGCCCGGGATCGCCCGCGGCTTGCCCTCGGCGTCGTACTTGCCGATCCGCGGGCCGAGCAGCAACAGCGCCGCCAGTGCCCCGACCGCACCGGTGAGGTGGACGACGGAGGAACCGGCGAAATCCATCACCGGCTTGCCGCCGATGTCGGAGAGCAGACCGCCGCCCCAGACCGCGTGGGCGATCAGCGGGTAGATGACCGCGCCGAACACCGCCGCGTAGATCACGTAGGCGCCGAACTTGATCCGCTCCAGGGTCGTACCCCAGACGATCGCCAGGGAGACCGCGCAGAAGGCGAGGCCGAAGAGCATCAGCATCGCGCTTTCGCCGGTCACCGCTTCTCCCGCGACCACCTGGTCGAAGTGGAAGAAGAAGCCGCTGCCGCCGAACAAGTTGCTGCCGGGCAGGCCTTCCGAGCCGTCGCCGCCTTCGGCGATTCCGTAGCCGACCGCCCACCAGGCGATCGTCACGATCGCGAGGTTGACCAGGATCTTCGCCACCCCGGTGCCGACGTTCTTCTGCCGTGAGAACCCGATCTCCAGGAACATGAAGCCGGCCTGCATCAGGAAGACGAGCACGCACGCCACGGCCACCCAGACCATGTTCAGCTCGCTCGTCCTTTCCGCAAGGGCACCCGCGGTTTCCTGCAGCGTCGCCGCCGAGGCCACCCCCGGCAGGACAAGCGAGGCAACCGCGGCCCCCAGGCCGGCGATCAAGAGCCTCTTTTTCATCGATTTCCTCCTAGCCCACCGGGGTTCGTGCCCCGCCGGTCGCGTTTGGATAACTGCGATCCCAAGCTATGGACGGATTCCAAGCGGGTCTTTGGACGGGTGGAGCAAATTCGGCGGGGCCCGTTTCTCCCGGATGTCGGCGCCGTGCCTGGGGGGCTAGGGTCGGCACCGAAGATGCCGGCGCGACTGCGACCCACCGCCCCGATCGCCCCCGACGCGATCCTCGTCGGCGACCCCGGCCGGGCGTTGATGCTGGCCCAGGAGCTGCTGGAGCAACCGAAGATGAGCAACCACGCCCGCGGGCTTTGGGGCTACTCGGGCTCGGCCAAGGCGGGCGGGGAGCTGACGGTTCAGTCGACGGGAATGGGAGGGCCCAGCGCCTCGGTCGTCCTCGCCGACCTGGCGGAGCTGGGCCTGCGGCGGGCGATCCGAATCGGGACCTGCGCCTCGCTGGGGGACCTCGACCTCGGTGAGCTGCTGCTCGTCTCCGAGGCCCGCACGCCTGCCGGTGGCGCCGCGGCGCCGGACCAGGCGCTGACCAGAGGGCTCGAGGGATCGCTGGCGGAGGCACAGAGGGGGGTAGCGGTCAGCCTCGACACCCTGCACCGTCCGGAGCGAAACCGCCCCACCTTGCTCGCCGAGGGAGCCGACATGCAGACCGCCGCCCTCCTCGCGGCGGCGGCGGAGCGCGGCGTGGCGGCGGCGGCGCTCCTTATCGTCTCCGAGAAGAGCGACTCGGGTCAGCTTCGTGACGAGGCGCTGGAAGAAGTCGCCAAACGCGCCGGAACAGCCGCCGCGAGCATACTCTCAGCCTAAGGTTGAAGGTTAGGCTTTGGCCTGTTTCGAGACTTTCTTGGCCTTTTCCCGACGTAACGCCCCGAGCTCGCGACTGAGGTCGTCGATCGCCTCCTCCACGTCCTCCAGCCGCTGCGAAAAAGAACGCAGGCGGCGCTCCAGTCGTTCGACGTCCGTCGCCGAGGGCAGATTGAGCGCCCCCATCGCCGCCTGCTGTGCCTCCAACGCCTTCTCGCGCGCCCCCAACGCGGCCGTTACCGCGTCGTGCAGCGTGGGGTTGTCGATCAGGGCCTGCGCCAACTCTCCGAGCGCCTGCTCGGCCCGCGCCCGCAGCCCGTCCTGCTCGTAATCCTCGTAGCTCAAAGGGATCGCCTTTCCGCCGTGGTCGGTCCCGCAGCTTAGAGCGCATCCGGCTCGGCTGAAAATCTTCCGATACAGCGATGTCGAAGACGTTGATTAAGCCCTTGTTGGGAGGCCCCCGTTGCGTTGCGGACGCCCGTACTAGTGGGTAGCTTGCAGAGACTGCCCAGGGAGGGGTTTCGAGTGTGGGCAGTGACGCTTACGGGATGAGAACCAAGCTCGCACTAACTCTCGCCTTCGCCAGCTTCTTGCTGGTCACGGCTTTGGGGACCGCGCTCGCCGGTGCCGAACCGCTGTCGGAGGGCTCCGAGGTGGATCCCGCCGCTACCACGACGACCACGGTGCCCTCATTGCAGGCGCCCGCCTGCGCCAACGGCCTCGACGACGACGCCGACGGCCTGATCGACTCCAGCGACGCCGACTGCGAATCGCCCTCTGACACGGTCGAGGCGCCGCCGGCCTCCGCCCCCGCGGCGCCGGCCGAAGCCGAAGGGGAACCGGTTCCCGCGCCCGCCCCCGCGCCTTCACCCGGTCCGGACAAGAAGCCGGGCGTCAAGGAGGGGGCCGGCATCGACGGCGGTGGCGCGGGCAGCGACGAGGTG
>DATEOT010000124.1:0-2508 GCA_035273795.1 Solirubrobacterales bacterium | reverse complement strand
CGGGGAGCGGGCTTCGCCGTTGCCCAGGACCGGCTCGGACCCGGGCGCATCCACCACTGCATGCGGGCGATCGGGACGGCCGAGCGGGCGCACGAGATGATGTGCCGCCGCGCCAACGAACGCAGCGCCTTCGGCGGCCCGTTGGGCGACAAGCAGTTCGTCCAGGAGTCGATCGCCGCCTCGCGGATGGAGATCGACCAGGCCCGCCTGCTCACCCTCTACGCCGCCTGGAAGATGGACACCGAGGGCAAGCGCGCCGCCCGCCAGGCGATCTCCGCGATCAAGATCGTCGCCGCCAACATGGTCATGGACGTCCTCGACCGGGCGATCCAGATCCACGGCTCCCTCGGCATGACCGACGACACGCCGCTGGCGATCATGTGGCGCTTCAGCCGCATGCTCCGCCTCGCCGACGGCCCCGACGAGGTCCACAAGATGGTCCTCGCCCGCCGCGAGCTGAACCGCTGGGCCAAGCGCGCCGAGGCCGAAGCCGAAGGCAACCTCGAGCCGCGCCACACGCCGCGGATGGTTTGAGCAAAGAAAAGGGCCGGGATCGCTCCCGGCCCTTTCGAGATCCTCTGCTGAGCTGACTGCTAGCAGCGAACCAGAACCGAGAATTCTCTCGCCGCACCGGCGCCCGCACTGTCGAACGTGCTGACGAAGATGGCGTTGGCGTTACTGCTGGGGTTCAGTGAGATCTGGCCGACCGAGTTGTTACCGGTGTTGTTGCCTCCCAGCGATCCCACGAAGAAGCAATTTTTCGTGTTGACGCCCGCCGGCAGGAACACGCGGTAGGAATCGCCCCCGAGGACGTCCGAGGTGACGCCCGCGCTGCCTCGCGCCAGGGTCCCGTTCGCGTTGACGACCGCGAAGTAGAGCCCGTTCAGGTTCTGCGCGTTCGTGGCGTTCGTGGCGTTGGTCGCGTTCGGCACGGTGCCGACGGTCGAGGCGTCGATCTTGGCACCGGTTACGGCTTTATCGGCGATCTTGGCCGAGGTCACGGCACCGTCGGCGATCTTGGCGGTGTTGACCGCGTTGTTCTTGATCTTGCTGGTGGTCACGGCTTCTTTGACGATCTTGCCCGTCTTGACCGAGTTGGCTTTGAGCTGGTTGGCCCCGATCTTGGTGGCCGCGAAAGCCGTGGCACCACCGAGGACGAGGAACACTGCGAGCGACGACATCACGTTTGCATACGTGAGCCGGTTGCGTAGCTGCTTCACGAATAATTCTCCCTCTAACGATTGAAAGAACAAGCGGGAAGGACTTCCGCCAAAGGCGCGATTTCCCTGCTTGGTAGGTGGAACGGACCTTTTCAGCCGGCCCGGACGGCGTCAATCGCCCTGGACAAGCGATTTAGGCGGCCGAACCGCTGCGCTCGACCCGCTCCGCCTCCTCGGCGAGCCGCTCGACCAGGCGGGCGAAGGCCTCGACGCCCTCGTTTACCTTGCCGTAGCCGCCGGCGGTGTAGCGGGCGTAGACGCCCTCGAGGATGATCGCCAGCTTCCAGTAGCCGAGGGCGACGTAGAAGTCGAGTTCGGAGAGATCGCGGCCGGAGCGCTCGGCGTAGCGGCCGATCAGCTCCTGCCGGGTGGGGAAGCCCGGCGCGAGGTTGGCAGGCATCCCGAGGGCGATGGTGTCCTCCCCCCGCTCGGGCCAGTAGACCATCAGCAGGCCGACGTCGGCGAGCGGGTCGCCGAGGGTGCAGAGCTCCCAGTCGACCACCGCGGCTACCTCGCCACGCTCGCTGAGGATCATGTTGTCGAGGCGGTAATCGCCGTGGACGATCGTCGCCGGCCCCTGCTCCGGAATCCTCGCCGAGAGCGCCTCGTGGACGCGGTCGATCGGCTCCAGCTCGCGCGTCTTCGACTTCTCCCACTGCCCCTGCCAGCGGTGCAGCTGGCGAGCCACGTAGTCCTCCTTGCGGCCGAGGTCGCCGAGGCCGGCGGCGTCGGGATCGACGGCGTGGATCTGGACCAGGGTGTCGGCGACGCGCTCGCCGATCGCCCGCCGGTCCCCCTCGTCGGGAAAGGCCTCGGCCTCGGCCAGGCCGCGCAGGATCGGGCCCTCGACGAACTCCATCACGTAGAAGGGGGCGCCGTTGACGCTCTCGTCCTCGCAGAGCCCGACCACCGGCGCGACCGGCACGTCGGTCGGCCCGAGCGCGGAGACGACCTTGTGCTCGCGGCCCATGTCGTGGGCGGAGCCGAGCCGCTTGCCGAGCGGCGGCCGGCGCAGCGCCCACTTCTGCCCGGCGGCGTCGGTGACCCGGTAGGTCAGGTTCGAGTGACCGCCGGCGATCCGCTCGAATCGCAGCGGGAAGTCGACGCCGGAGACGTTCTCGCCAAACCAGGATTCGAGCGGCTTGGGGTCGATGCCATCCGGCGCCGCGACGGTTCCGTCCTGCTCGGTAGCCTCGTCAGCCATAGGGGCGCAAGCATATTCACGATCCAATCGACGGCTGAGCCCGTCGCTCGCCAACCGGCTGCGGATCGGGTTCGCGATCGGCTT
>DATEOT010000123.1:0-14209 GCA_035273795.1 Solirubrobacterales bacterium | reverse complement strand
GGTCCCCCGGCACTCAACCACGAGCCATAGCGAGTGGTGCCGGGGGACCCCCACCGGCACCCTCCCTATCGGCTAAGCAACCTCGCGCAGTTTCTGCGCCTCGCCGAGAGACTGGAGCTTTTTCAAGCTCTGGTTCTCGATCTGGCGGATCCGCTCGCGGGTGACGTTGAAGGTGCGGCCGACCTCGTCCAGGGTCCGCGGGTGCTCGCCGCCGAGCCCGTAGCGAAGCTCGAGCACGCGGCGCTCGCGGTAGGAGAGGTTCTCCAGCGCCTCTTTCAGCGCCTCTTTGGTCAGCAGGTCCGCCGCTCGATCGAACGGGGACTCGGCCTTCTCGTCGGCGATGAACTGGCCGAACTCCGACTCCTCCTCGTCGCCGACCGGCTTCTCCAGCGAGACCGGGGCCTGGGCGGAGCGTTTGATCGAGTCGACCTCCTCGGGATCGATCCCCGTCACCTCGGCGATCTCCTCCGGGGTGGGCTCGCGGCCCAGCTCGGTGACCAGCTTGCGCTCGGCGCGGCCGATCTTGTTCAGCTTCTCGACGACGTGGACCGGGATCCGGATCGTCCGCGCCTTGTCGGCGAGCGCACGGGCGATCGCCTGGCGAATCCACCAGGTCGCGTAGGTGGAGAACTTGAACCCCTTGCGGTAGTCGAACTTCTCCGCCGCCCGGACCAGGCCGAGCGTCCCCTCCTGGATCAGGTCGAGGAAGGGAAGCCCCTGGTTCCGGTAATTTTTCGCGATCGAGACGACCAGGCGCAGGTTCGACTCGACCATTTTCTGCTTCGCGTCGAGGTCGCCGCGCTCGATCCGTTTCGCGAGTTCGACCTCCTCCTGGGCGGTCAAGAGGCGAACTTTGCCGATGTCCTTGAGAAACAGCTGCAAGGAATCGGTGGTCATGTCCGGTTTCAGGTCTAGCGCCTGTTTCTGGCGCCGGCGGCCTTTTTTGCCGGTGTCGACGGGGAGTGCTTCGGCCGCGGCTTTCTGCGCCGGGTCCATGTCCTCCACGAGCTCGATCCCCGACTTCTCGAGGTGGCCATAGAGGTCCTCTACGTCGGACTCGTCGAGATCGACCTCGGAGACCGCGGAGGCGATGTCACCGAAGGTGAGCACGCCGAGCTGCTGCCCGCGATTGATGAGGTTTTTGACCTCCTCCAGTTCCTGAAGCTCTGCTACCAGCATCCGTTCTTACTCGTTTCTCTTGCGCTCGATGTTTAGTTCTGGCGATGAAATACCGTCGCGAGCCGAAAGTCGCGCCGGACCGACAAAAAGCGGACCAAAGGGATGGTCCGCGAAGTAGCGTCTACATCGTCATTGTGCCCTGCAGGGCAGGCGTCCAAAACCAACAAACGCCTGTTCGCATGGTACTCGCTTCAGTTTGTGAAGTCAATGCCCAGCTCCCTCCGCCATCCCACCCCCTGGCTGCGCGCATTCTGGCAGCGCGCCTACACCGAGAACGTCACCGGGCTCTCGGCGATGGTCGCCTACAACCTGATGCTCTCGGTCTTCCCCTTCGCGCTGCTGGTGCTCTTCATCTTTGGCCAGGTGCTGAGGATCGAGGGGGTCGAGAGCAGCGTCCTCGCCGACCTCCAGCGCCTCTTCCCAGACGTCGAGGAAGAAACCCTGACCAACGTCCTGCGCCGGATCGAGAGCAACTCGACGACGATCGGGATCGTCGCCTTCGCCGGCTCGCTTTGGATCGGCGCCTCGTTCTGGGGCGCCATGGACACCGCCTTCTGCCGGATCTACCACGTCGAGTGCCGGAGCTGGGTCGAGCAGAAGCGGTTCTCGTTCGCAATGCTGGTCGTCGTCCTCCTCTTCATCGCCGCCAGCATCTTCGTGCCGACCATGGAGAGCGCCGTGGTCAACAGCACCGACCGCCTGCCCCTCGGCCTCAACGGCATCAAGGCGATCGACACCGTCCTGCTGTTGACGGCGGCGCTGCTCGTCACCTTCGGGATCTGCTCCGTGATCTTCTGGGCCGTACCAAAAGGGCACATGCCATGGCGGGCAGTCTGGCCAGGGGCGCTCTTCGTCACCATCGGCGTCGGCCTCGCCAACTGGCTTTTCCCGATCTACCTCTCGAGCATCTCCAGCCTCTCCAACTTCGGTTCCACCGTCGGCTTCATCCTCATCGCGCTGCTCTGGTTCTACGTCCTCAGCCTGGCCCTGATGGTGGGGGCGGTGATCAACTCGTTGCGCTTCGAGTACCACGACACCGGAGAACTTCCATACCACCCCTCTCGGCCATGCCGGGAATGCGACGAAACCAGGGACTAAGCGCCTCAGGACTTTCACCCCCTACATAAAAAACTTCCGTATCCTTGTGCCGGGCATCACGACCATTGGACTTAGCGTCCAGACGCCGAGCGAGGGGATGGAGCGATCGGAGCGATGCGACAACATCGGGGTTCTGAAACTCGGGTGAGCGTTCTGCAGCCCACCACCGCGCCCGACGTCGCCCATCACGCCCAGCGTCAAAGGATCGTCGACGCGATGATCGAGAGCTGCGCGGAGAAAACCTACGCCGCGACGACCATCACCGACATCGTCGCCCGGGCACGAATCTCCCGCACCACCTTCTACAAGCAGTTCGAGGACAAGCGCGCCTGCTTCGACGCCGCCATCGACTACTGCCTCGAAGAGCTGCAGCGCATAGCCGCGGCGGCTCATTCGCCCTCCGACCCTGCCGCGGATGCCGCCCGCAAGGGGGCGACGGCCGTGGTCGAAGCGCTGGCGGAGCGGCCCGGCTTGGCGCAGCTGCTGACCGGTGACGCGATCGCCGTCGACCCGATGGCGATCGAGCGCTACCGGAAGGCGACCCTCCCGGCGCTGAACGCCCTTTGGAGCGAGGACCGAGAGGTGGACACCCACACCGATCCGCGCCTCGCCTTCGGTCAGGCGCAGGTCCTGATCCTCAACCAGATCGCGGCCGGGGAGATCGAAGGCCTTCCCGAGCTGCTTCCCGAGATCGTCTACCTGGCCGTCAGCCCCTACGCGGGTCACGAGGAGGCGCTCGCGCAATCACGGCTCGTAAAGAACGCCAAGATCGGCAGCGCTACCGGCAGTGATCGATAACTCCGAGGATCTGCGGCAGTGGCGGCTTCCGCGGGGGCGTCATGGACTTCCTCGGGAGCTCGTCGAACGCTCCCAGCGGGAGCGACTGCTCGCCGCCGTCGTCAGGGTGACGGTGGCCAAGGGCTACGAGTCGGCGACCGTCGGTGACATCCTCGGCGAGGCAGGGGTCGGCCGGGAGAGCTTCTACGAACTCTTCGACGACAAACTCGACTGCACTCTCGCCGCCCACAAGATTCTCGTCGACGACCTCGAGGAGCAGGTGCGAGCAGCCTATGCGACTCCCCGCCCCTGGCCGGCACGGGTGCGCGAGGCGCTTGCGGCCACGCTCGACTGGTTTTCGGCCGACCCCGACGCCGCACGCTTCACCCTCGTCGAGCTGAGCACCGTCGGCCCCGCATTCCGTCCGATCTTCCAGGCCGAGTACGCCCGCTTCACGCGGCTGCTCGAAGACGGGATCGGAGACGGAGACCCGAACCCGGCCCTGAAGGGCGCATCCGGCCTCGCGGTCGGGGCGATGCTGGCGAAGATCTACGAGGAGATCGTGCTGGGGCGCACCACCGAACTTCCCAGCCTGCTTCCCAACCTTACCTACGACCTGCTCGTCCCCTTCGTCGGCGAAGAGGTGGCCCAGGAAGAGCAGCAACGGGCTACTCACTCGTCAGGGTGAGGTGCATCGCGGAGACGAAGCTTTCGGCGAACCGCGTCCCCCCGCCGTATCGAAGCTCGTCGAGCGTGCCTTGGGTGATCGCCGTCAACCAATTCGCCGTGGTTCCAACCGCGTAGCTCGCAGGGCCGTCCGCGAGGTCGCAGTCGCAGGCCACAACCCGTCCTCGCTCGACCTCCACCTTGACCCCCGACCGTCCCCGCACCCGGGGGGCCGCTTCGACTTCGAGCTGGCAACTGCCGCTGCTTTGGCCCGACAGCCCCACCAGCGGGGTAGCCAGGAGAAAGGCCCCCTCGACGTCTGCCTCGGTCACGGGCGCCGCCCGGCGGCCCATGTGGCCTCGCTCGCAACGAACCGCGGCCGCCAGCGGCCGCACTCCTCGCCGCGCCCACTCGGTGAGCGCGTAGGGGGTGCCGTTGCCCTTGGTGGGCCGCGCCTCGACCAGCCCTGCCGTCCGCAGGCTCGAGAGACGCCGCTCCAGGGCCGGGTAGCTGAGCTCGACGATCTCGCGGTCGAGATCGGTCAAGGACATAGGGCGAGTCGCGAGACAGCGGACGATCGTCGAGCGCCAGCCGTCGACGAAAGCCTTGACGATCCCCTTCGCGCTGCCTGACTCGAGCGAGATCGGGCCCTCTGGCGCATTTCCCAGCCAGCCCTCGAGCACCCCTGCGACGCTCAACAGCTCCTCACCCATCTGCGTCAGCTCGTTCTCCACCGCATAAGGCATCCGTTGCGTCGGCCGTTTCGCCACCGCCCCCACCTCTTCCAAGCCACCCACATGTCCTCGCAGAGTGGTCTGCGCCGGTAGCCCCGTCGCCTGTCGCAATTCCGCCAGGCGCATCGGTCGCTCCGACAACGCAAGAAGGACGTTGAGGTTGAAGGGGGTCGAGAGGAGACCCAAAGTGCGCTCGCCAGACCGGAACCCGGCATCGGCCACCGCTTGCCGGGGTGCGTTCTCGATGGCGTTGCTCACGTGCGCTCCTTCCCGATTAAGCGAAAATTCCTTTCACAAAAGCTATCAGGAGTTTTTTATTGGAACCAGACCGTTCTTTCAAAGAACGCCAGAGTTCCCGGCGGCGGACCGAAGCGCGATACCGAGAGGAGTTCGCTTGACGCCGGGAAAAAGCTCCATCCCCGCCGTATCGGTCACCACGGTCTCCGTCGCTAGTCCCTCGATCAGCGGCTTTGCCACCCTCGCGTCCACTGGGGTCACCAGCCCGATCCAGAGAGAGGAAAGGCTCGGCGTCAAGAGGGGCACCGTGATTCGCAGCGGCGGCCGCCGGCCCAGAGCCCGGGCAAGCTCGTCGATCATGCCGCCGTAGGTGGTCACGTCGGGGCCCCCGATTTCGATCTCGCGGTCGACCGGGAGATCGAGATCGGCGGCCGCGGCGAGATAGGAGATCGCGTCGTCTACCGCGATCGGCTGCGTACGGGTAGCCAACCAGCGCGGAGTGATCATCACGGGCAGGCGTCGCACCAGGTAGAAGGCCGTTCGATACGACTCGCTGCCCTCTCCGATCACCGCCGCCGCCCGGAAGTAGGTCACCGGCACCGGACCGCAGCGAAGAACCTCCGCCGTCTCGTGACGGCTGTCGAGGTGCTTCGACCCCTCCCCCAGGCCGCCCAGGTAGACGATCCGCTTGACATTTGCCGCAGCCGCCGCCGAGGCGAAATTTTCCGCTCCCCGGTGATCGCGCTCCGCGAAGTCGCCGTCGGAGCCGCGGCCCATCGAGTGGACCAGGTAATAGGCGATCTCCACCCCCTCCAGCGCAGGGCCAAGGGTCACCGGCTCGAGCACGTCGGCCCGGCAGAGCTGACAGCCGGCTTCCTCCAGCTCCCCCGCTTGCTCGGGATGCCGCGCCAGCGCCCGCACCTCCCGCCCTTCCTCGCGCAGGCGCCTGCAGAGCAGGCCGCCGACGTACCCCGTTGAACCAGCGACAGCGATCACGTCGCTCAGCTACCCCGGATGAGGAAGATCAGCCGTATTTCTCGCCGATTACCGCTCGAAGCTTCGAGCGATCGTGGCGAGCGTGGACCCTGCGGACCGTTCCGGAGCGGGAGCGCATGACCAGCGACTCGGTGGTGGCGCCCGGGCCACGGTAGCGAACCCCCTGGAGGACGTCGCCGTCGGTGACGCCGGTCGCGGAGAAGAAGACGTCGTCGCCCGAGCAGAGGTCGTTTGCGGTGAGGACGCGGTCGAGGTCGTAGCCCTCGTTGACCGCTGCCGAGCGCTCCTCGTCGTTGCGCGGCCAGAGACGTCCAATCAACTGACCCCCCATCGACTTCAGGGCGGCGGCGGAGATTACGCCCTCGGGCGTGCCGCCGATACCCCACAGCAAGTCCACCGGCGAGCGTTCGCTCACCGCCAGCAGCGCCGCCGAGACGTCGCCGTCGGTGATCAGCCGGATCCGGGCACCTGCCTCGCGGACTTCGCGCATCGCCTCCTCGTGGCGCGGGCGGTCGAGCATGACGACGATCACGTCGCCGACGGAGCCGCCCTTGCGCTCGGCGATCAGCTTCAGGGTCTCCGGCAGCGGGCGGTCGAGATCGAGCAGGTCGGCGATTTCCTCGCCGCCGGCCATCTTTTCCATGTAGACGCAGGGACCGGGGTCGAACATCGTCCCCCGCTCGGCGAGGGCGATCACCGAGATCGCGCTCGGCATTCCCAGCGCACAGAGGCGGGTGCCCTCCAGGGGATCGACGGCGATGTCGACGGTGGGCGGGCTGCCGTCGCCGATCTGCTCGCCGTTGTAGAGCATCGGGGCCTCGTCCTTCTCCCCCTCGCCGATCACGACCGTGCCGTCCATCGCCACCGAGTCGAGGACGTGGCGCATCGCATCGACAGCGGCCTGGTCGGCGGCGATCTTGTCGCCCCGCCCGACCCAGCGGGCCGAAGCGAGCGCTGCCGCCTCGGTGACGCGGACGAGCTCGAGGGCGAGGTTGCGATCCGGCTTGGTGGCTGGGGTGGCCTCCATCTGCCGCAACCCTATTGGAACGATTAGGGTCAGCGCATATGGATCGCTGGGGCTTGACGCTGCCGCTGCCGGGACTGACGCTCGCCGACCACGAGGAGCTGGTCAGGCGTGCCGAGGCGACCGGCTACACCGACCTCTGGACGGGAGAGACGGCCGGGCCGGACGGGTTCACGCCGCTGGCGCTGAGCGCGGCCTGGACCGAGCGGGCGCGGCTGGGCACCGGGATCGTCGGCGTCTTCCAGCGCGGGCCGGCGCTGCTGGCGCAGCAGGCGGCGGCGCTTGCCGACGCATCGGGAGGCCGCTTCGTGCTCGGGATCGGCTCCTCCTCTGACCGGATCGTCGAAGGCTGGAACCGGATCCCCTTCGAGCGGCCGCTGAGCAAGGTGCGCGAGACCCTCGACTTCCTCGCGCCGGCCCTGGCCGGTGAGCGCACCGAGACCGGCTTCAAGCTCGAACAGAAGCCCCAGCACCGGGTGCCGATCGTGCTGGCGGCCCTGCGGGGGAAGATGCTGGAGCTGGCGGTCGAGCGCGCCGACGGCGCCTTCACCAACTTCCTGCCGCTGGCGGGGCTGCCGAAGGTGACCGCGCAGATTGAGGGCGCACCGGAAGACTTCGAGCTTCTCTGCCGCTTCTTCTGCATCCCAGGAGAGCGCGAGCAGGTCGAGCCGCTGGCCCGCTTCATGTTCTCCTCATACATCACCGTCCCCGTCTACGCCGACTTCTACCGCTGGCTCGGCTACGGCGAGCGGATCGAGCCGATGGTCGGGGCCTGGGAGGCGGGCAACCGCCAGGCCGCCGCGGCGGCGGCCCCCTGGGAGCTGATCGAGGAGATGTTCATCTTCGGGACCCCCGACCAGATGAAGGAGCGCCTCGCCGCTTTCGTCGAGGGAGGCATCACCCTCCCGATCCTCACCCCGATCGTTACGCCGGACAAGCTGGCGGCGACGATCGAGGCGCTGGCTCCTAGCTGAGGGATCACGCTCTGCCGGTGGGGAGGGACGGGTGTCCCCTGACCTCCCTGGGATTTTCGCCGCTAACTCCCCCAGCTCTCGCTGACGGACACTGCGAAAATCAGGGACGCCGGTCGGCCAGGGGACACCCGTCCCTCCTGGCAACAGCTTTTCGTCAGACGACGAATTACGGAAGCAATGGAGAAGGGGTCCGGTCGTCCTCTGAGGGAATGTGTGCGAAGCACGCGATATGCAATCTGGTTCCTGCCCGCCATAGGCGGGCAGCATCATCTGGAGCAAGTCCCGATAGGGACGCGACCCAATTCCCTCAGAGGACGACCGGACCCCTTACCGGACCAGCTATTCGTCTCTCGCCTCTTCAGTCAACGAGCTGTAGGCGTCTGGTCTCCTGGTGGTGAGGAAGGGGAAGAGCTCTAGCCAGTCTCTCCGTTGGTCCAGGTCGAGGTCGGCGACCAGGACGGCTGGTTCGTCGCGGGGGGCCTGGGCGAGGATGCGGCCGTAGGGGTCGGAGATGAAGGAGGAGCCGTAGAAGGTGAGCGGCGGCTCGGTGCCGATCCGGTTGACGGCGACCATGAAGACGCCGTTGGCGATGCCGTTGGCGACGATCACCTGCCGCCAGAGCGGCTGGGTGTCGAACTGCGGGTGGTCGGGCTCGGAGCCGATCGCGGTCGGGTAGACGAGGACGTCGGCGCCCTCGAGACCGTAGGCGCGGGCTACCTCCGGGAACCATTGGTCCCAGCAGGTGGGCAGGCCGAACCGGGCTTCTCCCAGGCCGACGAGCGGAAAGGCCTCGGCCTCTCCGGGGCCCGGCCGGAAATACTTGTCCTCGTAGTAACCCGCGGTGATCGGAATGTGGAGCTTGCGGGTGCGGGCGACCAGCTCGCCTTCGGGAGAGACGACGATCGCCGTGTTGAAGCCGAGGCCGTCGTCGGCGTCGGCGCGCTCGTAGAGCGAAGCGTGGACGTGGATGCCGGTGGCTGCCGCCGTGCGCGCGGCGAACTCGAAGGTGCGCCCACCGGGGAGGTCCTCTGGCTCGGCTCCTGCGGCCTCGGGCCCGGCGGGGTCGACGGCGAAGTAGCGGCTCAGGGTCAGCTCCTGCAAGCAGACCAGCTTCGCTCCCTCCTCCGCCGCGATCCGGATCCCCTGTGCCAACGCCCCTTCGTGCTCGACTGGATCGGCGTGCCAGCGATGCTGGACCGCGGCGATCCGGAACGGCGCGCGGCTCGGCGGACGCGTCCGAGCGAGCGACTCGGGGGGCTCCTCGGCACGGATCAGGCGGATCTCGTCCACTGGTTCAAGATAGACGGCGATGGGCCTGACCCTGAAATCGACGCCGGCCGAAGACGGGTTCCGGATGCCGGGTGAGTTCGAGCCGCACGCCGGCTGCTGGATGGCCTGGCCGGAGCGGCCGGACAACTGGCGCCTGGGGGCGAAGCCGGCGCAGGAGGCCTACGCCGCGGTCGCCGAGGCGATCGCGGCCTCCGAGCCGGTGACGATGGCGGTGTCCGACGACCAGTTCGAGAACTGCCGGGCGCTGCTGCCGCCCGAGGTGCGGGTGGTCGAGGTCTCCACCGACGACGCCTGGATCCGCGACCACGGGCCGACCTTCGTGGTCGACGACAACGGCGGACGCCGCGGCGTCGACTGGCGTTTCAACGCCTGGGGCGGGACCGAGGGCGGCCTCTACTTCCCCTGGGACCGCGACGAGCGGGTCGCCGCCAAGGTTCTGGAGATCGAAGGGGGGGATCGCTATCGGGCGCCGATCGTGCTCGAGGGCGGAGCGATCCACGTCGACGGCGAGGGAACGGTGCTGACGACGGAAGAGTGCCTGCTCAACCCCAATCGCAATCCGGAGCTCTCTCGCGACCAGATCGAGCGGGCGCTGCTCGACTACCTCGGCGCCGAGAAGGTCGTCTGGCTGGGAGCGGGTGTCTTCGAGGACGAGACCGACGGCCACGTCGACAACCTCGCCTGCTTCGCCCGGCCGGGAACCGTGCTGCTCACCTGGACCGACGATGGAGACGACCCCCAGCACGGGATCTCCAGCGACGCGCGCGAGCGACTTGAAGCGGCAACCGACGCCCGCGGCCGCTCCTTCGAGGTGATCCTGCTTCCCTCCCCCGGCCCCCTGCATATCTCCGCCGAGGAGGCGGAAGGCATCGACGCCGGCGAGGGCACGCGGCCGCGCAGCGCCGGCGACCGCATGGCCGCCTCCTACGTCAACTTCTACCTCGGCAACTCGCGTCTGATTCTCCCTCTGCTCGACCCCCGGCACGACGAGGAGGCCGCCGCGATCCTCCGCCGCACCTTCCCGGAGCGAGAAGTCGTCGGGGTGCCGGCCCGGGAGATCCTCCTCGGTGGGGGCAACGTCCACTGCATCACCCAGCAGGTGCCGGCCGAACTCGCCGCAAGCGGCGCGGCCTAGTCGGTCCCCTCCGCCTCAGGGTCGAACCAGGCCTCCTTCAGCCAGGGCGGCGAGACGGCGAAGCGGGCGGTGCTGGTGGCGGCAATCTGCTCGAGCGGGATCAGGTGGACGCGGCGGCCGGGGGTGAAGCGACCGATCTGGGGGATGCCGGCAGCGTTGCCGGCGTGACTGCCGCCGGAGACGAAGAGGAGGCCGGTAGCCGGTCCCCAGCCGTCGCGATGGGTGATGCCGGTGTCCGAGCCCCAGTTGCCGATCCCGCGGGAGTGGTTGTAGCCGTGATGGGAAGAGGCGCGTTGGTCGACCCTGCCATCCGGACCAAATCGAAATTGCACGCTCTCCCAGTCGTCGGCGTGGTACCCCTTCTTCCCCGCGACGGGGACGTCCCGCAGGGTGGCGGAGTCCGCGTAGTAGGTCCAGTACTGGACGTAGAGGTTGCCGGCGCGTTCGCCGGAGCAGTCCGCCCCGGCGGCTTCCGTCCGCTCGGCTTCGCCCTCGCGGCAGTCGATCACGTGCACGAAGGCCGTTACGGGCAGCTCTTCGTCACCCTCCAGGATCGGGCCTTCCCCCGCCCCGTCGCTGCACTCGCTCCTGCGGCAGCGGCGAAAGTCGACCGGGAGCGCCCGCGAGCCGTTCTCGAAGGCGAGCGTCGGCATATGTCGTCGCACGAGCTCTCCGACTTCGGAGCCGTAGGCGGCGATCAGCGTCGGCTCGTCGCCGCAACCGTCCGCCAGCGCCGCCGCGCAGACGATCCGGTCGGCGACCGCGCGCGCCAGGGACGCACCCGGCACCCGCGCCCCGACCGCCACGAGACCAACCATTGCCAGCGAGAGGACCAGCACCAAGCCGACCCACTCGACCGTCCCCTGCCCCCGCTCCGACCGCATGGGCCGAAGCTAGGGAGCAAATTCCTACGCGTGGGTGCCTAGAGTGCCGATTGCGTGCCGGCATCGATACGACTTCGAACGGGCCTCGTGGTCCTAGCCCTGCTCCTCGGCCTGGACCTCGTCACCGGCACCGCCACTGCCGCCGAACGCAGTGTGATCGGCCACTCGGTGGAAGGCCGACCGATTGTCAGCGTCCGCCTTGGGTCGAAGGATCCGACCACGAGGATGCTGGTGATCGGCGCCGTTCACGGGGATGAGCGAGCGGGGATGCGGATCGCCCACCTCCTGACTCAATTGGGCGCTCCAAGTGAGGCCGAGATCCTGGTCGTGCCCACGCTCAACCCCGACGGCATCGCCGCCCGCACCCGCGGCAACGCCCACGGCGTCGACCTCAACCGCAACTTCCCCTTTGACTGGCGACCGCTCTCCGCCGGTGAATACTCGGGCCCAGGGCCGCTCTCCGAGCCCGAGTCCCGCGCTGCGCACCGCTTCATCCTCCGCACCAGACCCGACGTGACGATCTGGCTCCACCAGCCATTCGGTCTGATCGACCGACCCGAGGGCGATCCCTTCGCCGCCCGCCGCTTCTCCCAGCTGGTCGGCCTCCCCCTCGTCGACCTCCCCGGCCGCTACCCCGGCAGCGCCTCCCGCTGGCAGAACCACCGCCTCCCCCGCACCGAAGCCTTCGTCGCCGAGCTGCCCCAGCGGGTCAGCGATGACCTCGTCGTGCGCGGAACCACCGCGATCTACAAGCTCGCTTCCGAGCTCTCCAGCCCAGGGGTCGAACCGGCGGAACTGACTGGCTAGAGGTTGCCGATCTCGGCTGCGATTTCGCTGGCCGCCGCTTTGGCGTCGGCGAAGAGCATCGAGGTGTTCGGTTCGTAGAAGAGGTCGTTGTCGATGCCGGCGAAGCCGGGGCTGAGGGAGCGCTTGATCACGATCACCTCTTGGGCCTCGGAGACCTCGATGATCGGCATCCCGGCGATCGGGGAGTCGGGGTCGTTTTTCGCCGCCGGGTTGGTGACGTCGTTGGCGCCGACGACCACAGCCACGTCGGTGCGCGGCATTTCCGGGTTGATCTCCTCCATCTCCTTGAGGTTCTCGTAGGCCACGTCGGCCTCGGCGAGGAGGACGTTCATGTGGCCGGGCATACGGCCGGCGACCGGGTGGATCGCGTAGTTGACAGTGACGCCCCGCTTTTCGAGCTCGTCGGCGACCTCCTTGATCGCGTGCTGAGCCTGGGCGACGGCGAGGCCGTAGCCGGGCACGATCACGACGGAGTCGGCGTAGGCGAGCTTGATCGCCGCGTCCTGGGCGCCGATCGAGACGTGGGGCTTTTCCTCGCTCGTGCCTCCGCCACCCCCCGCGGGAGCCCCGCCGAAGCCGGAGAAGAGGATGTTGCCGACCGAGCGGTTCATCGCCGTCGCCATCTCCATGGTCAGGATCGTTCCGGAGGAGCCGACGAGGGTGCCGGCGACGATCAGTGCAACGTTGTCGAGGGCGAAGCCTGCGGCCGCGGCCGAGAGGCCGGTGAAGGCGTTCAGCAGCGATATGACGACCGGCATGTCGGCGCCGCCGATCGGCAGGACGACGAGGTTGCCGAGCAACGCCGAGGCGAGCAGAATCGCGATGAAGATCTCCTCGGAGGGATCGTCGTTGTTGATCCCGATCGAGACGCAGGCGACGACGATCCCGATCAGCAGGATCGCGTTGATCACCTGCTGGCCCGGCACCGCGATCGGCCGAGTCGGAATCAGATCCTGGAGCTTGGCGAAGGCGATGTTCGAGCCCCAGAAGGAGACCGAGCCGACGACGCCGGCGAAGAGGATCGGGATCAACTCGTCGAGCGGAACCTCGTGTCCGGCTCCGTGCCGGATCTCAGACCAGGCGATCAAGGCGACGGCGCCGCCGCCGACCCCGTTGTAGAGGGCGACCATCTGCGGCATCTCGGTCATCTGCACTCGCAGCGACGCGATCACCCCAACCGCGGTGCCGATCCCGAGCCCGAGGAAGATCAGGCCCCAGTTGCCCATCCCGTCGAGCAGGAGGGTGGTGACTACGGCGACCGCCATGCCACCCGCGGCAACGAGGTTTCCGCGTTTGGCCGTGGTCGGGTGGGTGCCCATTTTGATCCCGATGATGAAGAGGGAGAAGGCGACGATGTAGAGGGCGGTGGCGGCGTCGCCACCGGACTCGAAGACAGCGAGGAGGGGGCTCATCGAGCGCCGCCCTCCCCGTCAGTCCCGGCCTTCGGCTTCGGCTTCCTGGAGAACATGCCGAGCATCCGGTCGGTGACCATGAAGCCGCCGACGATGTTGATCGCGCCGAAGGCGACGGCGATCGTCCCGATCACGTACTCGAGCCCGTCGTCGGCGAAGCCGAGGACGATCAGGCCGCCAAGCATGACGATGCCGTGGATCGCGTTGGTCTGCGACATCAGCGGCGTGTGCAGGGTGGTCGGGACCTTCGAGATCACCTCGAAGCCGACGAAAACGGCGAGCACGAAGATCGTGATCTCGGTCATCAAGTCCATGGCTACTTCGCTGCCCTCTCGTTCTTGATC
Source organism: Solirubrobacterales bacterium (assembly GCA_035273795.1). GTDB lineage: Bacteria > Actinomycetota > Thermoleophilia > Solirubrobacterales > 70-9 > VAYN01. Next base: position 652 of record DATEOT010000123.1, on the reverse strand, counting down.
TCGCCGGCCTGGGTGATGCAGGCGGCGGCGATGATGTCGTCCTCGAAGTCGACCTTGGCCTCGCCCTCGTCGGTGACGATCAGGCCGAGCAGGTTCTCGAGGTTCTTGGCGTAGAGCTGGGAGGCGGGCGCCGGCATCTCCGAGGGGAGGTTGCGGGTGCCGATCACCTTCACGCCGCCCTCGACCACGGTCTGGCCGGCCTGGGTCAGCTCACAGTTGCCGCCGGTCTCGGCGGCGAGGTCGACGATCACCGAGCCGGGGGCCATGTTGCGGACGCCCTCGGCGGTGATTAGCAGCGGCGCCGGGCGGCCTGGAATCGCGGCGGTGGTGACGATGATGTCCTGTTTCGCCGCGTTCTCGGCGAGAGCGTCGCGCACCTGCGCGTTCTCCTCGTCGGTCAGCGGCCGGGCGTAGCCGCCCTCCCCCTCGGCATCGGGGATGAAGTCCAGTTCCAGCGGCCGGCCGCCGAGCGAGGCGATCTGCTCCCAGGCGGCGCGGCGGATGTCGAAGCCGGTGACGATCGCCCCGAGGCGCTTGGCGGTGGCGACCGCCTGCAGCCCGGCGACGCCGGCGCCGAGGACGAGGACCTTGGCCGGGGGAACGGTGCCCGCGGCGGTGGTCATCATCCCGAAGAAGCGGCCGGACTCGCGGG
>DATEOT010000122.1:0-42118 GCA_035273795.1 Solirubrobacterales bacterium | reverse complement strand
CGTGTGCTCTACCAACTGAGCTACCTGGCCTCGGAGCGGTGCACTTAACTCATGCGTGCGCACGCATGAGTTAAGTGCACCGCTCCGAGGCCAGGTAGCTCAGTTGGTAGAGCACACGACTGAAAATCGTGGTGTCGCCGGTTCGAATCCGGCCCTGGCCACTCAGTTGCCGGGCCGCAGGTCCACGACCTCGCAGGGCAACTGGTCGGCCCGGTCGATGATCTCCGGGTCTCCCGTCAGCAGCTCGGCTTCCTCCTCGGCAGCCAGCGCGATAGCGAAGCAATCAGCCAGTGCGATGGGATGCTCTGCCTTCAGGGCCGATACAGACCTCATCGTGGCAATTCCGGGCAGGCTCTCCGTGATCTGTGGCCTCAACTCGGCCAGCACCTGATCGGCTTCCCGCCGGCCGTGGTCTCGGATCGTGCGGTAATGGACCTCGGCCAGGTTCATCCAGCTCATCTGCGGACGTTCCCGTTTGATCGTCCGCTCGACTATGCGAGCCGCCGGTTCCTCTCCGTCCAGCCAAGCAAGGACGGCCCAGGAGTCGAGGCACCGCTTCACTGATGACCTCTAGCGCGGCTCGTTGCGGCGGTCCCCGAGCAGGCGAGCCGCCATCCCGCTCTTCGCGAACCGACCACGCAGGGAGGAGGGACGATCTGCTCTGCGGATCACGATGCCATCGCCGACAGCCTCGAAGTCAACGTCGGCCCCCGGCCCCAACCCGGCCTGCTCCCGCAGTTCCTTCGGGATGACGACCTGACCCTTCGCTCCTATCCGCTGAGTCATACTAAGTCAGTATAACTAGTTAGCGCTCAGCGCCATGAAGAGCTCCCGCTCGCGCGGATTGCCCAGGGAGCGGTCGAAGACGGGGATCGAGGCGCCGGGGATCTGCAGGGTTCCGCCGTTGCCGTCGGTCGCGCGGGTGGCGGTCACTTCGTCGCGGCTCCAGGAGGCGATCTCGCCCCTGACGTGGGCTCCGATGTCGTCGCCGCTTTCGTCGCTGATCGGCGTTCCCTTCAGGGCGACGACCCGATCCGGCGTTACGGCGAGGATGAAGCGCTTCGGCAGCGCCTTGGAGGCGCGCGGGGAGATCAGCTTGATCAGCGCGGCGCCGGTCACCATCGATAGGGGTGAGGGTGGGGTGCCCTGGCTCAGCGCCGCGACGACGACCACTTCTTCGCCGATCTCCCTTTCGACGACCTCCCGCATCGTCGTCTCGCCGGTCATCGATTCGCGCAGCGATCCCATCTCTCTCCCTTCTCGGCCGGTTGCATCTCGCTATCGAACGAGACGAGTATGACCGGCGCCGGGAGGCCTTCGCCGTCTCTGACTGGCGGCGTTGGACCTCGCCCTTTAGGCTGGTCCCGATTCGACGAGGGGATGGACGTTGTGAAAGCTCTGTGGTCATCGGCCGGTGGCGTGGCAGTCGTCCTGGCGGTATGCGTCGCTCTGGTCGGCTGCGGATCCGGCGAGGATTCGAGCGAGGGCCGCACGCTGACCGGGAGCTACTCGTTCTTCCCCGACTACCTCGATCCCGCCCTCTCCTTCTCGCTGGAAGGGGCGACCGCTTTGCGCAACAGCTACATCCCGCTGCTCACCTACGCCCACGCCAGCGGCGAGGCGGGGACGGAGTTGATCCCGGGGCTGGCGGAGTCCCTGCCGGAGATCGACCAGGGCGGCCGCCGCTACACGCTGCGGCTGCGGCCGGGGCTGGAGTACTCCGACGGGACGCCGGTGCGCGCCTCGGACTTCCGCTTCGCGGTCGAACGCCTCTTCCGGCTCAACTCGCTCGGGTCCACCTTCTACACCGGGATCGTCGGCGCCGAAGAGTTCGCGAGGACGAAGAAGGGCGGGATCTCCGGGATTGCGACCGACGACCGCAGCGGCGAGATCGTGATCCGCCTGCTCGAACCGAGCGGGACCTTCAACTACGTCCTCGGTCTGCCGTACTCGGCACCGCTGCCGCCGGACACCCCGAACGAGGACCAGACCCGGGACCCGCCGCCGGCGACCGGCCCCTACGCGATCACCGAGGTGCGTCCGGGCCGCAGCTGGGAGTACGTCCGCAACCCGGCCTGGGCCGCCGCCAACGGCGAGGCGATGCCGCACCTCCCCGACGGCCACGTCGAGAGGATCAGGTTCGAGGTCAGCAGCAACCCCGTCAGCGAGGTCGAACAGGTGGAAGACGGCGAGGTCGACTGGATGAAAAACCCGCCGCCGCCGGAACGCTACGCGGAGCTGAAACGACGCTACGACGGGACCCAGTTCCGGGACGAACTGACGATCAGCGTCTACTACTTCTGGATGAACACGCGGGAGCCGCCGTTCGACGACGTGCGGGTGCGGCGGGCCGTCAACCACGCGATCGACCCCGAGGCGCTGGAACGGCTCTACGCCGGCAGCATCCAGCGGACCCAGCAGATCCTGCCGCCGCAGATGGCCGGCTACCGGAAGTTCGAGCTCTACCCGTACGACCCGGAGCGGGCGAAGAGGCTGGTCGAAGCGGCGGACCCCGAGGACCGCGAGATCACGGTCTGGACCAACGACCTGCCGCCCAACAGCGAAGCGGGCGCCTACTACCAGCAGGTGCTCGAGCGGCTCGGCTTCGAGACGACGCTGAAAGCGGTCGACGCGGGGACCTACTTCACCTTGATCAGCAACTCCAGCACGCCTGACCTCGACACGGGCTGGACGAACTGGTTGCTCGACTACCCGCACCCGGACGACTACTTCGGGCCGCAGCTCTCCGGCGAGGGCATTCGCACGGCGGGAAGCACGAACTGGGCGAAATTCTCGACTCCCGGCATCGACGCGAAGATCGCCGAGCTGCGCAGGCAGCAGCTGGGGCCCGAGCAGGAACGCGAATACGCGGCCCTGGACCGGCGGATCATGGAGCAGGCTCCCTGGGCGCCCTTCGGGACGCTCCGGCTCGCCACCTTCGTCTCCGACTCGATCGACCTCGACCAGGTCGTCGTCAGCCCGATCTACGGCCAGGACATCACGAGCTTCAGGTTCGAGGAGTGACCGCGTAGGCGGTCAGGTCCTTCGGCGCCCCCTTGGCCCTGAAGCGGCGCTTCCTCGACTCGACGACGGTGGAGTCCAGCGCCTCCCGGGCGGGGTCGGAGACGAGGACCTCGCCGGGCTTGGCCGCCTCGGCGAGGCGGGCGGCGATGTTGACGTCGACGCCGAAGTAGTCGCCGCCGAGCTTGCGGGGGCGGCCGAGGTGGATGCCGGTGCGCAGGCGCGGCCGGTGGCCCTCGACCTCGATCGCGCCGATCCGGTCGCGGGCTTCGAATGCCGCCGCGGTGGCGCTCGGCGCGTCCCAGAAGGCCGCCATCAGCCCGTCGCCGAGCCGCTTCACCACCTCCCCCTGCCGCTCGACGACCGGTGGCTCGATCGCCTCCGCGACCTCGCGCAGCAGCCGGATCGCCGCCCGGTCGCCGGCTTCCAGCGCCCAGCTCGAGAAGCCGACCAGGTCGGTGAAGAGGATCGCGACGTCGACCCTGCCGCGGCCCCGGTCCTGCGACTCGGCGAGCCGTTGCCAGGCCTGCAGGGCGGTCAGGCCGAGCTCGCCGACGACCCCGTGCTCCTCGCCCCTGAAGGCGACCAGCTGCCGGGCGGCGAGGTCGGCCGGCCGGCCGCGGGCGGTGGAGAGGTGGTCGATCAGGTGCTCGTCCCCGAGCGCCCGCTCGCGCGTCCGCCTCACCCGCTCGAGCAGCCTCGGGTCGCGGTTGAACCGACGCGCCGCGGCGAGCAGCCGCTTCCCCGGTTTCTCGCTCGGCGCTTCGCTCATCCGCCGCAGCCTAAGTCTTTGATTTCACCTCGACCTTCGCCCACCGCAACTTCCTCGTCCCTTCCATGTTGAGGGTGCCGACCAGTCGGCGACGGGAGGGCGTGATGGACCAAGGTGCGGGACGCTTCGGGTGGGGAGGCCGAATGCTGGTCGCCGCCTGTCTTTGGGTGGTGGCGTTGGGGGTGGTGCCGGCGGCGGGCGCGAGCTGGACCGGTCGCCACATCCCCGGCGAAACCGAACGGCTGCCGCTGTTCGGCATCTCCTGCCCGACGAGCTCGCTTTGCGTCGCGGTCGGCGGCAACAACACGATCGCCTCCTCGACCCGGCCCACCGGCCCGACGGGCGACTGGAAGGTCGTCCACGCCGGGGCCGGGGCTATCGCCGACGGGCCGAACCAGCGCCAGATCCGCGCCGTCGACTGTCCCTCCCCCCAGCTCTGCGTCGCGGTCACCTTCGAAGGGCTCATCTACACCGCGACCAACCCGACCGGCGACGCCTCCGCCTGGGCGGTCACCGACCTCGACGGCTCGGGACCGAACACGCACCTGTACGGGATCTCCTGTCCCACCGTCTCCTTCTGCGCGGCCTCGGCCGGAGGGGCGAAGCTGGTGACCACCACGAACCCGACCGGTGGCGCGGCCGCCTGGACGAAGACGCAGCTGCAGAGCCCGATGGAACTGCGGGGCATCTCCTGCGCCTCGGCCGCATTCTGCGTCGCGGTTGGGGACGACGGCGACGGGATCAGGACTCAGCTCACCGACCGGGCTCTGCTCGCCAGCTCCACCGCTCCCCTCGGCGGAGCTTGGAACGTGACGCCGATGCCGGGACGCCAGTCGCTGTTCGGAGTCTCCTGCCCCGCGGTCTCGCTCTGCGTCAGCGGCGACACCCTCGGCAACCTGCTCGTCTCGACCAACCCGAACGGCGGTAGCGGCGCCTGGCGGCAGATCGACAGCGGCGCCTCGGTCCAAATCACCGACGTCGACTGCCCTTCGACCAGCCACTGCCTGGCGATCGACAACAACGGCGACGCGCTCACCTCGACCAACCCGAACGGCGGTCCCGGCGACTGGACCTTCACGAACATCCTGCCCTTCCCGGGCGTCGATGGAGGCGACGCGAACCACATGTTCGGCGCCTCCTGTCCCTCGCAGGGCTTCTGCGCGATCTCCGTCAACGGCGGCCAGATCTTCACCAGCACCGACCCCTTCGTCGCCCCCGAGCCCAGCGGCAAAGGGAACGACGACAAAAAACGGAAACCCAGGAAAGGGCCGAAACGTCCGCGGACGACGATCGCCCTCGGGCCGCCGCCGGCGCTGGAGCTGGCCGGCCGCAAGCTCACCGTGCGCTTCCGCTTCTACGCCCGCAAACGGGTCCAGGTCCGCGGCTTCGTCTGCAAGCTGGACGGGCGCCCGCTGAAACGGTGCCGCTCGCCGAAGCACTACCGCGTAGGCCTCGGCCGGCACGTCTTCAGGGTGCGGGCGATCGGCTGGACCGGCTTGAAGGGACCGGCCGAGACGCGGCGGTTCCGGGTCTGCCGCCCGACGGGGACTCCCGTGCCCTGCATGAAGCACCTGCCCCCGCCGGACCCGCCGGCCGCGCTCCCCTAGGAGGCGGCGCCGGCCCGTTCGCGCCGCTGCAGCCACCAGTCGACGACGTAGCCGCCGAAGGGGAGGACGGCGCCGACCAGGATCCAGAAGGTCTGCTTGCCGGTCCAGCCGGCCTCCTTGTGCAGCTGCCAGACCATCAGCACGTAGACGACGAAGAGGAAGCCGTGGATCGGCCCGAGGATTTTGACGCCGAGCTCGCTGCCGCCGGTGTTTTTGACGTAGGAGGCGACGAGGAGGGCGAGGAAGCTGGTCGCCTCGGCGAGGGCGACGTAGCGGAAGTTGCGCAGGGTCACCGGCCGGAGCCTATGGGGACCGCGTCGCGGGCGTCAGTTGCCGCTGGCCGAGAAGTGCTGGTAGTCCTTCGGCCAGGACCAGTTGCCGCCCCACTCCCAGCCGTTGCGCGCGAAGGCGGCGACCACCGGACCCCTGCGGTGGATCAGGCCCGGCACCCGCTGCGAGCGGTCGGCATACGGGGCGCCCGCCGGTGGCGAGACGTAGCCGTCGCCGCTGACGTAGGGGTTCTCGACGGGGTTGACGTCGATCGCGTGGCCGAAGGCGTGTTCGGACCAGCGGCCGGTGCCGGCGACGAAGCGGCAGTTGAAGGCGGAGGTGTTGTCGGCGGCCATGCTGCGGCGGTCGTCGGCGCCGTAGGCGTCGACCAGGCGCATGCGCCGGATCGGGAAGCGGAGGCGGTAGAGCTCGCGCAGGGTGCGGAGCATCGGCTGCGCCGAGTCGCGGTGGACGACGAGGCGGCCGCGGTGCACCTCGTCGTCGAACCCCCAGTGGGTGACGCGCAGCAGCCGCAGCTGACCCAGCCCGACGGGGCAGCCGCGGTGCCAGGAGACGCCGGTCATCCGCTCCCGTAGGGGCGGACCGATCGGCTCGGCGGTTCCCTGGAACCCGGTCGCGGCGAGGGCCAGGACCGCAAAGCTCGACAGGGCTCTGCTCACGGAGGCGTCAGCAGCTGGTCCGCCGGCGCGAAGTCGTCGCGGAGGACCTCCGCGTCGCCCGCGAACGTTTCCAGCGTCTCCTGGCTGAAGCCGATGCTCAGTTCGTCGTTCAGCAGGGCCCGGTCGGGGATCGGCCGGTCCGAGGCGAGGAGGACGCCGTTGCCCCCGAACAGTTCTCCGGGGCCGCCGAAGGTGACCAGCCGCACGTGCTCGAAGGAGTCGAGCACGGTCGCAGCCTCCGCTCGCATCAGCTCCAGCTCCCCGAGGTCGATCACGTTGAGGGCGTAGAGGCCGCCCGGCAAGAGCACGCGCCTGACTTCCTCGACCCACTCGGTCGTCGCCAGGTGCCAGGGCACGGAGTAGTTGCCGAAGGCGTCGCCGACCACCACGTCGGCGCTCTCGTCGGGCAGGCCGAGCATCTCGACCCGCGCGTCGCCGGTCCTGATCTCCAGGCCGGGGGCGGGGCGGAGCCCGAGGCGCTCTTCGTCGAACTCGACCAGTTCCTCGTCGACCTCAAGGACCTGCGCCCGCGATCCCGGCCGGGTCGCCAGCAGCCAGCGCGGCAGCGTGAAGCCGCCGCCGCCGACGAAGACGACGTCGAGCGGGCCGTCGCCGGGGTTGGTCTCGTCGATTGCCCTGGCGATCCAGCGGGTGTAGTCGAACTGGAGATGGGTGGGGTCGTCGAGGTCGACGTAGGAGTGGTGGACGTCGTCCAGCAGGAGTTCGTATCCGCTGTCCCGGTTCGGATCGGCTTCGAGCTTGACGCAGTGGTATTTGGTTTCCGCTTCGCAGGGAGGCTCGAGGTTCCCCGACCAGGCACCGAGGACGAGCAGGAGGACGGCTCCGCCCGCGATCCCGGCCACCGGCACGAGTCGCGTCGAGACGGCAAGCGCGATCCCGACCAGGACCAGCAGCCCGCCGACGATCAGCACGGCGGTGCTGACCGAGAGCAGGGGCACGAGCACGAACCCGGTTCCGAAGGTGCCCAGCAGAGCGCCCGCCGTCGCCCACCCGGAGAGCGACCCGACCACGGTTCCGCTGGCGCGGAGATCGTGCAGCTGCAGGTGGGCGACCGTCGGCGAGACCGCGCTGAGGACGGCGGCCGCCGGCACCAGCGCAACGAGGGTCACCCCCAGCGCCGCCATGTCTCCGTCGCCCCGCGCTCCCGGGCCCAGCCACTGGACTACGGGGACGATCAGCAGCGCCAGGGCTCCGCCGCCCGCGAAGAGCCCCACGAGGAGGAGGCGAGGGTCCGTGCGGTCGGCGAGGCGGCCGCCGAGGGCGGCGCCGAGAGCGATGCCGGCCAGCGCCGCGCCGATGATCGAGGTGGTCGTCTCCAGCGTCAGGCCCACATAAGGGGCTAGCAGGCGCACGGCGAGGATCTCCAGCACGAGGACGGCTCCCGCGGCGACGAAGACGAGGGCGGCCGCGAGGACCGGATGAAGGGCCTGGGGGAGGAGCTCTTCGTCGTCAGGCTCCTCTGCGTCCGGGGCCGTCTCCTCGGCCTCCGCCACCGGCTCCTCGACCTCGACCGGCCTCTTCCTCTTCCCCTTGGCCACGGTGGAACCCTACAAGAGTCTTTGATTAAAAACCCGGGTATCGGGCGGTGCGCGCTCTGCTTGCGCCGACCGCGCGGCGCCTGAGACGATCCGGCCGATGGAAGCGAAGACCCATTACGCCGACTCGGGCGGCGTCAGCATCGCTTACCAGGTCCACGGCGAGGGGCCGCTCGACCTCGTCCTCGTGCCGGGCTTCGTCTCCCAGGTCGAGCTGCTTGCGGAGGACCCTACGGCCGCCCGCTTCCTCCGCCGCCTCACCGCTTTCTCGCGGATGCTCGTCTTCGACAAGCGCGGGCAGGGGTTGTCGGACCGGCCGGGCCGGCCGCCGACCCTGGAAGAGTCGATGGACGACCTGCGGGCGGCGATCGAGGCAGCCGGCTTCGAGCGCCCCGCCCTATTCAGCGTCTCCGAGGGCGGCCCGATGTCGGCCCTGTACGCCGCCACCTATCCAGGGAGCGTCTCCGGTCTCGTCCTCTTCGGGACCTTTGCCCGGATGCTCGAAGCCGCCGACTTCCCCCCCGGGATCACCGACGCGCAGCTCGATCAGTGGGGGGAGATGATCCGCCGCGACTGGGGCGGCCCGGTCGGCCTCGAGCTCTGGGCGCCGAGCCGCCTCGGCGACCGCGAGTTCGAACGCTGGTGGGCGCGCCTCCTGCGGCAGGGGACCAGCCCGGCCGGCGCCGTCGCCCTGATGGACCTCTACCGGGAGATGGACGTGCGCGCGATCCTGCCCGCGATCGACGTCCCCACCCTCGTCCTCCACCGCGCCGGCGATCGGATGGTCTCGGTCGAGCAGGGCCGCTACATCGCCGAGAGCATCCCCGGCGCCCGCTACGTCGAGCTGCCCGGCGAAGACCACCTCCCTTTCGCCGGCGATCTCGACAGGTTGCTCGACGAGGTCGAGGAGTTCCTCGTCGGCAGCCGCGGGGCGGCCGAATCGGAACGGGCGCTGGCGACGATCCTCTTCACCGACATCGTCGGCTCGACGGAGATGGCGGCCAGGCTGGGCGACCGCGGCTGGCGGCAACTGCTCGAGCGCCACGACGCCACCGTGCGCCGCCAGCTTGCCCTGCACCGGGGGCGCGAGGTGAAGACGATGGGCGACGGCTTCCTCGCCACCTTCGACGGCCCGGCGCGGGCGATCCGCTGCGCCGCGGCGGTGCAGGACGAGATCGCCGGCCTCGGGATCGAGGTGCGGGCCGGGATCCACACCGGCGAGGTGGAGCTGATCGGCGACGACGTGGGGGGGATGGCGGTCAACATCGGCGCCCGGATCGGGGCGCTGGCCGACGCCGGCGAGGTGCTCGTCTCCAGCACCGTGCGCGAGCTGGTGGTCGGGTCCGGCCTGGAGTTCGCCGATCGCGGGGTGCGGACGCTGAAGGGCGCGCCGGGCGAATGGCGCCTCTTCGCGATCGATGCACCACCGACTTGAGACGAAGAATCTTGTTTCGTACGTGTCCTGTCACAGACAATGAGTTACACTCGTCATCATGGAAGCGATGGCGAGAGAGGCATGGACCGACGGGCGACTCGATGACCTGAACAATCGGGTTTCGGAAGGCTTCCAGCGTGTGGATGCCGACATTCGCGACCTGCGGCGGATGATGTTCCAAGGGTTCATCGCACTGGTAGGGGTCATGGTCACGGGCTTCCTCACCCTCGCCGGGCTGATCGTCTTTTAGTCGGTCGTATCTGCGTCCGCGCCCGTCTCTACCTTGAGCGAACGATGAGCGAGCAGACGCAGATCGAGGTTCTCGCCCAGAGCAACGGGTCGGCACCGGCCTCAGCTGAAGCCGTCATCCGGGTCCCGCTGCGCGACCTCGAGGACGGCCAACGGGTCAACGGCGTCTACGCGGTTCGCGAGCGTGAGCTGCGCCGCAAGCGCAACGGCGAGCCCTGGCTGCGGCTCTCGGTCGGCGACGCCACCGGGACCGCAGAGGCGGTCTGCTGGGAAGAGGCGGAGGTGCTCTACGCCCTCTGCTGCACCGGCTCCCCCGTCTTCGTCAGCGGCGTCTTCGAGATCAGTGAGCGCTGGGGGGCGAAGATCAAGATCACCTCCCTGCGCGAGGCCGAGCCGCACGAGTACGAGACCGAGGACCTGGCAGCCGAGTCCGACGTCTCCCCGGAGCTGCTCGAGCGCGATCTGCGCGAGCTGCTGGGAACGATTCAAAATCCCTCCCTGCGCGAGCTTCTCGACCTCTTCTTCGGTGAGGAGTCGGAGACTTGGAGGCGCTTCAGTGTCGCTCCGGCGGCGAAGACCTACCACCAGGCCTACCGCCACGGGCTGCTCGAGCACACGCTCTCGGTCGCGCAAGCCGTTTCCGCGGCCGCCAACTTCTTCCCCGGGATCGACCGCGACGTCGCCGTCACCGGCGCCCTCCTGCACGACATCGGCAAGTGCGTCGCCTACAACGACGATCCGCTGGCGATCGACCTGACCGACGCCGGCCGCCTGCAGGGGGAGATCCCGCTCGGCTACTACACCGTGCGCCGCGCGATCGAGGACCTGCCGGGCTTCGACCCGGCGCTGGCCCAGTGCGTGCTCCACATCATCCTCAGCCACCACGGCTCCCTGGAACACGGCTCCCCGGTGGTGCCCGCCACCCGCGAGGCAGTCCTCGTCCACATGATCGACAACCTCGGCGGCCGCCTCGGCAGCTTCGACCGGATCGAGAAGCAGCTCCCCGCTGGCGAGGCCTGGTCGGGCTTTGACCGGGCTCTCTCCGGCAGCGCCTTCTTCGCCCAGCGCGCGGCCTGAAGTCACGGAGAATCTCCAAAGAAATTCCAGTTCCGTGCGTTTCGCGCCTTGATTCGTGCAGACGAAACATTACGCTAGGATCATGGCGGTGATGATGAGCCCCCGAGAGAAGTGGACCGACGAGCGGCTTGACGACCTCAACAAGAAGGTCGATCAGGGTTTCGTGGATCTCAAGGCCGAGATGAAGGAATTCAAGGCGGAGATGAAGGAAGGCTTCGACCGGATGGAGGCCCGCTTCGGGGAGCGCTTCGATGACGTCGACAAGCGCCTCGTCAGACTGGAAGATGCTTACTTCACTCTCAATCGGACCATGTGGACGGGCACCTGCATGATCATCGCCGGTCTGATCGGCACCGGCGTCTTCGGCTGACGGGCCGCTACTGGAAGCGTTCGCTGCAGCGCTGGATCCGGTTGACGTCCTGGTGGGCCCGCTGGATGCAGCGGATCAGCTTGTCGGCGTCGCCCTGCTGCCGCGAGGCCCGCAGCGACCTTTTGATTTCGCGCTGAACCTGGCGGTTGACGTCGTCGATCGTCTTGTTGATGTTCGTCAGACCGCCCTGTTGGAAGCCGCTCTGAATGCTCTGATTCGTTTCCCGGCTGATGTCTCGAGTCGTCTCCAGGGCCGGCTTGACGAGGAAAAAACCGACCGCGGCGATGATTCCCACGGTCACCAAAAGCCGGATAATGCCCGCGGTTACGTTGCCGAAGAGGTTGCGGAGGACGTCCATGCGCTGCGCGCAGACTATCCTGCCGCCAGTGGCGAAGGACACCGAGAAGCTGATTCGCCAGCTCTCGCTGATCTCGTTCCTGATGGCTCAGGGAAGGCCTGTTTCGGCCCTCGAGATCAAGCGCGAGGTGGAGGGCTATAGCGACATGAACGACGACGCTTTCGCGCGCCGTTTTTACGCCGACCGAGCCGAGCTGGAGAGCCTCGGAATCCAGCTCGGGGTCGAGAAGCCCGGCGAGGGCTTCTTCGAGGCCGAGCTCTACTCGCTGCCGCCGGAGAACTTCTATCTCGACCCGATCAAATTCTCCGATGACGAGCTGGCGGCGCTGAGCACGGCGCTGATGCTGCTCACCGACGGCGGCTTCGCCTACGCGGAGCCGCTGCGGCTGGCCCTGCAGCAGGTCGCCTGGGGGCACCCGAACCCACTCGCCGAGGGTGAGCGGGCGCCCGTCGAGATGGCGATGACCGCCTCCGCCGGCGGCCGCGACCTCTCCCAGCGCCTCTCCAAGATCGAGACCGCGATCAGCCGCCGCAAGACGATCGAGTTCACCTACTACACGATGGAGCGCGGCGAGACCGAAAAGCGCAAGGTCGACCCCTACCACCTGGTCTTCCGCGGCGGGCAGTTCTACCTGATCGGGCATGCGCACGAGCGCGAGGCGGTGCGCGTCTTCCGCCTCTCCCGGATCCAGGGCAAGGTCGGCTACGCCTCCAAGGCCGAGCACGACTTCTCGCCACCGGAGGACTTCGACCGCCGCGACTACGGCAGCCGCGCCGACTGGCAGCTGGGGGAGACCCGGGGCACGGCGAAGATCTGGATCCGCGAGCGGATCGCCTGGCTGGTCGAGCGCGACTTCGGCACCTATGGGGAGCTGCGAAACGTGAAGAAGTCCGACGGCGCCCCGGGCAAAGGCCGGATCTTCGAAACCAGTTACGCCTCCGAGCGTGAGCTGATCGCCTGGGTTCTGCGCTGGCGCCAGAACGCCCAGGTGCTGGCGCCCGACGACCTTCGCGAAGAGGCCGAGAAGCGCCGCGGGTTGCTGTTGCAGCGTCACGAGAACGGGTTCCGTCCCGCGGACGTCATCGACCGGCCGCTCGAGGAGCAGCCGAAGCGCAGCCGCTCCAACGGCCGCGGTGAGGCGGCGATCCGGCCGGAGCGCTTCGCCCGCCTGGTCACCCTCGCCGGCCTGCTGATCGAAGCGGCGAAAAGGAGCGAGCGGCTGCAGGTGATGGACCTGCGCGAGCGGCTGGAGCTGACCGAGGAGGAGCTGCGCGAGGACGTCGAGCTGCTCAACGTCGTCAACTTCGGCGGCGGCACCTACGTGCTCTATGCGGAAATCCTCGGCGAGGAGATCGAGGTCGACTCGCAGCCCTACGGCGACAACTTCGCCCGCCCCGCGCGCCTGCTGCCGTTGGAGGCGAAGGCGCTGGTGGCGGCGATCGACCTCTTCGGCGACCACCTGCCGCAGTCCGATCTGCAGACCGCGCGAGGGAAAATCGTCAAGGCGCTCGGCCACGACCCCTCCGAGGAGGGTTTGGAGATCGCCTCCGCCGGCGGAGGCGACGCCGAGGTCGCACGGATGGTCAACCAGGCGATCGCCGAGAGCCGGGTCCTCGAGCTCAGCTACTACAAGGAGAACGAGGACCAGTTCACCGAGCGGCGCGTCGAGCCCTACCGTCTCGAGAACGGCAAAGAGGGCTGGTACGTCGAGTGCTACGACCTGACCAAAGAAGGGGTGCGCCACTTCAAGCTCGACCGGGTCAAAGAGGCGCGGCTCTCCGAGGAGAAGTTCGAGCCGCGGCCGGAGGTCGAGGAGCTGGCCGGGGTCGAGGGTTGGATGACCCACGGCGAGGTGCCGACGGCCGAGGTCGCGCGCGTCTGGGTCTCGCCGGAGCGGGCGCGCTGGCTCCGCGAGGAGCGGACGGTGGTCGAGGAGCTGGCCGACGGCGCCGTCGTCGTCGAGCTTCCCTACGCCGGCAAGCCGTGGCTGGTGCGCGAGATCCTCCGCGGCGCCGGCGACCTCGTCGTGCTCGAGCCGCCGGACGCGCGCGAGGCGATCGCCAAGGAAGTGGAGTCCTCCTAGGGACGAATTCAGCGAACGCTGAATTCGAGCCCCTATGGCGGCCTAAATTCAGCGAGCGCTGAGTTGGAAGCACCCGGCCACCCCGAGGTACTGAAGATCGTCGCCCCGAACCCGGGGCCGATGACTCTGGAAGGGACTAACACCTACCTCTTCGGGTCCGATCCCTGCGTGGTGATCGACCCGGGATCGGACGCCCCCGGCCACCTCGACGCGATCCGCTCCGCCGCGGCCGAGCGCGGCGGGATCGGCCTCGTCCTCCTCACCCATTCCCACGGCGACCACACCGCCGGCGCCGACCAGCTCGGGGCGAAGGTGGTCCTGCCCGGGGACGGCGAGGTTCACGCCGGCCTTCGCGTTCTTGCCACCCCCGGCCACGCCGAAGACCACGTTTGCTTCCTCAGCGGGGACGGTGTCTGCTTCAGCGGCGACCTCGTCCTCGGCCTCGGCTCGACGATCGTCCCGCCGGGCGGCAACTCGCTCGCCGCCTTCATGGACTCGCTGGCGCTGCTGCAGGGGGAGGAGATCGAGCTGATCGCCCCCGGCCACGGCCCCTGGATCACCGACCCAGCCGCCAAGCTCGCCGAGTACGTCGAGCATCGCCAGATGCGCGAGCGCCGCCTGCTCGCCGCGCTCGAGGAGGGAGAGCGCTCGCGTGCCCAGCTTCTCGCCGCCGTCTGGGACGACATCCCGATCGAGCTGCTGCCGATGGCGGCGATGGCGATGGAGGCCCACCTCGAAAAGCTCGAGAGCGAGGGCCGGCTGCCGGAGGACCTGGAGAAGTAAGGGAGCAAACTGGCTGAGTAGCCAGTACCCTGGCCAAATGAAGCGGGCGGCGCAGGCAGGACTTCTCACGGGCGCGGTGGGCGGCGGGGTCGTCGCGGGAGCTGTGGCGCTCCTCTGGCACCGCCTCGCCCGCCGGCCGCTGCCCCAGACCAAGGGGACGATCGAGGTCGAGGAGCTGCGGGGAAGGGTGCGCGTCCGTCGCGACCGCTGGGGCGTTCCTCACATCGAGGCCGAGTTGCGCGGGGACCTCTACTTCGCCCAGGGCTACTGCCACGCTCAGGACCGCCTCTGGCAGATGGACTTCTACCGCCGCGTCGTCGAAGGGCGGGTCTCGGAGATGGCCGGGGAGGAGGGCCTCGCCGTCGACCGGCTGATGCGGACGCTGGGGATCAGGCGGATCGCCGAGCGCGAGGAGACGGAGCTCGACCCGGAGCTGCGAGCCCAGCTCGAGCGCTTCTGCGCCGGCGTCAACGCCGCTGCCCGGGGGGCGCGGGCGCGGCCGTTCGAGCTGCAGGTGCTGCGGCAGAGCTTCGCGCCGTGGCGGCCGGTCGACATCCTCAGCCTCGGCAAGCTGCTCGCCTTCGGTCTCTCGACCAACTGGGAGCGCGAGCTGCTGCGCGCCGACATGGTCCGCGAGCTCGGCCCCGAGCTGGCCGCCCGGCTCGACCCGGTCTACCCGGCCGACAACCCGGTCGTCACCCAGCAGCTCGAAGCCTGGACCGGCGAAGGGATGCCGCTGGTCGAGCAGATCGACCGCGTGCGCCGCTCGCTCGGCCTCGCCGCCGAGGCATCCGGCTCCAACAACTGGGCGGTCAGCGGCGACCGCTCGAAGACCGGCTCGCCGCTGGTCGCCGGCGACCCGCATCTGCCCCCGAGCATGCCGGGCATCTGGTACGAGGTCGAGCTGCGCCAAGGCGAGCGCTTCGTCCGCGGCGCCTCGATGCCGGGGATGCCCGGCGTCTACATGGGCCAGGGCAACGACGTCGGCTGGACCTTCACCAACGTCATGGCCGACATCCAGGACCTCTTCGTCGAGCGGATCGAGGGCGAGAGCTACCTCTTCGAGGACGAGTGGCGGCCCCTGGAGACCACCCGCGAGGAGATCGTCGTCAAGGGGCGGGAGGAGCCGGTCGTGCTCGAGGTGCGGCGCACCCACCATGGCCCGATCGTCAACGAGGCGCTCGGCGCCGACGAGGGCGAGCCGCTGGCGCTCGCCTGGCAGACGCTGGCCGAACCGACCGCCTTCGCCGGCATGTTCGAGCTGCTCGACGTCGCCTCCGGGCCCGAGCTGGTGGCGAGGCTGGAGGGTCACACCTCTCCTGCCTCGAACCTGATCTGGGCCGACCGCCACGGCTCGATCGGCTACAAGCTGGTCGGCCGGCTGCCGCTGCGGCGCGGCGGCTGTCCCGACCTGCCGAAGCCCGGCTGGACCGGCGAGTTCGAGTGGGAGGGGACGATCCCCTACGCGGAGCTGCCGGAGGTGGTCGACCCCGAGAGCGGCTACCTCGTCACCGCCAACAACCGCATCGTCGGCGACGAGTACCCGCACCACATCACCAGCGAATGGCTCGACGGCTTCCGCGCAAGGCGGATCGAGCAGCTGCTCGAGGAGACGGAGAAGCACGACCTCGAGAGCTTCGAGGAGATGCAGATCGACAACCTCTCGCTGCCGGGCCTCGAGGCGGCGGCGCGGCTGAGCCGGCTGCACCCGCGCGGCCAGCGCGAGCGCAGCGCGATCGAGCGGTTGCGCAGCTGGGACGGCCACCTCGACCGCGACACGATCGCCGGCACGATCTACCAGGCCTTCCTGCTGCGGCTGGCGCGGGAGGTGGCGCGGGCGGCGATCGGCGACCGCGACCTCTGCGAGCGCTGGCTCGACCGCGCCGACAACGGCTTCACGCCCCACATCACCTCCCCCTGGCGCTGGCACTCGCATCTGATGGCGCTCTGGGAGGAAGGCGACGAGGAGCTAATTGGCCGCTCCTGGGACGGCCTCGTCCTCGAAGCGCTGGCCGGCGCCCTCGACGACCTCACGGACCGCTTCGGCCCCGACCCCGGAGAGTGGCGCTGGGGCCGCGTGCACGAGATGAAGTTCCCGCACCCGCTCGGCGACGCCAACCCGCTCTTCGACCGCCTGCTCAACCGCCGCCTCCGCGCCGGCGGCGCCCAGGAGACCGTGAGCCAGATCGCCTACGACCCCAACGATCCCTACAACGCCGTCTGGGCGCCGAGCTGGCGGATGGTCGCCGATCCCGCCGACCCCGACCGCTCCCGCTGGCAGATGTTCACCGGGCAGTCGGGACACCCGGGCAGTCCCCACTACGACGACCTCCAGGCCGACTGGCTGGAGGGGTGGACGCAGCCGATGGCCGGCGAGGGTCCGTGGTCGGAGCTGGAGCTGGCACCCGCCGCGACTTAGCCGTCGCTGCCGGGTTTTTCCAGGGATGCCACGCTCCAAAGCTCTCTTCCCCCTGCTTCTGACCATCGTCTTCCTGCTCGTCCCCGCGAGCGCGCAAGCGCTGCCGCGAGGGTTCTTCGGGATCGTCCCGCAGACCACGCTGAGCGCTGAGGACACTGCGCGGATGCGGGCGGGCGGAGTGGAAACGATCCGCGTGCCGGTCGCCTGGAGCGCGATCGAGAGCTCGCCGAGGGGCGGCTACGAGTGGAGCGGGCTCGATGAAATCGTCGGGCTCGCGGCGCGCGAGCGGATCGAGATCCTGCCCTTCTTCCTCTCGACGCCGCGCTGGCTCTCAGGCGACCACCGGCGGCTGCCGGTCGACAGCGGTCGCCAGCGCCGCGCCTGGGCGGCGTTCATCGGGGCGGCGGTCGAACGCTACGGGCGCGGCGGTCAGTTCTGGGACGAGCACCGACCGGGGTCGGCGAATCCGCTGCCGACGCTGCCGATCCGCGCCTGGCAGATCTGGAACGAGGAGAACTTCTTCTACTTCACCCGCCCTGCCTCGCCCGGCCGCTACGCGCGGCTGCTGAAGATCACCCACCGCGCCGTGCGCCAGGCCGATCCGCGCGCCGACATCGTCCTCGGCGGGCTTTTCGGCAACCCCAAGCAGCGCCCGCCGCTGGCGATGGACGCGGCCGATTTCCTCGACCGCCTCTACCGGGTGGGCGGGATCAAGAGCACCTTTGACGCCGTCGCCCTCCACCCCTACGCCGCCGACACCGCCGAGCTGCGCCTGCTGGTCGAGGGCGTGCGCACGACGATGGTCCGCAACCGCGACCGCGGCGCCGGGCTCTACCTCACCGAGGTCGGCTGGGGCTCGCAGTTCAACCCGAGCGTCGTCGCCTTCGAGGTGGGCCTGCGCGGCCAGGCGCGCGAACTGCGCTCCGCCTACCGCTACCTGATCTCCAACCGCGGTCGGCTGGGCCTGCGCCAGGTCGACTGGTTCACCTGGAAAGACATCTCGGGCTCCTGCAGCTTCTGCGACTCCAGCGGCCTCTTCCGGCGCGGCGGCAAGTTCCGGCCGAAGCCGGCCTGGCGGGCCTTCGTCAGTTTCGCGCGTTAGCTCTGAGCGCCTCGACTATCGACTCCGGCGCCTTTTGTGGGGAGCCGGCGTCGAAAGGCGGGGCGGGGTCGTACTCGATCCCCAGCTGCACCGCCTGGGCGGTTTTCGCCCCCCGCTCGCGGCCGACCAGGTGAAGGGCCATGTCGATCCCGGCGGAAACGCCGGCGGCGGTGATCGTCTTGCCGTCCTCGACGTAGCGCCCGCCGACCGGGTCGGCGCCGTACGCCCGCAGCGGCTCGAGGTAGAGCCAGTGCCCGGTGGCGCGCTTGCCCTCCAGCAGGCCGGCGGCGCCGAGCAGCAGCGAGCCGGTGCAGACCGAGGTGGTCCAGGTGGTGGTGCGGTCG
The DNA here is from genome assembly GCA_035273795.1 of Solirubrobacterales bacterium. GTDB lineage: Bacteria > Actinomycetota > Thermoleophilia > Solirubrobacterales > 70-9 > VAYN01. The sequence goes on along the minus strand of DATEOT010000122.1, from coordinate 23,992 downwards.
ATCTCCCGCAGCCAGGAGAGCGTCGCCTCGTCCTCCAGCAGCACCCGGTTGCCCTGGCCGCCGGGAACGAGGACGATCTCCGCCGTCGACACCTCGGCCAGGCTGCTGTCGGCGCTGAGCCCGACCGCACCACTGTCGGTCCTCACCTCGCCGCGATCGGAGGCGACGAACTCCACCTCCCAGCCCGGGACCGAGCGCAGCACCTCGTAGGGCCCGATCGCATCGAGCGCGGTAAAGCCGTCGAAGAGAAGGATCGAAGTCTTCACAAACGTGATCGTCTCATGTGGGGTGTCTGAGCTTCACCCCCATATATGACGGGAAAGCTCAGACACCCCCTAGAGTGCGGGCGGTGAGCCGGCGTGACCAGATCAAGCTGAGCGAGGACGAGCTGCGGCAGCTGCTGGAGGAGGAGCGGATCGCGGTCGTCGCCAGCCTCGGCCCGCGCGGCTGGCCGCACTCGATGCCGCTCTGGTTCGTGCCGCGGGACGGCGTCGTCTGGATCTGGACCTACGCGAAATCGCAGAAGGTCCGCAACCTGGAACGGGACCCGCGGGCGACCGTCCTGGTCGAGGCGGGGCACGAGTACGGCGAGCTGCGGGGGACGATGATCGAGTCCGAGGCGGTGATCCACCGCGACTTCGAGACCGTTCTCGGGTTCGCGGAAGAGCTGACCGTGCGCTACGCCGAGGGGATCTCCTCGATCGAGGGGGACGCCAGGGCGGGGCTGGAAGCGCAGGCGCCGAAGCGGGTGGCGATCAGCTTCCCGGCGCTGCGGACGGCGACCTGGGACCACCGTAAGCTCGGCGGCACCTACTGAACCGAACCGACCCGATCGCTACCTTTCCCAACTCGATGAAACGACGCCTCCTCGTCCTCCCCCTGCTCGCCTGCTTCGTGCTCGCCCTCGTCGTCGGCAGCCAGCCCGGCAGCGCCAAGCCGCGGCCGCAGCCGCCCGCCGGCTTCTTCGGGATCGGACCCCAGACCCCGATCACGGTCCAGGACCTGCGCTACATGGACGCGGGCGGAGTCGAAAGCATCCGCGTCCCGGTCTCCTGGGCGGGCATCCAGCCCACCCGCCGGGGCGGCTACAACTGGAGCGGCCTCGACGGCATCATCGCCGCGGCGAGCGCGAAGGGGATGCGGGTGCTGCCCTTCATCTACGGGACGCCGCCCTGGCTGGCGCGCGACTGGCGGACGCTGCCGGTTGACAACGCGAGGCAGCGAGCGGCCTGGCGGGCCTTCCTGGCGGCGGCGGTCGCCCGCTACGGCCCCGGGGGCGAATTCTGGGACCAGACCCAAAGCGGGGGAGTCGGGCCGAACTACGAACCGGAGCCGCCGCTGTTCGTCAACCCGATCCCGATCCGCACCTGGCAGATCTGGAACGAGCCCAACTTCTTCTATTTCGCCTACCCGGCGACGCCGTCGCGGTACGCGAAGCTGGTCAAGATCTCCGGCCCGGCGATCAAGCAGGTCGACCCGTCGGCCACGGTCCTGCTCGCCGGCCTCTTCGGCGAACCGACGGCCAAAGGCCCCCGCGGGATGGACGCCGACCTCTTCCTCAAACGGCTCTACGCCACCCCGGGGCTGAAAAACCACTTCGACGCGATCTCCCTCCACCCCTACGCGGCCTTCACCGAAGACCTGGAAGAAATGGTCGAAGGGATGATGGAAGTCACGCTCGAAAACCGCGACCGACCCCGCTTCTACATCACCGAGATGGGCTGGGGCTCGCAGAACAACTTCCGCGAAGTCGCCTTCGAGCACGGCATCCGCGGCCAGGTCAAGCAGCTGCGCTCCTCCTACGGCTACCTGCTGGAGAACCTGCGGCGCCTCAACCTCAAGGGCGTCTACTGGTTCTCCTGGAAGGATCTGCCGGGCTCCTGCAACTTCTGCGACTCGGTCGGCCTCTTCCGCGCCGGCGCGAAGTTCAAGCCGAAGCCCGCCTGGCGCGCCTTCATCGCCCTCACCGGCGGCCGCGCCCGCCCCTGAGCCGCCGCAGCGGCGCCGTCAGCCTCCAGGAGCGCGAGCTCAGGACCTCTTCGAGCTTCGCGGTCGCTTCAGGCTCCTCGGGCGCACCGGCGAGCGCCCGCCGCTTCCTCGCGACGATCTCCTCGAAGACCTGCGCCAGCTCCGGTTTGTTGCTGTTGCGCATCAGCTCCAGGATTTCTTCGTAGCGGTTGATGTGGGCGCTCTCCTCGGCTTCCAGGGGGATCAACAGCTCCAGGTCCTCCCGTTCGAGCGTGCGAGGGAAGGTCTCGAAGTTCTGCAACTGGCCGAACGCCTCCAGCATCGCCATCGTCATCAGGCACTTGAGGCAGCGGCCGCAGTTGTAGGCGCCGTCGAGGTTGCGCCAGCAGACCCGGAGGGTCTTCTGCACCACCGGGTGGGCGGCGATCCGCCTGGTCCGCTCGACCCGGGTCAGGTTCCCTCCCGCATCGAAGATCTCGAGGTTCTCGTTGCCCCAGAGCTGATCGACCATCCAGCTCGATCCGAGGTTGGACTGGTTGCGGTAGGGAAAGCCGTTGGAGATCAGGACCCGGTCGAAGAGCGGCCCGAGGAAGAGCGCCACCGCGCAGAGGGCGGAGTTGTAATAGGACTCCCAGCGGACCACCGGCTCGGCGGGCCCGTTCAGCTCCGAGAGGTCGCGGGCGTTGGTCTCGACGGCGTGCAGCGGCAGCCCCAGCTCCGCCGCCGCCTCGCGCAGGCGGGCTTCCACCTGGTCGGCGAGGCCCTCCTGGTGGGGAGCCCTGGTCAGGATGTCGAGGCCGCGGACGAAGATCAGGTCGGTCACCTCTTCATCCCCGAGCAGGGTCGACCAGGAGTCGACGCCGCCGCTGAAGAAGAGGGCGACCCTGCCGGTCGCGGAGCGCTGCTCCGCCGGGCGGACGGGGGCCTTTACCTCGACCAGGTTCAGCGGCGGGTCGCCAAAGCTCCACCCCCGCGACCAGGCCTCCTGGATGCCCTGGAACTCCCGCTGCATGCGCAGCACCCGGGGGCTGATCGGGTCGCTCATCGTCAGCGTCCCGCCGCTGCGCATCGCGGGCATCAGCGCCGCCGCCAGGGCGGCCTCGGGGTAGGGCTCGACCTCGGTCCCGCTCCGGAACCAGATCCGCCGGGAGTGACCCGCGATCCTGGCCTCGAAGGAGAGCTCGCCTGGGCCGGAGCGGAGGTCGGCGATCTCGTGATCTGAGATCGGCGGCCGGGCGCGCAGCCCCTCGATCGCCGCTAGCAGCTCGGTCTCGGCTTGCGAGCGGCGCGCCTTCGTCGCGTCTGCGGCGGCCCGGAGCCGCGGCCGCAGTCCTGGATCCTCGAGCGCCGCCCGGACCTCGGCCGCCGCCCGCGCGGGATCGTCTGCGGAGCGGAGCGAGAAGGTGGCCGGAAGACCGAAGTCTCCGAGGAGGCCAGCCGCCTTCTGCTCGTAGTAGCCGTTGTCGCTGAGCAGCGTGGCCGGGACGCCGAGCAACAGCGAGGTGAGGGCGGCGTGGTAGGAGCAGCTGAGGGTCAGGACCGCGCCGGCAAGCTCGGGGCCCAGGTCGTCGATCGCCGCCGGCCGCAGCAGGCACGGCTCGGCCAGCTCGATCCCCTGCTCTCCGCAGGCCGCCCGCAGGCGTTCCAGCGCCGGACGCTCGTCGACGCGGGAGTCGACGTAGGTCAGCAGCGGCCGCACCCGCAGGGAGCGGCCGCCGGCGAGCTCGCCGAGGAGGCCGGAGATGAACGGGACGACGTCCGCGGGCGTCTCCGTCACCCAGTCGTGCTCGGCGACGTGGACGTTGATCTCGAGCGGGCCATCGTCCTCGGTCCCCGGGTGCTGGTGGAGGCGCCCGAGAATGCCGACCGCGTCGTCGCCGCCGTCCAGCACCCGGGAGCCGGGCCAGGCCCGACGCAGCGCCGCGGCCGAGATCTCGTCCCGCGCGCCCAGCAGCTCGAAGGAGGCGAGCAGCGAGTGGGCGCGCGCATCCAATTTGGAGATCCAGCCGGGGTCGACCTGCATCCCCGAGGAAATCCGGGCCCGAGGGGTTGCGGAGAGCAGCCCCTCGACTGCCCAAAGCATCGCCAGCTTGCGCTCACCCCAGAGCGGATTGAGGAAGCCGCCCCCATAGAGGTAGAGGAGCCCGAACCGCGCCGAGGCCGGCGCGGCGAGCGGGACCAGCCCGTCGCCGGCCGCTCCCTCCGGGTCGAAGAAGACGACGTGCGCGGGCGGATTCGCCATCTCTCCACTGCTGGTGCGGTGGCTTTGCAGGTAGCTCCGCTCGAGCACCGGCACCGCCGGCAGGCTCGGCGAGAGCCGATCGAGCAACCCCAGGGTCGCATCGAGCTGGCAGACGTCGCCGTAGTTGCCGGAGCCGTCGTAGCTGCCGACCAGCAGGGCGAGGGTGTCGACGCCGGCCAGCTCCTCGGCGGTCTCAGGGGTCGCGAAGAGGGGGGTGGCCTCCATCGGCGTCGCAGCTTATGCGGGGGTTGCCGTCGAGGCGGGTGCCGCCCCGGCCGCCGCCAGCCCCTCGAGCAGGCCGGCGACTTCGCGCCCGTAGCGCGGCAGCGAGTGGCGCTCCTCGACCAGGGCCCGACCTTCGCGCCCGAGCTGCCGGCGCTCCTCCGGGGTTGACGTCAACGCCCGGTCCAGGCCCTCGGCGAGGGCGCCGACGTCGCGGGGGGCGCAGAGCCAGCCGTTGCGGCCGTCCTCCACCAGCTCGGGGAGGCCGAAGACCTCCGTCGCCAGCACCGGCACCCCCCAGGCCATCGCCTCCAGCGCCGTGCGCGGCAGCGACTCGACGTCGGAGGCGCAGACGAGGAAGTCGGAGGCGCCGAACCAGGGCTGTACTTCGGGAGTGCTGGGGACGATCTCGATCCGATCCGCGGCCCGCAGCGTCGCCGCGTGGTCGGCGAGGAAGCGGGTGTCGGCGTCGTCGCGGCCGCCGACTAAGGCGAGCCGCGCGCGGGGGTGGCGCTCCGCCACCAGATCGAAGGCCTGGGCAAGGGCGACCTGGCCCTTGCGCGGCTCGATCGTCCCCACGCACAGCGCCAGATCGGCGTCGACCGGTATTCCCGCCTGCCGGCGGACGGCGGCGCGGTCGAAGCCCCTGCGTTCGGCTTCGATCGGCGCCAGGTCGAGGCCGTAGGGGATAGTCCTCGCGTTGGCGGCCACCAGCGGTTCGAACAGCCGCTGCGTCGCCTCGGCGACGAAGAGCGCGACCTCCGCCTCGCCCAGCAGCCGCTCGCCACGCCGGCGGACGCCGGGATCGATCCCGGCCCAGAGGGTCGAGAGCTCGAAGCTCTCGTGGATCGCCCAGACGACCGGGATCTCCAGCTGGCGGGCGATCTCGACCCCGGGGAGCACGAGGCCGGTGGCGGTATTGACGAAGGCGACGTCGAACTGCCGGCCTCCGACCCATGCCCTGATCTCCTCGACGCGGCCGAGGTGGGCGGCGAGGCTTTCCCCCGGAGGCGCTCCCGAGACGTGGACGGGGACCCCGAGCTCCTCCAGCTCCTCGCGCAGGGGCCCGTCGACCGCGGCGATCACGGTCGGGTCGACCGTCTCGGTGCGGAGCAGCTCGCGAATCAGGTCGATCAGGTAGAGCTGGGCGCCGCCGAGGCCGAGCTCGTGGGTGACGATCAGGGTCCGCAGCCCCTCCCGGGTGACGCCGGGGCCCCGTGGGGACGGGGCCCTCTTCTCCGGCGGTGGATCACCTACCGCGGCGATTCGCAGCGGCAGCGGCCCCAGGTCCAGTCGCCTGCCGTCAGGTCCCCGCACGCTTGCGAAGAGGTCGCACTCCCGCGGGCCGGCCCAGTCTTCGAGGTTGATCCGCAGCTCGAAGCCGGTAACGGCGGCGGGCTCGGTTTGCAGCCCCTCGGCGACGTCGGGACGCGGCAGCCCCAGCCGCGCCGGCCCGAGCTCGACGTCGCCCAGGCGGAGCTCGACCCGCAAGGTCGGGCCGGTCTCGAACAGCGTCCATCCGGAGAGGGTCACCTCGCCGCGTGGCAGCACCGTCTCCGGGGGATGGTCGAAGCGCCCGCCGGCGGTCTTCTCCTCCGGTTCGAGGATCGGCATCCCCGGCCGGATCCCCGGGCTCCAGAGGCGCCGCGTCGCGCGCAGTCGCCACTGGGCTGCGTGGACTCTCTCTCGCAGCCTCCTGAACCGTCTCCTCGCTTCCAGATTGGACAACCAATCCAATATAAACGGTGTTCAGCCTTCGGTTTTCCCACCATACCTTTGGCGATTCTTCTATCGTGCGCGCCGAGGAGGCCCGGTCGGGGTTGTCCCCATAGACATGCCTACGCTTTCGCTCGTCATACCCGCCTACAACGAGGAGGCGAGGCTTCCCGCCTTGCTGGCGACGCTCGCCCGCTCTGCCGCCGGCGCGGTCGAGGTCGCGGGGATGTCGCTGCATGAGACCCTGATCGTCGACGACGGCAGCAGCGACGGCACCCGGGAGATCCTGCGCCGGGCGGAGGACGAGCAGCAAGGGCTTCGGGCGGTACTCGAGTACGAGCGCAATCGCGGCAAGGGCGCGGCGGTTGCAACCGGCGTGCTGGCCGCCCGGGGCGAGTACGTGCTGATCGCCGACGTCGACCTCTCGACCCCGCTGGAGGAGCTGGGGAACCTGGCCGAGGCGATGCGGGCCGGCGCCGACGTGGCGATCGGCTCCCGCGCGATCGAGGGGGCGATGGTCGAGCGGGGGCCGGTGCACCGGAAGCTGCTCGGCAAGGCCTTCAACGGCACCGTGAGGATGCTGACCGGTCTCGACGCCCACGACACGCAGTGCGGCTTCAAGCTGTTGCGCACCCGCGACGCGCAGGCATTCCTGGCCGCCCAGATCTGCCCCGGCTTCGCCTACGACGTCGAGCTTCTGCTGCGAGCGGACCAGGCCGGGCTGAAGATCGTCGAGGTGCCGGTGATCTACCTGCACGACTCGCGTTCGCGGGTCAAGGTCGTCTCGGCCAGCCTGAAGATGCTGCGCGACGTCTGCTCGCTCTCCTACCGGCTGCGGGTCCGCGGGAAGGAGGCCCCGGGGTCGCCGGAGGCCGCCCCGCCCCTATTCGGGCTTGCGGCAGACGATGCCGACGGAGACGCCGGCGGGAAGGCTGGCGCCGGCGCGGATCAGGCGGGCCTCGGCGCGCATCGGCAGCGATAGCGGCCCGTCCAGCCAGGCCGGCGTCCGGTCCAGGTCGCCCTGCTCGTCGCCCCCCCCGTCCTTTTTGCCCTTGCTCAGCAGTCGCACGGCCGCGATCGGCGGCAGCAGCAGCGAGTTGAAGTAAGTCGCGACCCGCGGTTCCCAACCCGCCTTCTCGACCGCCTGCCAGAGGCGGCGCCGGGTGTAGCGGCGCTGGTGGTGGAGGTTGTCGTCTTCGGCCGTCCACATCCACATGTAGGCGGGGACGGTGAGGAGGAGGGTGCCGCCGGGGGCGGCGACCCGCAGCAGCTCCCGCAGCGCCTCCTGTTCGGCGGCGACGTGCTCGAGCACGTCGGTGGAGCCGATCAGGTCGAAGCTGCCGTCCTCGTAGGGGAGGCTTTCGAGGCCCGCCTGGACGACGGAGTCGAAGCCGCGTTCGTGGCAGAGGCCGACTGCCTCCTCGAATAGCTCGGCGCCCTCGACGCTGCCGATGCGGGCGTAGCGCGGCAGGTTGCCGCCGGTCCCGCAGCCGGCGTCGAGGATGCGCGGCGACTCCGGCAGCGGCGTGCGCGAGAGCAGCGCCTCGACGACCGCCCAGCGACCCTTGAACCACCAATGGCGGTCCTCCACCTCGTGGAGCTCGCGGTATGCCGAATCTCTCATGGGCTATCCGTCGGTGGGCACGGCAGCATCCAGGCCCCCGCCGTCGGGGCGGGACGATATAGGGGATGCGGCCTATATCGTTGCCGCCCCTTGGCGGACGAAGCGACCACTCCACCGCGCCGTCGCGCGAACGCCCTGAGGGATCCGAACCTGCTGGCGGCGTGCCTCTACTCGCTGCTGGCGCTGATCGCGGTGGTAACCGCCTACTTCACGATCTTCACCCGCTTCTCCGGCTACGACGACGAGGGGACCCTGCTCGTCAGCCTCAACGCCTTCGCCGAAGGCGACGTCCTCTACCGCGACGTCTATTCCGTCTACGGCCCCTTCTTCTACGAGCTCTTCGGCGGCCTCTTCGCCCTCACCGGCGACGTCACCACCGACGCCAGCCGATCGATCGTCGTCCTCCTCTGGGTGGCGACCAGCCTCCTCTTCGGCATCGGCGCGCAGCGCCTTTCGGGGATGCTGACGGTCGGCCTGGTCTCGATGGCCACCGCCTTCGCCGCCCTCGGGGTCCTGGTCAACGAGCCGATGCACCCCCAGGGCCTCTGCGTCCTGCTTCTCGCGGCCGTCGTCCTCGTCCTCAGCCGCGAGCCCTCGCGCCACACCCTGCTGGCGGGCGCCGCCGTGGGAGCGCTCCTCGCGGCCCTGACGATGACCAAGATCAATCTCGGGATCTTTGCCGTCGCCGGCCTGGTGGTGGCGGCGGCCTGGACGCTCGGGCCGAGCGAGCGCCTGCGCCCGCTGCGCTATCTCGCCGTCGCCGGCTTCCTCCTCCTGCCCCTCGTCGTGACCGCGCGCGACCTCGGGGTCGACTGGACCCGGGAAATGGCCCTGCTCGTGACGCTGGCGATGACGGCGGTGCTCGTCGCCGCCTGGCCGCTGCGCGGGGGCGACGCCACCCGATCGCCCCTGGGCCGGTGGCTGGTCGCCGCTGCCGGCGCCTTCGTCGCGGGTCTGCTCGCGATCTTCGCGATCGTCCTCCTCACGGGGGCGACTCCCGCGGACGTCTACCAGGGGGCGATCGTCGAGGCGATGCGGGTGCGGGACGTCCTCGTCCTGCGGTTCGGATTCCCGCCCGCCGCCCTCGACTGGGCGATCGGCGCGCTGGTGGTGGCGATCCTGGTCACTCGCCTGCGGCCGCTCGGGGAGGGGAAGCCATCACCGTGGCCGGGAGCGCTGCGGCTCCTCGCCGGGCTGGTGATCCTCTTCAACGTCGCCCACATCGTTCCCTTCGGACTCCAGCCGAGCATCCAGAACCCGAACATCGTGCCGATGGTGCTGGCCTGGGTCGCCGCGATCCCGCCGCACGGAGAGGCGCGTTCCACCTACGAGCGCTTCCTGCGGGTCGCCCTGCCGCTGATCGCGGTCGCCGAGACCCTGCAGGCGTACCCGGTCTCCGGAAGCCAGGCGGGAATCGCCTCGCTGACCTTCGTGCCGGTCGGCGCGCTCTGCATCGGCGACGGCGTCGCCTCGCTGCGGGCCTGGACGGCGACCCGGGGTCGGATCGCCGCCTCCCGGTTCGCGGTCACGGTGCCACTGGTCGGGTTCGCGCTGGTCGGGTTGTTCACCCTCGACACGATGCTGCGCGGCGGGGTCTCCAACGTGATCCTCTACCGCGATCTGGAGCGGCTTCCGCTGCGGGGTGCGACCGCGATGCGGATGAACCCCGCCGAAGTGGAGACCTACACCCGCCTCGTCGATCTCCTCCGCCAGTACCGCTGCACGACGTTCGTCGGCTACCCGAACGTCAACAGCCTCTATCTGTGGTCGGGAATCGAGCCCCCGAAGCCGGCCGCACCGGGCGCCTGGATCAACGCCCTCGACGCCGACTACCAGCGGATGGCGGTGGAAGACATGCGCAGCTCCCCGCGGCCGTGCGTGATCCGTAACCCGGAACTGGCCGAATTCTGGCTGCAGGGGACGCCCGCTCCCGACCGGCCCCTCGTCCGCCACGTCCTGGACGACTTCGAGACCGTGACCGAGGTCAACGGGTTCGAATTCGGGCTGCCTACCGGCGGCGGACGGCGCGGCGAGACTTCTTGACCTTCACCGTCACCTTCCGCGAGATCGCCGCGACGTAGGTCTCGTCCGCCCTGACCGTGGCCCGGAAGGCGGAGCGGCGGCTGATCCGAGGGCGGAAGCGGACCGTGCAGGCGCGGTCGAGGTGCCTCGTCCCCATCTTGCGGCGGCCGCGCCAGAGCGTCACCGGGTCTCCCGGCCGGCCTTTACAGGGAGAGACCCAAGCGGTGATCAGCGTCCGCTTGTTGCGCGGCACCTTGCGGCGAAGGGCGCGGATCCCGACCAGTGACGTCGCGAGTGGGGCGGGGGGCTGAACGGCCCCGCAGCTCGCCGCCCCCGAGCCCGTCAGGCGCAGGACGCGGCCGTCGGCCAGGACGACGTAGAGGCGCCCGCAGGAGTCCTCGCCGAACGAGTTCAAGTTCATCGGGCCGACGCCGATTCCCTCGCCGCGGTCGGTGGCAAATGGCGCCGCCGGGGCGAAGGAGCGGATTTCGCCGAGGCAGAGGTCGCCGTAGACGTAGCGCCCGTATAGGTCGCCGAAGCCCGGTCCGCGGGCCACGTAGCCGCCGATCACGGCGCAGCCGGGCGGGTTCGAGTACTCGAACCACGGACCGACGAAGGGGGTGAGCGGAGGCGAGGCGCACTCCGGATCGGTCGCCGGCCCGGCTTCGGATCCCTCGCGGCAGTTCCAGCCGAAGTTGGCGCCGCCTCCGAGACCGGGTGCGGGGGCGAAGTTGACCTCCTCCCAGGCGCTCTGGCCGACGTCGCCGATCCAGAGGTCGCCGGTGAGGCGGTCGAAGGAGAAGCGGAAGGGGTTGCGCAGGCCCAGGCTCCAGACGGTTGCCGCCGAGGACCCCGTCAGCGGCGTCATCCGCAGGATCTTCCCCAGCAGGCTGGTGGGGTCCTGGGCGTTTTCGTGTTTGTCGTTGCTGCCGCCGCCGTCCCCGGTGGAGACGTAGAGGGCGCCGTCGGGACCGAACTGCAGCTGACCCCCGTAGTGGTTGTCGTCTTCGGGATGGGGAATCGTCAGCAGGTCGCGCAGGCTCGCAAGCGGAGCGCTGCTGCCGTTCGAGACCATTTCGGCGACGTGGATGTCCGGGTTGGCGGCCTGTTCTCCGGTGTAGAAGACGAAGAAGCGGCCGCTCGCCTGGAAGTCGGGCGCGAGGGCGATCGAGAGCAGCCCCCCCTCGCCCTGCAACGAGACCGGGGCGGACAGGTCCGCGAACGGCCTCACCTCGCCGTTCTCGATCACCTGGATCGTGCCGCCGCGCTCGACGACGAAGAGGCGGTCGGGGTTGCCGGGATCCGAGGTGACGTAGACCGGTTTTTCGAAGCCGCCGCCGACTTGCTGGAAGGAGAGGGCGTGAGCGTCCGCGCTCCAAAGCCCGGCCAGGAGCAGCAGTCCCACCACCAGCCCCGCCGTTGCCGATTTCCCCGCCCGGATCACCATCTCAACTTAGCGAAACCCGATCGGGGCGACGGGTATCGGTCCGGTAGATTGCACCGCCCTGATGAACGACTCCTGCAGGGGCGGGTTGTCCGGGCTGCGCGCCCACTGGCACTGGTCGATCCCCTTCGTCACGGCCCTCTGCCTGCTGGCGCCGATCCTGTTCAGCGACCGCACCTTCGCCAGCGATTGGGGCAACCATTACTGGCTGATCTACATGCAGGGGCTCAGCATCGAGGCCCTGAAGGAGCCGAGCATCTACCTGCAGTCCACGCTCGGCGCCTTCTACCCCTACTACACCTTCTACGGCGGCACCTTCTACGCGATCACCGGCTTCGTCTCCGCCGTCTTCGGCACGGATTTCGCCGTCTTCCTCGCATACGCGGGGGCGATCGCGGCCAGCTACCTGGGCTGGACCTGGATCGCCCGGCAGGCGGGGGTCCGCGGCTGGCGATCCCAGCTGCCCGGCCTGATCGCGGTCACCGCGCCGCTGGCGGTGACGAACCTCTACGGCCGTGGCGGGATCCCCGAGGTGGTCGCCACCTCGATGCTGCCGCTCGTCGCGGCCGCCGCGATCAGCCTGGTGCGGGAGCAGCGGCTGCGCCTGCGCGACATCGCCGCCTTCGTCGTCGGCCTCGTCGTCCTCACCGGCACCCACGCCCTCTCGCTGGTCTGGGGCGTGACCTTCCTGGCCTGCCTGGGGGTGGCCCTGATCGCCTGCAACTGGCCCTTCGTCAAGGAGCGGGCGATGCGCCTGCTGGGGATCGCCTGGCTCTCCGTGCTCGCCGGCTGCATCAACGCCTGGATTCTCGCCCCGCTGATCGCCTACCGCTCCAACACGCTCGAAAACCAACCGGACCTGATCGGGCAGCTCGCCTACACCGACGGCTGGAACCTCTTCCGCATCCTCCGCGACGCGCCCGACCCCGACCCGATCGTCCAGGCGGACCTGAACACGGCCCTGCCGGTGCTGGCGATCGCCTGGGCGGTCATCGCCGGGATCGTCTTCTGGCGCTGGCTCCCGCCCCGCGGGCGGATCTTCGCGGTGGTCCTCAACGCCGTCCTGGTGGGTTTGGTGGTGCTGATCCTCCGGCCCACCCTGATCGAAAGCCTGCCGGAATTCCTCCAGTACATCCAGTTCCCATACCGCCTCCTCACCTACGCGAACTTCTGCGTGGTCGGGGTCGTGACGTTGGTCCTGGCGGCGATGGAGCGGCGGAGCTCCAGCCCCGCCTCCGCCGCGGCGGTGACCGCGCTGGCCGCGATCGCCGTCTTCAACCTGGCGATCTCGGTCCGGCAGAACTCGGAGGTCCGCTCCTGGCTCCCCAGCCGCGACGCGGCGGTGGCGACCACCGTGCAGCCGCCGCCCACCTGGTACGCCTTCCTCCAGTTCGGCGAAGGCAAGGCGCCGATCATGAAACCGACGCTCCGCCGGCCGCTGACGGTGCCGGTGAAAGAGGGGATCCGCGACAGCTACCGGATCGAGTACCCACCCGGGCCGGCCGGGACGGCGCGGACGAACATCGCCACCGGCCCCTACTTCGTCGACGTCTCCGGGGCGACGCCGGTCGGGCGCACCGAAACCGGGGAGATGGTCGTGTACCTGCCCGCCTCGGATGGGGGCCCACGGGTGGTCGAGGTGGCCGCGAAGGAGAGCGCGACGATCGTCGCCGGGCGCTGGATCAGCATCGTCGCGACGATCGGCTCCCTCGCCGCCCTCGTTCTGGTCGGCTTCCGCCGCCGCTCGCGGCGCCAGCGGACTGCTGGCTAACGCCCGTCGGCGAAGGTCCAGCCCAGCAGCGGCGGTAGCTCGGCGGACCGGGCGGCAACAGCCGCCGCGTAGCCCCGTGCGACGGCCAGGGGGCGGATCGCCACCGGCTCCTCGGGAGGCTCCTCCCGGGCCCGCAAGAGCCCGATGCCGAGGCACTTGAGCCGGGCCTCCCGGCAGGCCCAGCGCCAGTAGAACGCCTCCTCCCGCCGCGGCCGCATCCGCTCGACGTCGATGCCGACCTCGAGCGTGCCGCTGACCGCGACCAAGGCCAGGTCCCCGGAGTGGCTGAGGTTGAACTCGAGCCGGGCAGAGTCCGCGGCCAGACGCGGCTTCCCGTGCTTGCCTCGAGTCAGCTCGATCTCCTGCGGCTGCTCCCGCAGGTATACGGCGAGGACCCGGCGCAGGGCGTCGGGGGAGGGGGTCAGCCGCCACACGTGGACCTCGTCGCGAGGCGGATCTAGCCGATCGGGCGCCGGCAGGAACTCCAGGCGAGCCGATTCCAGTTGATAGCTTCGCCCTCCTTGAACCGGCTGTTGATCACCGGCGGGGCCGGATTCGTCGGCTCGAACTTGGCTGTCTCCTTGGCCAGCAGGCATCCCGATTGGGAGATCGTCGCATTCGACAACCTCTACCGGCAGGGTTCGGAACTCAACCTGCCGCGGCTGGAGGAAGCGGGGGTCGAGTTCGTCAAGGGAGACGTCCGCGAGCCCGGCGACCTCGCGGCCCTGCCGGAGCTGACGGCGCTGATCGAGTGCTCGGCCGAGCCTTCCGTCATGAGCGGCGTCGACGGCGACACCGGCTACCTCGTCCACACCAACCTCACCGGCGCCTACAACTGCCTCGAGCTGGCCCGCCGCGACGGCGCCTTCGTGGTCTTCCTCTCGACCAGCCGCGTCTACCCGGTGGCGCCGCAGACGGAGCTGAACCTCGAGGAGGCGGAGACGAGGTTCGAGATCGCCCCCGAGCAGAAGGTCCGCGGCGTCTCGCCGCGGGGGATCTCCGAGGACTTCCCCCCGGAGGGGGCCCGCACCCTCTACGGCGCGACCAAGCTCGCCGCCGAGATGCTGATCGAGGAGTACCGCGAGGGGCTCGGCGTGCCGGCGGTGATCGACCGCTGCGGTGTGATCGCCGGCCCCTGGCAGATGGGCAAAGTCGACCAGGGCGTCTTCACCCACTGGATGCTCTCCCACCTCTTCCGCAACCCGCTCAGCTACATCGGGTTCGGGGGGAGTGGCAAGCAAGTGCGCGACCTCCTCCACGTCGAGGACCTCGTCGACCTGGTCGAGCGGCAGCTGCTCGATCCCGAGAGCTGGGACGGCCGCACGGTGAACGTCGGCGGCGGCCGCGAGTGCAGCCTCTCGCTGCGGGAGACGACCGCGATCTGCCAGGAACTGACGGGCAACGAGGTGCCGATGACGCCGGTTGAGGAGACGAGGCAGGGAGACGTACCGATATACCTGTCGGACTGCACCAGACTTTTCGGCCTGGACGAGTGGCGGCCGCGGCGCAGCGCCGAGCAGGTGCTGGCCGACATCCACGAGTGGATCGCCGCCGACCCCGAGCGGATCGCCCGGGCCCTCAACATCGACGCCCCCAGCGGCGGGAAGGAGTAACCAGCGTATGCCGGTCGCGATCATCACCGGAGCCGGGGGCCTGATCGGCTCCGAGGCCGTCGACCACTTCGTCGCGCAGGGCTTCGACGTGGTCGGGATCGAGAACGACATGCGGGCGCGCTTCTTCGGCGCCGAGTCCTCCACCTCGCACGTCACCCAGCGCCTGGTCGAGGCCTACCCGAGGGAGTTCAGCTGGGAGAATGCCGACATCCGCGACGCCGAGGCCATCGAGCGGATCTTCCGCGAGCACGCCGGCCAGATCGAGCTCGTCGTCCACACCGCCGCCCAGCCCTCGCACGACTGGGCCGCGAGCGAGCCGCAGACCGACTTCGGCGTCAACGCCAACGGCACCCTCAACCTGCTCGAGGCCGCCCGCGCCCACTGTCCCGACGCGCCGTTCGTCCACTGCTCGACGAACAAGGTCTATGGCGACACGCCCAACCGGTTGCCGCTGCGGAACCTGGAGAAACGGTTCGAGCTGCCGGAGGACCACCAGTACTTCAGGGGGATAGACACGACGATGTCGATCGACCACTCGACCCACTCGCTGTTCGGCGTCTCCAAGGCGGCGGCCGACCTGCTGGTGCAGGAGTACGGGCGCTATTTCGAGATGCCCACCGTCGCCTTTCGCGGCGGCTGCCTGACCGGCCCCCAGCACGCCGGCGCGAAGCTGCACGGCTTCCTCGCCTACCTGATGAAGTGCACCGTCACCGGGACGCCCTACACCGTCTTCGGCTACGAAGGCAAACAGGTCCGCGACAACATCCACTCCGCCGACCTGATCGCCGCCTTCGACGCGTTCCGCAAAGCCCCCCGTCCCGCTGCCGTCTACAACATCGGCGGCGGCCGCTTCAGCAACTGCTCGATGCTGGAGGCGATCGACGCCTGCGAGCGGATCGCCGGGCGCGAGCTGCAGTGGCAGATGGGCGAGGAGCCGCGGATCGGCGACCACGAATGGTGGATCTCCGACCTCGAGCCGTTCCAGTCCGACTATCCGGACTTCAAGCTCCGCTACGACGTCGACGACATCCTGCGGGAGATGTACGAGCAGAACCTCGAGCGCTGGGTCGGCGCCGCAGCCTGAGCTCCTAGAAGGCGTTGCTGCCGAGGATGGCGGCGACGATCGCAACGAAGCCGGCGATCAGGTTCCGGTTCATGGCGTCGAACCGAGCATCGAGTCGGGCTTCAAGGTTTTCGAACCGCGCGTTCATTTCACTCCGCAGCTCGCGGATCTCCGCGTCCACGCGGGTGAAGCCTGCGCGCATCTCGGCTTTCGTGTCCGCGAAGCCCTCGTCGACCTTCTTGTTGAGGTCGTCGAGGCGCTCGTCGGTCCATTTCTCTCTTGGCATCGGCATCATCACCGCCATCAGCATAGCGTAACGTTTTAGCTGCAACGCGAGGCGCACAGAGAGGAAAATCTGTTTCGCGACTTCGCAGCAATTTCGCGACTTCCGGTAGCGTCGCCGGCTGATGGCGGAGGGAATGAAGCTCTCGGTGGTGATCCCGGCCCAGAACGAGGAGGGGTCGGTCGGCAACACCGTCGAAGGCGTGGTCGCAGCCTTGGAACGCGAAGCGATCGACTACGAGGTGATCGTCGTCAACGACGACTCCGAAGACTCGACCGAAGCCGTCGTCGCCGCGATCGGCGAGCGCAATCCCCGGGTCCGCGTCCACCGCTCCCACCTCGAACGCGGCTTCGGCAACGCGATCCGGGCCGGGCTCGACGTCTTCGGGGGCGACGCCGTCGCGATCGTGATGGCCGACGCCTCCGACAACCCCGACGACCTCGTCCGCTACCACCGGCTGCTGGAAGAGGGTTGGGACTGCGCCTTCGGCTCCCGCTTCATGCCGGGGGCGAAGATCCACGACTACCCGCGGCTCAAGTACGTCTTCAACCGCCTCGCCAACCAGTTCATCCGCATCCTCTTCCGCCACCGCTACAACGACACCACCAACGCCTTCAAGGCCTACCGGCGGGAGGTGATCGAGACGATCCAGCCGCTGCTCTCCAAGCACTTCAACCTCACGGTCGAGATGCCGCTGAAGGCGATCGTGCGCGGCCACAGCTACGCCGTCGTTCCCACCTCCTGGACCAACCGCACCAGCGGCGAGGCGAAGCTGGCGATGAAAGAGATGGGCAGCCGCTACCTCTTCATCGTCCTCTACGTCTGGCTCGAGAACGCCCTCAGCCGCGGCGACTACCAGGTGCGCAGGCCTGGGACCAACCCGGCCGCCGACACCGCAAAACGCGAGACAGCCGCGGGCTCGGCCGGTTCGTAGGGGAGAGTTCTCGGCCGCCGCTCCTTAGGGAAAAGGTGGCGGCGGAATTCGAGAAGTTGGCCTTCGAGGCTGCGCTGAGAAGTCTCGACAAGCAGGAGGCTTACGTGGAAGAGCTGCGCGCGCGAACGGGAGTTCTCCTGGCTGCCGCCTCGTTGGGAGCCTCGCTCCTGGGACAGCAGGCCCTCCAGGGCCCAAATCCGCGGGGACTGGCAGCCACTGCCCTCCTCGCCTTCGTGATCTCGATTTCCGCAGATGTCTTCGTCCTGCTGCCAAAGCGGGGCCTGGTCTTCGCGCAGAAGGGACCTGTCCTGTACGAAGAGCTTTTCGCCCATCGCGAGGACATGCCCGAGGTGTATCGGCGCCTGACCTATGAGCTGGACAGACTCTGGAGGTCGAGTGACGCGAAGGTGGGATGGCTGATCCGAGCGTTCGCCGTTGCGGCGGTCGCACTCGTCATCGAGATCGTCGCTCTCGCGGCGCTTCTCGGTAGTAATATTTTGTCTTCATGACCGATAACGCCAAATCCCAGACTGGCAGTGGAAAGGCTCCACCGCCTCCACCTCCCCCCATTCCCAACCTCGGGAGAGGCGAGACCGAGCTCGGACTCTTTCGATTCCGGCCTAAGCGCCGAGACCGACGGAAGAAGCCCAGCTAGTCCTTGCGGCCGATGACCAGGAACTGCTTGCCGAGCACCTTCCAGGCCAGCGGCATCTTCAGGTAGGTGCGGGTCAGCGCCGGCGAGGGCGGCAGGATGCCGCGGAAGGAGTAGGGGAGGTACTTGGGGATCACCTTGTCGAGCTCGAAGCCGGCGGCGTAGAGGTGCTCTTCGATCGCCACGTGGGTGAGGGCGACGTAGTGGTCGGCGCAGTCCCAGTACTCGTCGGAGCAGTAGCGGTAGTTCGGCCCCATGATCGCGATCCGGCCGCCCTTGGCCATCGCCGCGTGCATCTTTTCGAGGAAGGCGGCGATCGCCTCCTGGTCGTAGAGGTGCTCGAGGAAGTTGGAGACGAAGACGCCGTCGAAGTGGTCGCCCGGCAGCTCGGCGTCCATGATCGGCGAGACGATCACGGTCGCGTCGGGCTTGTAGGACGCGGCCTCGTAGCTGACCTGGTCGACCGCCCAGGTCTCCTTCGCCGGCACGGCGCCGATGAACTCGCCCCGCCCGGCGGCCGGGTCGAGGACCTTCTGCGGCCCTCCCATCAGGCCGTGGACGTGGGGGGCGATCTCGTTCCAGACGGCGGCGCGGCCGTCCTGGTCGATGTCGCGGAAGCGGAATGAGTAGAGGCGCTCGTAGTTCATGGCGGGGAACCGTATGCGAACCTACCGGCGAATGCGCGCGGCAGGGGTTTCCTAGGCAATGGTCGGCGAACTTCTCCTGCTCCTCGCGAGCCATCTGCTCCTGACCGCCCTCCCGTTCGCGGCAGCCGCCCTGCTGGCGGCCCGGAAAGGGATCGTCTCGGTGCCGGTGCTCCTGGCGATCGGGCTGGCGGCGAGCGGCACGACCGCTCTGCTCGGGTTCTGGGCCTACTACGCCGATCCGGTCGTCGGCGAAACCTTCTCCTACCTCCTCTTCCTCGGCTCGACGGTCCTGGTCGGCGGCGTCCTCGTCGGCGGCGGCATCGACCGCGACCTGTTGGGGAAGCTGGCGACGCCCCTCATGCTCTGGGGCCTCGGCTCGGTCTTCCTCGTCTTCCTCGGCTTCGTCCACGGCGGCACCGAGACGCCGCTGGCCGCGGCGGCGACGCGCTTCTCGCACCCGCTGCCCAGCGACAACCAGATCCCCCTCTTCTTCACCGAATGGTTCTTCGACAACGGTCACCACGGCAAACCGCCCGAATTCCCCGGCATCTGGCTCTCCAGCGACCGGCCGCCCCTCCAGGTCGGCTACGGGCTCTGGCAGCACCCGTTCGGCTGGGACGCGAAGGGCCTCAGCTACCAGGTGATGGGGGTCGTCCTCCAGCAGCTCTGGATCGTCGGGCTGTGGGCGTTGATGCTCGCCGCCGGCGTCGGCCGCCTCACCCGCGGGCTGACGACGGCGGCCGTCCTCCTCAGCAGCCTGGCGATCCTCAACGGCTTCTTCGTCTGGCCGAAGCTGCTGCCGGCGGCGATGCTGCTGGGGGCCGCCGCGCTGGTGATGACGCCGCTCTGGGACCGCCTCCGCCACTCCCTCTGGGCCGCGGCGCTGGTCGCGGCGCTCTGCGGCGCGGCGATGCTCGGCCACGGGTCGAGCATCTTCGGGATCATCCCGCTGGCCGCGGTCGCCGCCTACCGGGGCCTGCCCAGCTGGCGCTGGCTGGGGGTGGCGGCGCTGGTCGGCGTCCTCTTCATGGCCCCCTGGTCGGCCTTCCAGAAATACGAGGACCCGCCGGGCAACCGCCTCGCCAAGTGGACCCTGGCCGGGGCGGTCGAAGTCGACGACCGCGGCACCATGGAGGCGATCGTCGACGCCTACCGTGAAGAGGGTCTCGGCGGCGCCCTCCACAACAAGGGCCAGAACTTCGCCACGGTTAGCGGCGGCACGATGGCGCCGAAGGCGATCGAAGCCGCGCTGGACACCGGCAAGCTGAGCGAAGTCGCCCGCGCCCTCCGGGTGGTGTTCTTCTATTACCTGCTGCCCTCGATGGGGCTGCTGCTGCTCGCCCCGTTCGCGATGGCCCTGCGCCGGCGCAACCGCGGCTCGCCCGAGTTCGGGTTCGCGCTCGCCTGCTTCCTCGTCGCCTTCGTCGGCACCGTGGTCTGGGCGCTGCTCGTGTTCGGCAACACCAACGATCGCACGCTCCTGCACATCGCCAGCTACCTGATCCCGATCCTCGGCATGGCGGGCGCGGTGGCGGGCCTGCGCGCGACCTTCCCGCGCTTCGCGCTCTGGTACGTCGGCGCCGCCTCGGCCCTCAGCCTGGCCCTCTACGCACCCGTGCTCGACCCGCTTCCGGGAACCGAATACTCGACCGCGTCAGCGGTCCTCTCCGCCCTCGCGCTCGCCGCCTTCGTGGCGGTGGCCCTGGTCGGGTCAGGCCGCGCGGCGGAGGGGCCGCGGCGAGAGGCGGCGCCGGGCCCAGGCCATGTAAGAGGGGATGCGCGGCAACCCGCGGCGTAGGTGCGGGCTCTCGAAGGGGTCGACCGCGGCGACCCCCCGCCACCTTTCCAGCAGCTGCTCCACCTCCCAGCGCTCGACCACCGGGTCGCGGCTGGAGGACTCGAAGTGGAACATGACCAGGTCGGCGTCGTAGACGATCCGCCGGCCGCTCTGGTGCACCTTGAGGCAGTAGTCGACGTCGTTGAAGTTGACCGGGAAGCTCGAGGTGAGGCCGCCCAGCTCCTCGAAGACCTCGCGCGGCGTCATCAGGCAGGCACCAGTGACCCCGAGGCAGTTGCGGGTGATCCGCACCGTGTTGAAGTAACCCGTGTACTCGCCGCCGAAGCCGCGGTAGTGGTGGTGGGGGAGGGCGTCTTCGAAGGCGATGCCGACGTGCTGGAGACGGCCGTCCCCCCACAGCAGCCGGCCGCCGACGGCGCCGATCCCCTCGTGGTCGCTGTACATCACCATCCGCTCGATCCAGTTCGCGGTCGCGACCTCGATGTCGTCGTTGAGCAGGAGCAAGTGCTCGCCGCGGCTGCGCACGGCCCCGGCGTTGATCTTCTTCGAGAAGTCGAACGGCCCGCTGAAGGGGACCAGCCGCAGCCGCTCGCCGGCGAGCCGGCGCAGCTCCTCCAGCACCTCCTCGTCCATCCCCTCGTCGTAGACGACGACGATCTCGTAGTTCCCGTAGCTCGAACGCTCGAGGATGCTGCGCACGCAGTGCTGGACGAGCACGACCGGCTCGAAGCGGACGTCGCGCACCTGGCCGCCGGTGGGGATGACGATGCTGACCAGCGGTTCGCTCCGCAGCCGCGGCTCGAGGTGGAGGATGCCGGGGTCGGCCTCGTCGAGCGACACCTCGGCCGGCAGGCCGATCCGCTCGCAGTGGGCCTGGACGGCGCGGACGCCGGCTTCGGCGGCGTACGGCTTGGCCTCGCCGCTGGCGGCGGCAGAGCTCTCCAGCATCCGCCAGTGGTAGAGGACCCGGGGCACGTGGACTATCGCCCGCGCCCGCTCGGTCACCTTCAGCACGAGGTCCCAGTCCTGGGAGCCCTCGAACGCGGCGTCGAAACCGCCCACCTCTTCGACCAGCGCCCGCCGCAGGACGCTGAAGTGGCAGGTGTACATCTGCGTCCGCATCCGCTCCGGCGACCAGTCGGGCTTGAAGAACGGGCTCGAGTGGAGGCCGCGCAGGTCGATCTTGTCCTCGTCGGTGTAGAGGTAATCGGCGTCGGGACGGGCGTCGATCGCCTCGGCGACGTGAGCGAGGGCGTCGGTGTGGAGGGCGTCGTCGTGGTCGAGCAGGGCCACGAACTCGCCTCGGGCCATCTGCAGCGCGGCGTTGGAGGTGGGGACGATGCCGCCGTTGCGCTCCATCCGCGCGACCCGGATCCGCGGGTCGCGCGCCTCGGCCCTGGCGAGGATCTCGGCGACGTGGGGCTGCTGGGAGCCGTCGTCGACCAGGCACAGCTCCCAGTCGCCGTAGCTCTGGTTGACCACCGAGCGCAGCATCCGCCGCAGCACGCCGGCAGGCGTTTCGTAGACCGGGGTCAGGATCGAGAAGCGGGGCGGGGTCACGGGTGCTGTCGCTAGCGCCCGCTGCGCATTACCCGCAGCGCTGCGCCGATCAGCGTTCGCAGCCCCGGCACTGCCGTGGCGAGCCGGTGCTTGACGCCGGCGATGCGCATCCGATGGTCTTCCAGCTCCGCCACTTTGCCCTTGGCGCTGCCCAGTTCGGTGTCCTTGGCGACGAGCAGGTCGCGGAGGCGGAGGATTTCCTCCTGCGCCTCCTCAAGCTCCTCGCGGACCACGTTGCGCTCTTCGGCCTCGGCCAGCTTCGCCTGCGTCTCGAGCAGGGATTCGCGCACCTCCCGCGCTTCGCGGCGCAGCCGCCACCAGGCGCGGTCGTAGCGGCGGACGGTGTCGGCGACCGGCTCCTCCCGGCGTACGTAGAGGGCGGCCCAGGGGGAGACGTAGGCGAGATCCTGCTCGGGGTCGCGGAAGAACCCGCGCTGGGCGAACTTCGCCGCCCAGTTCTCCGGCGGCTGGACGTTGAAGTGGGTCGGCTCGCCGAAGTCCCCCGGGGTGGTCGAGATCAGCAGCCTGTCGCTGGCCGCGCAGAGGTTGTCGATCGCCCGGTCGATCTCGTCCGGCGGGACGTGCTCCAGCACCTCGATGCAGGTGACGAGGTCGTAGCGGCCGCCGAGCGGCTCGGTCAGCGAGCCGACCCGGCAGTGGGCGGCGACGGAGTCGTCGACCTGGGAGATCGCGTACTCGGAGACGTCGGCGCCGGAGGCCTCGACCCCGCGCTGGCGCAGGGCCTCGACCAGGAAGCCCATCGCGCAGCCGGCGTCGAAGACGGTGGAAGGCTGGAGGTCGCGGACGATCCCGTCGGCGACGGTGCCGAAGAACCTCAGCCAGTGCTCGTTGCGCTCGTACGGACCGCCTCCGCCCCAGTAGTTGAGGTAGTAGGCCTGTCCGTATTCGGCGTCGAGGTCCTCCTGCCGGGCGGTACCACTCGAGGTCGCCTGCTCTGACATCCAGGCGCAGTCTACCGACCGTTCTGCGCCTCATTCCGCAATACACTGCCGCTCCTCGATGGAGAGGCTCTGGCGCGACGCCCCTTACCTCCTGCTTGCCGCCGCGATGGCGGCGGCCGCGGCGACGATCCTCGTCCTCACCTCGGAGCTCACCTTCCTGCAGGACACGTGGGAGTTCCTGATCAGCCGCCAGGAGCTGACGGTGGACAACCTCCTGCGCCCCCACAACGAGCACCTGGTCGTCTTCCCGGCGCTGATCCAGTGGGTGCTGATCGAGCTCTTCGGGATGAGCAGCGCCCTGCCCGAATACCTCCTCCTCGTCGCCTTCCTGCTGGGGACCGCCGGCCTCCTCTTCGTCTACGTCGAGCGCCGCGTCGGCCCTTGGTTGGCGCTCTTCGCCGCGGTCCTGCTGCTCGGCTTCGGCCCCGGCTGGGAGGCGCTGCTCTGGCCGTTCGAGATCACCTTCGTCGGCCCGCTCTTCTTCGGAATCGCGATGCTGCTCGCGCTCGAACGCGAGGACCGCCTCGGCGACCTGGCCGCCTGCGTCTTCCTCGTCCTCGCCCTCGGCTTCTCGGGGCTCGGTCTCCCCTTCGGTCTCGCCGCCGCGGTGGCGATCCTGCTGGGGCCGCGCCGGACCTGGCTGCGGCGCTCCTATGTGGTGGCGGTTCCCGCCGTGCTGTTCGCCGTCTGGTACCTCGGCTGGGGCCACGAGGCCGCAACCCACATCTCGCTCGAGAACATGCTCGAGGCGCCCCGCTTCGTCGCCGAAGCGGTGGCGGCGGCGACCGGCTCGCTGGTCGGCCTCGGCACCAACCCGATCGACGGCTCGACCAGCCCGACCTGGGGAGTGGCGATCCTCGTCGCGCTCGTCGTCGTCCTCGGCTACCGGCAGCTGCGCCGGCCCGGCTTCTACCCGGGGCTCTGGCCGATCGCCGCCGCCGCCGGGGCGAGCTGGTTCCTGACCGCCTTCAACGCCGCCCCCGGGCGCGAAGCGGCTTCGAGCCGCTACCAGTACGTCGCCGCCGTCTTCCTGCTGATGATCCTCGCCAACCTCCTGCGGGGGGCGCGGCCGAGCCGCCCGGCGATCGCCCTGATGGGCGTTCTCACCCTCGTCGCCCTCGGCCCCAACCTCGTCGTCCTCGCTCAGGGTCGGGACACGCTCGAGCAGCAGGCGGTCCTCACCCAGGCCGACACCGCCGCGATCGAGATCGCCCAGCGCCACGTCGACCCGGCTTTCCAGCTGAGCCCGGAAGTGGCGGGGACGACGACCCTGGTCGACGTCGTTGCCGGCCCCTACCTGGAAGCGGTCGAGGAGCACGGCTCCGACGCCTACACCGAAGCCGAGCTGCTGGCGGCGCCCGACTACGGCCGGCGCCAGGCGGACGTCGTCCTCGCCCAGGCGCTCCCCCTCTCGACGGCGGTCACGCGCGGCGCCTTCGGCGGCGGCGGCGCCGCCGGCTGCGTCCCGGCC
>DATEOT010000121.1:0-2326 GCA_035273795.1 Solirubrobacterales bacterium | reverse complement strand
TCGGAAACCGCTTCTGACACGGTCGAAGGCGAGGAGACGGCTACCCCGGCCTAGTCGCCGGACCCGGTTCTCTCATGGCAACGCAGAAGGAAGTCAAGAACCGCATTGCGTCGGTCAAGAACATCAACAAGATCACGCGGGCGATGGAGATGGTCGCCGCGGCGCGCTTGCGTCGGGCCGAACAACGGATCTCCGACCTGCGGCCCTACGCGGAGGGGATCCGGCGGCTGACCCGCCAGGCCTCTGCTCACGCGGGCGGCATTCCCCGGGTGCCGGTCCTGACCGAGCGCGAGAATGTGAAACGGGTCGGGATCGTCCTCGTCACCGGCGATCGCGGCCTTGCCGGCGCCTTCAACTCCAACATCATCCGCGAAGGGATGCGGACGGCAGCGAAAGTCCGCGAGGAGGGGGCCGAGCCCGCCTTCGCCGTGGTCGGCCGCAAGGGCGTCTCGGCGATGACCTTCCGCAAGCAGGACGTCACCTCCTCCTACGTCGGCTTCACCGACCGCCCGGCTTTCGCCAACGCGCGGGAAATCGGCGAGGAGATGACCGCCCGCTACGTCGACGAGGACCTCGACCGGGTCGAGCTGATCTACAACCGCTTCGTCTCACCCCTCACCCAGCACGTCTGGCGCCAGACCCTGCTGCCGCTGCAGCAGGCCGAGGTGACCGGCGAGGGGGCCGAGGAGGAGGTCGAGGCCGAGGAGGAGATCGAGGGCGGGCCGGATCAAAGCCGCTCGGAGTGGGTTTACGAGCCCGACCCCGAGGAGCTGCTCGGCAGGTTGATCCCGGAATACGTGACGATCTCGGTCTACCGGGCGCTGCTCGAGTCCGCGGCCTCGGAGCTGGGCGCGCGGATGACCGCAATGCGAAACGCCGCCGAGAACGCCGAGTCGATGATCGGCGACCTGACGCTGGAGATGAACCGGGCGCGGCAGGCGGAAATCACGCAGGAGATCTTGGAGGTCGTCGGCGGCGCCGAGGCACTCGGCTAGGCGACAGGCCCAGATCACCAACGGCACTTCAAAGACGAGAAAAGGAACGCATGGCTGACAACGGAAACGGAACCAACGTAGGGCGCGTCGAGCAGGTCACGGGAGTGGTCATCGACGCCGCCTTCCCTGAGCAGCTGCCGGAGATCTTCTCGGCGGTGACGATCGAGACCGCCGGCGACGGCGACGGCGAAGCGACGCAGCTGGTCTGCGAGGTCCAGCAGCACCTCGGCGACGACCGCGTCCGCGCGGTGGCGATGGATGCGACCGACGGAGTCAAGCGCGGCGATCGCGTCGTCGATACCGGCGGCCCGATCACGGTTCCGGTCGGCGACGCCACCCTGGGCCGGATCTTCAACCTGCTCGGCGAGCCGATCGACAACGGCCCCGAGGTGGAGGCCGGCGAGCGCTGGCCGATCCACCGCCCGGCCCCGAAGGCCTCCGACCTGACCCCGACGCAGGAGATCCTCGAGACCGGGATCAAGGTCATCGACCTCCTCGCCCCGTACGCCAAAGGCGGAAAGGTCGGGCTGTTCGGCGGCGCCGGCGTCGGCAAGACCGTGTTGATCCAGGAGCTCATCCGCAACATCGCCGAGGAGCACTCCGGCCTTTCCGCCTTCGTCGGCGTCGGCGAGCGCTCGCGCGAGGGGAACGACCTCTGGCTCGAGATGAAAGAGTCGGGCGTGATCGACAAGACCATGCTCGTCTTCGGCCAGATGAACGAGCCCCCGGGCGCGCGTCTGCGCGTCGCCCTCTCCGGGCTGACGATGGCCGAGTACTACCGCGAGCAGGGCGGACAGGACGTGCTCCTGTTCATCGACAACATCTTCCGCTTCGTCCAGGCGGGCTCCGAGGTCTCGGCCCTGCTGGGCCGGATGCCCTCCGCGGTCGGCTACCAGCCGACGCTGGAGACCGAGATGGGCGGCCTGCAGGAGCGGATCACCTCGACCGACCGCGGCTCGGTGACCTCGATCCAGGCGGTCTACGTCCCCGCCGACGACTACACCGACCCGGCTCCGGCCTCGGTGTTCGCCCACCTCAACGCAACCACCGCGCTCTCGCGGTCGATCTCCGAGAAAGGGATCTACCCGGCGGTCGACCCGCTCGACTCGACCTCGACGATCCTCAAGCCCGACGTCGTCGGCGACGAGCACTATCGCACCGCCACCGACGTCCAGGAGGTCCTGCAGCGCTACAAGGAGCTCCAGGACATCATCGCCATCCTCGGCATCGACGAGCTCTCCGACGAGGACCGCCAGACGGTCTCCCGGGCCCGCAAGATCGAGCGCTTCCTCTCGCAGCCGTTCTTCGTCGCCGAACAGTTCACCGGCCGC
>DATEOT010000120.1:0-30096 GCA_035273795.1 Solirubrobacterales bacterium | reverse complement strand
CTCGCGCCCTTGCTGCCGCCGAGCTCGCCGCCCGCGCCGGCTCGCTTGGGATCGGCCTCGACGCCGCCCGCCGCGAGCTCGCCGCCGCCGGCATCGAGCCCGAGTACCTCGAGGCCCGCGACGCGGAGACGCTGGACCCGGTCAAGCGGTTCGGCGACCGCCCCGTCCTCGTCCTCGTCGCCGCCCCCGTCGGCGGCGCCCGCCTGATCGACAACGTCTTGATCCATCCGAACACGCAGTCCAACGACACCTAGCCCGCGAAGGGGGAGACACCCGTGCAGAGACAGATGCTGAAGTCGAAGATCCACCGGGCGACGGTGACCGACTGCGACGTCGACTACATCGGCAGCATCACGATCGACACCGAGCTGATGGCCGGCGCCGACATGATCACCAACGAGCAGGTCCACGTCTGGGACGTCGACAACGGCGCCCGCTTCGTCACCTACGTGATCGACGGCGAGCCGGGCTCGGGGACGATGCAGGTGAACGGCGCCGCCGCCCACCTCGTCGAGCCCGGCCACAAGATCATCGTCGCCACCTTCGGCTCCTACGACGAGAAGGACCTCGAGCACTACGACCCGGTCGTCGTCCACGTAAACGACGACAACGAAGCGATCGCGATCGACAGCCACCCGGAGGTGCTGCTCAAATGAGCTCCGGCGGCCGCTCCCACACCGCCCCGACCTCAGACCGCAAACCGGTCGGCCTGCCGCGCCTGACGGAGATGAAGACCAACGGCGAGCCGATCGTGATGGTCACCGCCTACGACTATCCCTCGGCGACCGTGGCCGAGGCCGCCGGCGTCGACGTCGTCCTCGTCGGCGACTCCGCCGCCAACGTCGTCCTCGGCTACCCCGGTACCGAGCTGGTCTCGATGGACGAGATGGTGATGCTAGGCAAAGCCGTCCGCCGCGGCCTGAAGTCGCCGCTGATGGTCGGCGACATGCCGATGGGCAGCTACGAGGCGAGCAACGAGGAAGCGATCCGCAGCGCCCAGCGACTGGTCAAGGAGACCGGTTGCCAGGCGGTCAAGCTCGAGGCCGGCGGCGTCATCGTCGAGCGCGCCCGGGCGATCGTCCAGTCGGGGATCCCGGTGATGGGTCACGTCGGCCTCACCCCGCAGACCGCCACCGCTCTCGGCGGTTACAAAGCCCAGGGTAAGAGCGCCAAGAGCGCGATCAAGACGCTCGAGGACGCCCTCGCCCTGCAGTCGGTGGGTTGCTTCGCGATCGTGATCGAGGCGGTCCCCTCGGCGATCACCGACGAGATCGTCAAGCGCCTCGAGGTGCCGACGATCGGGATCGGCGCCGGCCCCGGGACCACCGGCCAGGTGCTGGTCTTCCACGACCTGCTGGGGATCACCACCGGCCACATGGCGAAATTCGTCAAGCGCTACGCCGACGTCCACGAGACGATGGTCGAAGCGGTCAAGCGCTACGGCCAGGAGGTGCGGACCCGCCACTTCCCCGAGCCCGGGCACGTCTACAGCGTCGAGCCGGCCGAGCTCGACGAGTTCCGCCGCTACCTCAGCGAGGAGAGCCTGGCCAGCGCCAAGGGCTGGGAGTGGGAGCCGCTTCCGTAGCGAAACGGTCCCGGCTGGCCGCGCAGGCAGTTCGAGAGGATCGGCACTCGCGGGCAGAGCTTGACGGTGAAGTCCCCGGTCAGGGCGACGGGCGAAGCGCCGGGGAGGGGGACGGACAGCGAGCCGGTCAAGGTGGCGGGCCCTCTCGCCGGATCGCGGAACCTGGCGCTGCCCTCGAAAGGCCACGGCGGGCGAACGCTGGCGCGTGACTCATTCGAGGTGATGAAGGTCCGCTTCTTGCCGCTGACGGCGGTGATGTGCTCGACCTCCATGGGGCCGACTCGTTCGCGCAGGGAGGCCCTGAACAGAGTCCTCGGTTCCAGGTGCAACCGCGTTGCCTCGAAAGAGAGGGTTTTCGAGCCCTCCTTGGCCTGGGCGGAGAGGGCGGTCTTGCTCAGGGCGGGAATGGCCGGGCGCGCCGCTCGGAAGCTGTCGAAGGCGCAGAAGCCATTCGGGAGGCGCAGGACCTCACCGGCCGGGTCGGTCGCTTCGGCGGAGAAGTAGCCGCCCTCGCCGGCGAAGCGGAAGGAGCCGCGGAAGACCCCGGATTCGGTTATCGACCTGCACCCTGGTCCGGTTCGGTGGACCTCCTTGCTGCGGCGTTCAAAGCTGATGTCGAGCTGCCCGAGGGAGCCGAAGGTGGCGTGGATTCCTGCGCCGAGGGCGGCCGGCACTATGTAATGCGATTCGAACGGCCCGCGAATGGCTCTGATCAGAGCAGTGGGGGACTGACGACCTTCTCGCGCGGCGGAGACTTCGACCTCGTAGCCGTTGGATCCCTCGAGTTCGAAGCTGCTCAGCGTCAGTTCTGCCACGTCCGCAGTGGCGCCGCTCGCGCCTGCCGGAAGCGCTGACGAGACTGCTAACGCGCAGACGAGCAACAGCAGCGGCCCCCTTGCCTTCATCGGCGCAGAGTATTCGAAGGCGACAGAGCCCGGTCATGGGGCGGTTACGGGGTTGTGGGCAACTACGATGGCTGCCGGATGCCGATCTACGAGTTCGAGTGCGAGGAGTGCGGAGCTCGCTTCGAGGAGCTGGTCGCGGCGGGAAGCGGTGTCGCCTGCGGCGCCTGCGGCTCGGAGCGGACGCGGCGCCTCTATTCGCAGGTCTCCCCACCGGGGCGCCAGCCGCGCGGAGCCAAGGTGCGGGCGGACGAATCGCGGCGGGGGGAGCGGGAAGCGGCACGCCAGCAGCGGATCACCGAGTCCCGCAAGCGCCGGACGGCGGGGGAGAAGCCGTGAGCGCGACCGCCGCCGAGCGCCGCGAGCAGCTCGTCCAGCTCTACAAGGAGGTGCAGAGCTGCAACCGCTGTCCGCTCTTCGAGACGAGGACCAAGGTGGTCTTCGGGGCCGGCAACGCCGACGCCGATCTGATGTTCGTCGGCGAGGCTCCTGGCGCCGAAGAGGACCGCCAGGGCCTCCCCTTCGTCGGCCGCGCCGGCCAGCTGCTGAACCAGATGTTGGAAGAGATCGGGCTCGCCCGCGAGGACGTCTTCATCGCCAACGTGCTCAAGTCGCGCCCGCCCGGCAACCGCGATCCGCAGCCGCTGGAGATCGAAGCCTGCAAGCCGTGGCTGTTCGAGCAGGTGCGGCTGATCGAGCCCCGCGTCGTCTGCACCCTCGGCAACTTCTCGACGAAGCTGCTGAGCGGCAGCCCGACCGGGATCACCAGGGTCCGCGGCACGCCCCAGGTGCACGACCTCGGCGGCCGCACCGTCTACCTGCTGCCGCTCTTCCACCCGGCCGCCGCCCTTCGCACGCCTTCGGTGAAGGAGACGCTGCGGGCCGACTTCGCGACGATCCCGGAGCTCCTGCGGCGGCCGCTGCCGGGACCGGTCCCGAGCGCCGAGGAGATCGCCGAAGCGGAGGAAGAAGGCGGCACGACCCCACCACCCAGCGACCAGCTTGGGTTCTTCGGTTAACTGACGCCTCCACCGTGGAGGTCGTCGAGACGAACAGCGCCGCCGAGACCGAAGCGCTCGGCGCCCGCATCGCCGAGCGCCTGGCTCCTGGCGACGTCGTCCTCCTCTCCGGCGAGCTGGGGACGGGAAAGACGACCCTCGTCCGCGGTGCCTGTCGCGAGCTCGGGACGCCCGGTCCGGTCACCTCGCCGACCTTCACGATCGGTCAGCGGTACGCCGGCGGGCGGATGGCGGTCTCCCACCTCGACCTCTACCGCCTGCAGAGCCTGGAGGGGGAGGACCCCGCATTGCTCGAGGACTACCTGCGCCCGGAGGGCGTGGCCTTCGTCGAGTGGCCCGCGGCCGGGTCGGGGAGGCTGGACCGGCCGGCGCTGGAGGTGCGCTTCGCGCACGTGGACGAGGAGCGCCGGCGGATAGAAGTCGACTGGTAGGGGTAGAGGCCGAGCGCCGGGCGCACCGAAGCTCTCCTGGGCGTGTTCAGGAGAGGGAGCGCCAACTTGTAGCATCGGCGCTCGGAAATCCACGGAGAAAGGCAAGGACGTATGAAGGGACTGAAGGCGCTTGCGGCGGTGATGTTGATGAGCGGATTGCTGGCGGCTGCGGTGCCCGCTGCGGCCAGTGCCGCTGCTTACAAGAAGTACGTCGGCTGCGGGGTCTCCCGTAACGCCAAACCCGCGCACGTCTGCCCGAAGGGGTCGAAAAAGGGCGCGTTCTTCAAAAGCCTCAAAGGCGACGTCTCCTACAGCGTCTGCGTCAAGTTCCCGAGTGGGAAAAACCTCTGCGCGCAGGCCCAGGAGGCCGAACAGGGGACCCTCTACGTGAACAAGATCACCTCGACGATTCCCGGCGTCCACGTCGTCAGCTGGTTCGTCAAAGGCAAAAAAGTCGGCTCCTGGAACTTCCGGGTCACGGGGTAGCGAAGCGCTGACCGTCGTCGGCCTCGACACCGCGACGGTCGACACCGTCGCCTGCGCCTGGCGCGACGGCGAGGTACTGCACGAGTCGCAGCTGGGGCTCTCCCCGCAAGGGAGGCCCCTGCACGCGACCCGTCTGCTCGAGGGGGTCGAGGCCGCGGCCGCCGCCGCCGGAGGCTGGGCGGCGGTCGACCTGCTCGCGGTCGGCCTCGGCCCCGGCTCCTTCACCGGCCTGCGGGTGGGGATCTCGACCGCGCGGGGGCTGAGCGTCAGCCTCGGTTTGCCGGCGCGAGGGGTCTGCACGCTCGACGCGCTCGCGGCGGGGATCGCCGAGGCCGGGGCGGGGGGCAAGCGACTGCCTGTCCTCGACGGCTGGCGGGGTGAGGTCTTCGCCGCCCTCTACTCGCCGAGCGGCGAGCGGGTTTGGGAGCCCGCCGTCTACCGGCCCGAGGAGCTCGCCGCGCGGGTCGCGGAGCTGGAGCAACCCCCTTCGGTCGCCGGATCGGGGGCGGTACGCTTTCGTCAAGAGTTGGCCCGAGACGGCGTCCGCATACCGGACGATTCCGATCCCGTCCACCGGGTCGCCGGGCGGCACGTCTGCGCTCTGGCGGCAGCGGCGGGGGATCCGGACCGCGACGGGCTCGCCCCGATCTACCTCAGACCCCCAGACGCGGAGCGGTGGCGTGAGCGAGACGCTTTCCAAAGAGCCGAGTGAGCTGACCCAGGAGGTCCAGATCCGCAGGCTCGCCTACAGCGACCTGCCGGCGGTGATCTCGATCGAGCGCCGCTCGTTCCCGACCCCTTGGTCGCTGGCGATGTTCGTGCTCGAGCTCTCGAAGCCGTCTGGCATCTGCCTCGCCGCCAGCGCCGGCGACAAGCTCCTCGGCTACGTGGTCTGCTCCCGCTATGACCAGGTCTGGCACCTGATGAACATCGCCGTCGCCCCCGAGCACCGCGGCAGCGGCATCGCCGGCCGGCTGCTGCGGCGGCTGATCGAGGAGTCGCGGGGGACGCTGCCGTTCACGCTCGAGGTCCGGGTCTCGAACCGGCGCGCGATCGGGATGTACGAGCGCTTCGGATTTCGCGCGGCCGGCGTCCGTCCCCGCTACTACCACGACAACGGCGAGGACGCCCTGATCATGTGGCTCGACTGAGGTACCTGCCTTGCTGCTGGCGATAGAGACGAGTTGCGACGACACCTGCGCCGCCGTCCTCGACGGTCCGCGGATCCTCAGCAACCTGATCTCCTCCCAGGCCGCCGCCCACGAGGGGTTCGGGGGCGTCGTGCCGGAGGTGGCGGCACGCCACCACCTGGAGCTGGTCGAGCCCGTGGTCGAGGCGGCTCTCGGAGAGGCGGGGGTGACGCTCGACGAGATCGACGCCGTCGCCGCCACCGCCGGCCCGGGCCTGATCGGCGCGCTCCTGGTCGGGATCAGCACTGCGAAGGCGATCGCCGCCGCGCGGCGGCTGCCGCTGATCCCGGTCGACCACCTGCAGGGGCACGTCGCCGCCAACTTCCTCGAGCCCGACCCGATCGAGCCGCCGTTCCTCTGCCTGATCGCCAGCGGCGGCCACACGCTGCTGGCGGGCGTCCGCGGCCACGAGGGCTACGAGCTGCTGGGCCAGACCCTCGACGACGCCGCCGGCGAGGCGTTCGACAAGTCGGCTCGCCTGCTCGGGCTCGGCTATCCCGGTGGCCCGGCGGTCCAGCGCGAGGCCGAGAAGGGCGATTCGGAAGCGTTCGAGATGCCGGTGGCGATGTCCCGCAACCCCGGCCTCGACTTCAGCTTCAGCGGCCTGAAGACGGCCGTCCTCTACCGCTGCCGAGAGCTCGGCCCGGAGGGGGTGGAGGAGCGGCGCGCGGACCTCGCCGCCTCCTTCCAGGCCGCCGTGGTCGAGCAGCTGACGAGCAAGCTGAAGCGGGCGCTGAAGCAGGGCGACTGGGAGGCCGTGGCGCTCGGCGGCGGCGTCGCCGCCAACGGGCCGCTGCGGGAAGCGGTCGCCAGGCTCTGCGAGGAGATGGGCGTGCGGCTGAAGCTGGTGCGGATCAGCCTCTGCACCGACAACGCCGCGATGATCGGCTCCGCCGCCCGCTTCGCGCCGCGGTTCGAGTACCCCGGCTACCTCGGCTACGACGCCTTCGCCAGCGGCGAAACGGCCGGCGTCCCCCACTGAGCCGATGGCCGACGTCGTCGTCTACTCCCGTCCGGGCTGCCATCTCTGCGAGGAGGCGATCGAGCAGATCGTCGCCCTCCACGAGGAGGGGTACCGCTTCAACCTGCACGAGGTCGACGTCGAGAGCAACGAGCTGCTGCTGCGGCGCCACCTCGAGCGAATCCCGGTGGTGGAGGTGGACGGGGTCGAGGTCTCGGAGCTGATTTTGGATCGAACTGGCCTCGTGGCCAGGCTCGATACTGTGGGGGCATGGTCGAGGTGATCGAGGAGTTCGACGCGGCAGGGGCGTTCCCGGTCGAAGGCGAGCGGCTGTCGTTGGGGGTTGCCGCCCGCCTCTCCCGATACCTGCAGGTGCTGACCCAGGCGCGGAAGATGGGCCGGGAGACGATCTCCTCGCAGGAGCTCTCCGAGTACACCCACATCAACCCGACCCAGATTCGCCGCGATCTCTCCGGCTTCGGCAAGTTCGGCAAGCGCGGCGTCGGCTACAACGTCGATTCGCTGGTCTCGGAGATCCGCAAGATCCTCCGCACCTCCGGCCAGCACAACATCGCCCTCTTCGGCGCCGGCAATCTCGGCCAGGCGATCGCGACCTCCTCGATCTTCGCCGACCACGGGTTCCAGGTGGTGGCGGTCTTCGACAGCGATCCCAGCGTCGTCGGCAACCAGATCGGCGAGCTGGCGGTGCGCGACATCGGCGATCTGCCGGAAGTCGTCGCCGAGGAGGAGATCGTCGTCGGCGTCCTCGCCGTCCCGGCCGAGGCCGCCCAGGACGTGGCCGACCGCCTCGTCAAAGCGGGGGTGAAGATCATCTTCAACTACTCCGAGCAGCTCCTCCAGGTGCCGCCGGAGGTGACCGTCCACACCTCCAGCCCCGCCGTCGACCTCCTCTACGCGCTCTACTTCTACCTCGCTTAGCGGGGGGACGCCGACCTTGCCTCTGGACTTCGATCTCGCCCGCGAGAAGTTCGAGTCCTCCCAGGACTTCACGATCGGGCTCGAGGAGGAGTTCGCGATCCTCGACCCGCGGTCCTTGGAGCTGGCGCACCGGTTCGAGGACGTCTACGCCGCCTGTCAGGAAGACGAGGTGCTGGCGGAGGCCGCGGCCGGAGAGCTGATCGCCTCCGAGGTCGAGATCCGCTCGGGCCGTTCGGAGACCTTCGCCGAGGCGGCCGAGCGCCAGCGCGATCGCCGCTCGCGGCTGTTCGACCTGGTCGGGGGAATGGGGCTGACGCTGGGCGCGATGGGCACCCACCCCTGGGCCAACTACGTCGATCAGCGGATCATCGACACCCCGCACTACAACCGCCTGCGCCAGGAGCTCGGCTGGGTCGCTCAGCGCAACAACACCTGGAGCCTGCACCTGCACATGGGCATCCGGGGGGCCGACCGGGCGATCGCCGTCTGCGACTGGCTGCGCGAGCTGCTGCCGCTGCTGCTGGCGGTCTCGGCGAACTCGCCCTTCCTCGACGGCCGCGACACCGGGCTGCACAGCGTCCGCAGCGAGATCTTCACCCGCACCTTCCCGCGCTGCGGGGTCCCGTCGCCGTTCGGGGACTGGCGCACCTACGCCGAGTTCGTCGAAACCCTGGAGCGGGTCGGCTCGGTGGTCGAGTCGACGCAGCTGTGGTGGAGCGTGCGACCGCACCACAGCTTCGGCACGGTCGAGGTGCGGATCTGCGATGCCCAGACCAGCGGCGAGGAGTCGCTCCGGCTGGCCGCCCTGATCGCCGCCTGCATCGCCCAGACCGCGCTCGACTACGACGAGCACGGCTACGAAGGAAAAGGGGCGCCGCTGGCCGACCGGGAGATCGAGGAGAACCTCTGGCGGGCGATCCGGTACGGCGCCGGTGGCCGCATGGTCGACTTCCGCCGCGGCGAGGAGGTGCCGACGCGGGCGCTGCTCGAGCAGGTGCTGATCTGGACCGAGCCGGCGCGCACGCGGCTGGGCTTGGACCTGCGGCTGCCGGAGCGAAACGGGGCCGAGCGGGCGCGGGAGGCGCTCGATTCCGGGGCCTCGATCGAGGAGATATACCGCGACGCGGTGGCGGAAACGCGCCGGACCTACGGCGGCGCGCCACGGGCCTCCGAGCCCGCCTGATCCAGGCACCGAGTCTGGAATCGACGTTCTAGAGCGGGTCTCGGCGCCGTGGCGCCGCCTTCGTCTATAGACTCCCGCGCCGCCAAAACCACCGGAGGAATAGGAACTTGACCGACTTCTTGACCGACTACGGAGTGGTTGTCGCGCTGGTCTGCGCAGCAGCCGCCGTCGTCTACGGACTTATCGTCACCCAACGCCTGCTCGCGAAGCCCGCGGGCAACGACCGCATGCGCGAAATCTCTGGCGCCGTTCAGGAGGGGGCCCAGGCCTATCTGAACCGCCAGTACACGATCATCGCCGCGGTCGCTGTCCCGATCGCGATCCTGCTGATCTTCCTGCAGGACTGGCATACCGCGCTCGGCTTCGTGATCGGCGCCGTTCTCTCGGGGGCCACCGGCTTCATCGGGATGAACGTCTCCGTGCGGGCCAACTCGCGCGTGGCCGAGGCCGCCCGCGGCGGGGTTCCGCCGGCACTGGACGTGGCCTTCAAGGGCGGTTCGGTCACCGGGCTGCTGGTCGTCGGGCTGGCCCTGCTCGGCGTCGCCGGCTACTACGGCGCCCTCGTCCTCGGCGGCGTTGACGACAAGGAGGCCGTCGACGCGCTGATCGGCCTCGGCTTCGGTGGCTCGCTGATCTCGGTCTTCGCCCGTCTCGGCGGCGGCATCTTCACCAAGGCCGCCGACGTCGGCGCCGACCTGGTCGGCAAGGTCGAGGCCGGGATTCCCGAGGACGATCCTCGCAACCCGGCCGTGATCGCCGACAACGTCGGCGACAACGTCGGCGACTGCGCCGGCATGGCCGCCGACCTCTTCGAGACCTACGCGGTCACCTCCGTCGCGGTGATGCTGCTCGGC
The DNA here is from genome assembly GCA_035273795.1 of Solirubrobacterales bacterium. Classification (GTDB taxonomy): domain Bacteria; phylum Actinomycetota; class Thermoleophilia; order Solirubrobacterales; family 70-9; genus VAYN01. The sequence goes on along the minus strand of DATEOT010000120.1, from coordinate 20,546 downwards.
GTCCTCACCTTCCCGGACTTCGCCCGCGAGGTCGCGATCTACCCGCTGGTCCTCGGTGGCGTGGCGATCATCGCCTCGATCATCGGCGCCCTCTGCGTCCGCACCAAATCGAACAAAGTCGAGGGTGCGCTGTACGTCGGGATGATCGTCTCCGGCCTGATCTCGATCGCGGCCTTCTACCCGATCACCGACTGGCTGATGGACGAACCGCTCCGGCTCGGGTTCGGCGACGCCGCCGCTTCGGCAGTCAGCGTCGGCGACCTCTGGCTCTGCGCGGTGATCGGCATCGCGGTGACCGCGTTGCTGTTCGTGATCACCGACTACTACACCTCGACCCGCTTCCGCCCGGTGAAGACGATTGCCGAGGCTTCCGAGACGGGTCACGCGACGAACATCATCCAGGGCCTCGCCCAGGGCTTCCAGTCGACCGCCGCGCCGGCGCTCGTCCTCGCCCTGGCGATCCTCGCCGCGAACGAGCTCGCCGGCATCTACGGCATCGGCATCGCCGTGATGGCGCAGCTCTCGCTCTGCGGTCTGATCGTCGCGCTGGACGCCTTCGGGCCGATCACCGACAACGCCGGCGGCATCGCCGAGATGGCCGATCTGCCGGAGGACGTCCGCAACGTCACCGACCCGCTCGACGCGGTCGGCAACACGACCAAGGCCGTGACCAAGGGTTATGCGATCGGTTCCGCCGCGCTTGCCGCGCTGGTGCTGTTCGCCGCCTTCAAATACGAGCTGGAAGCGGAGGCTCCGGACGGGTTCAACCTCGCCGGGCTCTTCAACCTGACCAGCCCTGACGTGCTGATCGGGCTGATCATCGGCGGCATGATGGTCTACCTGTTCTCGGCCTTCGCGATCGAGGCTGTCGGCCGCGCCGGCGGCCAGGTGGTCGAGCAGGTGCGGAAACAGTTCCGGGAGCACCCCGGGATCATGGAGGGGACCGAAAAACCCGACTACGGGAAAACGGTCAGCATCGTCACCCTGGCGGCGCAGAAAGAGATGATCCTGCCGTCGCTGATCCCGATCATCGTGCCGGTGATCGTCGGCCTGCTCAGCGTCGACGCGCTCGGCGGCCTCCTGATCGGCGTCATCGTCGTCGGCCTCTTCGCCGCGATCAGCATGACCGCCGGCGGCGGCGCCTGGGACAACGCGAAGAAGCTGATCGAGGACGGGGCGCACGGCGGCAAAGGCTCGCCGGCGCACGAAGCCTCGGTGACCGGCGACACGGTCGGTGATCCCTACAAGGACACCGCCGGGCCGGCGATCAACCCGATGATCAAGGTGGCGAACATAGTCGCCATCCTCATCATCCCGATCGTCAACTTCTAGGGCGGCGGCGAGGCCCCTCGCCCTCCCCTGGCACCGTCGGGCCGGCTGCAAAGCTGCGCCCGGCGGTGTCCTCACCCGCCTGAATAGCCCTGCTATTCAGGCGGGCCGCGTCCTTGCCGGGCTTGCTTTTCGCTCGTCCCGGCGGCACCAGTTGCGTGCGAGCGACCTCCCCGTCGCCCGCAGCTCTAGGTAGCGTTTTGATGATGCGCAAGGCAATGAAGGTCGCGATAGCCGGCGGATTGGCGCTGGCTCTGCTCGTCGCGCTTCTCAACGCTTATGTCCTGACCTCGGGCGGGGACTCGACTTCTGAGGTGGCGGATGCGCCGGCGATGGAAGTGGCGATCGTGCCGGGGGCTCTGGTCGAGCCGGATGGGGAGATGAGCACGATGCTGGCCGACCGAGTCGAGCAGGCTTCCCGTCTGTGGCACGCCGGGAAGGTGGAGAAGATCCTCGTCTCCGGCGACCACCAGCGGTGGGCCTACGACGAGCCGGGGACGATGCGCGAGGCGCTGGTCAGGGACGGGGTGCCGCCGCGGGCGGTGTTCGAGGACCACGCCGGCTTCGACACCTGGTCGACGATGGTCCGCGCGCGCGAGATCTTCGGCGTCCGCGAGGCATTGGTGGTCACCCAGAGGTTCCACATGGCGCGCGCCCTCTTCCTGGCCGACGAGGCCGGGATCGAGGCGTCCGGGGTCGTCTCCGACCTCCATCCCTATGGCTCCCAGGGCAAGAGGAGCAACGCCCGCGAGGTGCTCTCGCGAGTGAAGGCAGTCGCCGACGTGACCCTGGAGACCGAGGCCACGGGCGGCCCTCGGATCCCGATCGCCACCTCGGACGGCCGCGAAACCTGGGGCCCCGCGCCTCCGCCCGGGACGCCGCCGGCGGGATCGGCCAGAAGGTGACCTCCATGAAAGGAACGTTTCGCTTTCCGGAGCCGGGGGCTCGCTAGGGTGGCGGCGATGAGGCAGGGGACGAAGCCGCTTCGGGCGGTGCTCTTGACGGTCTTCGCCGTGCTCGCGCTGCCGGCGAGCACGACGGCGGCGCCGCCCGCGAACGACGACTTCGCGGAGCGGCAGGTGCTGAGCGGGAGCCTGCCCATCGACGTCACGGGCTCCAACCGGGAAGCAACCGAAGAGCCGGAAGAGCCGGCTCCCGGGAGCCTTGGCATCCATGCCACCGGTCACTCGGTCTGGTACGAGTGGGAAGCGACCAGCAGTGGCTTCGTCACGGTCAGCACCTGCGGCAGCACCTTCCGCACCCTGCTCGGGGTCTACGCGGGAGCGGAGCTCGGCGCCCTGACCGAAGTCGCCGGCGACTTCGGCAGCGAAGGACCGGACTGCCCCGGCTTCGACGGGATGGCGGTCACCTTCAAGGCGGTCGGCGGCGTCGACTACAAGATCCTGGTCGACGGCCTCCTCAGGTTCTTCGGGGAAGGGGAGCCCGGACAAGGATCGCTCGCTCTGCGGGTGGACGCCACGCCGCTTCCGGTCAACGACGACTTCGTGGACGCCACCGTCCTCACCGAAGCGACCGAAGGGGTGTCGCCGGGGGTCTACGCGGCAGGCGCGAGCGGCTTCAACTGGAACGCGACCAAGGATCCCGGTGAGCCGGCCCATCTGGGCGATCCGGGGGGAGCTTCGATCTGGTACTCCTGGACCGCGCCGTCCTCCGGGAGCTACGGAATGGCGGCCTGCGGGCGGGAGATCGAAACGGTGCTCGTCGTCTACGTGGGCGCATCGCTGAACGCGCTGACGCCGGTCGCCTCCGATGCCAGCGGCTGCAACTTCCTCCGCTTCGACGCCGTCGCCGGCACGACCTACCGCATCGCGCTCGACGGGCGCTTCGACGCCGGCACCGGGGCCGCGCAGATGAGCGCCACCTGGATCAACGTCTTCCGGGAGCCGCCTGAACCGCCTCTCGAAGCAGGACCGGCGGCGCCCGTCGGGGACCTCAGGCCCGACACCGTGATCCAGAGGAAGATCCTGAGGGCGAAGCGGCGGCGCGCGACCTTCGTCTTCGGCTCCAGCGAAAGCGGCTCCGGTTTCCGCTGCAGGCTCGACCGGCGCGCCTTCACGGAGTGCGGCTCGCCGAAGACCTACAGGAACCTGAGCCCGGGCCGGCACGTCTTCCGGGTCGTCGCCGTCGGGTCCGCCGGGAACTTCGATCTCTCGCCGGCGACGTCCCGCTTCAGAATCCCCAAGCCGAGGCCGAGCCCCGCCCGGTAGCTGCGCTCGGACCCGGGGCGGCCCTTGCGCCCCGGCCGCGCGCGTATATTCGGTCTGAGTGACCGGTTCTCGTCCTTCATAGATGGCCCAGCGGATCCCCAGAGACGAGTCGCTGAGCCGCGTCCACGGCGTCGGCGCGCTGTTCTCCGCCGCCTACGGCAACGTCGGCTCCTCGATCTACTACGCCCTCGGCGTCACCGCCGCCTTCGCCCTCGGCCTGACCCCGGTCGCGTTCGTCATCTCCGGCCTGATCTTCGCCGCCACGGCCGCCACCTATGCGGAGGCGACGGTGATGTATCCGGAGGCGGGCGGCTCCTCCAGCTTCGCCCGCCATGCCTTCAACGAGTTCGTCAGCTTCGTCGCCGCCTGGGGGCAGATGCTCAATTACACGATCACGGTCGCGATCTCGGCCTTCTTCGTGCCCCACTACCTGGCGGTCTTCTGGCCCTGGCTCGGCGAAAGCCCTGGCGACATCGTCGGCGGCGCGGTCCTCATCATCGGCCTCGCCCTGATCAACATCCGCGGGACCGAGGAGTCGGCGAAGCTCAATCTCGTCCTCGCGGTCGCCGACCTGGCGACGCAGGTGATCCTCGTCGGGATCGGCCTGGTGCTCGTCCTCAGCCCGGAGATCCTGGTCGACAACGTCAACCTCGGCGTGGCTCCCACTTGGAGCGACTTCGCCCTCGGGGTCGCGGTCGGGATGATCGCCTACACCGGGATCGAGACGATCTCCAACATGGCGGAGGAGGCGAAGGACGCTGCGCGGACGATCCCGCGCAGCGTCGGCCTCACCGTGGTCGCCGTGCTCGCCCTGTACCTGCTGATCCCGATCGTCGCCCTCTCGGCGATGCCGGTCACCCAGGACGCCGCCGGCAACTACATGACCGAGCTCGGCACGACCTTCGCCGACGACCCGATCCTCGGCATCGTCGAGAACCTCGGTCTGGCTCACATGCCGACGGAAATCCTCCGCTACTACGTGGGCGTTCTCGCCGCGGTGATCCTCCTGATCGCGACCAACGCAGGCTTGATCGGCGTCTCGCGACTCACCTACTCGATGGGCCAGCATCGTCAGCTGCCCGAGGGCCTGCGCCAGGTCCACCCGAAGTACCGCACTCCCTACGTCGCGATCCTGATCTTCTCGGTGATCGCGATCGTCACCCTGCTGCCGGGACAGACCGACTTCCTGGCGACGATGTACTCGTTCGGGGCGATGCTCTCGTTCACGATCGCCCACGTCGCGCTAATACAACTGCGGCGCAAGCAGCCGGACGTCGAGCGCATTTGGAAGCCGCCGCTGAACGTCCGCGCCTTCGGCTTCGAGATTCCTCTCAGCGCCGTCCTCGGCGGCCTCGGCACCTTCACGGCCTGGGTCGTGGTGATGGCGCTGAACCCGACCACCCTCATCGCCGGGCTCGGCTGGATGGCCCTGGGGATCAGCCTCTACGTCCTCTACCGGCGCAGCCAGCGGCTGCCGCTGACGGAAACGGTCAAGGTCGTGCTGCCGGAGCCGCTCGGGGTCGAGGAGGTCGAGTACCGGAGCGTCCTCGTCGCCTTCGACGACGAGGCTCCCTTCTCGCCGGAGACGGTCGCGACCGCGGTCAAGCTCGCCTCCAAGCGGCGCCGCGGAATCCACGTCCACTCGATGATGACCGTGCCCACCAACCTGGCGCTGGACGCGCCTCGGCCTGAGGCCGAAGCCGAGGCGCAGCGCAAGATCGAGGAGGCGAAGCTGATCGGGGGCCAGCGGGTCACCGGCCACGTCTCCCGCGTCCGCCCCGGGCAGGCGGGCTACTCGGTCGCTGCCGAGGCGGCGGTGATCAATGCGGAGGCGATCGTCGTCGGCCTCCGCTACCGCAACGGCGTCCCCCTCTACGGCAAGGCCCTGCAGACGATCCTCGGCGAGCGCCCCTGCCGGGTGATCGTCGTCTCCGACCCGAGCGACAAGCCGGCGACGATCCCCGGCGCCGCCCTGGCGGAGGCGGCGAGGTGAACGGCGAGCGCCTCTACCACGGCGCCGTCCGCGCCTTCTCGCTCGTCCTGGCGGCGATCGGCCTGGTGGTGCTCGTCCTCACCCTCGCGAACGGGGGAGGGCCGGCCTCGGTCGGCTTCCTGATCGGGATCGCCTTCCTGCTCGTCGGCGCCGGCCGCCTCTGGCTCGGCACGAGGATGGAACGATGAACGGCGGCGACGGGCGACCTCAGCGGGACGGGAGCGCCCCCCGGCCGCAGGAGCCGCGCCGCGAGCGGGTGGTGATGCGCGGCCTTGGCGTCCCGGCGCTCTTCGCTGCCGCCTACTCCGCCGTCGGCTTCTCGATCTACTTCTCTCTCGGGGTGGTCGCCGAGAAGGGCCTTGGGCTGACGCCGCTGATCTTCCTCGCCGCCGGCCTCCTCTTCGGCCTCACCACCCTCACCTACGTTGAGGGCGGCGCCATGTTCCGCGAGCGCGGCGGCTCCTCCACCTTCGCCCGCCACGCCTTCAACGAGCTGGTCGCCTTCATCGCCGGCTGGGCGATCCTGATCGACTACCTGATCGTCATCGCGCTGGCGGCGCTCTCGGTCCCGCACTACCTGACGCCGGTCAGCAGCGACTTCAGCCTGCCGGGGTGGGAGATCGGGATGGGCGTGGCGGTGATAGCCGGCGTCTGCGCCCTCAACATCCTCAACATCACCGGCCGCGAGCGGCAGGGCTCGCTGACCCTGCTGGCGCTTGCCGACCTCGGCCTGCAGCTGGCGGTGATCGGCGTCGGGGCCCTGGTCGTCATGCACCCCGATCGCCTCACCGAGGAGCTCCAGCTCTTCGGCGACCCGAGCTTCCGCGACATCGTCTACGCGGCGGTGGTGGCGATGCTGGCCTACGCCGGGATCGAGGCCGCCTCCGACCTCGCTCCCGACATCGACGTCAGCCGCCGCGACCTCAAGCGGGTCGCCGGGATCGGCGCGATCGGGGTGCCGCTGGTCTACGCCGGGATGGCGGCGATCGCGCTGATGGCGGTGCCGGTGGTCGGCGGCCCCGACGGCCCGCAGACCGCCCTCGGCAGCGAGTTCGTCGAGGACCCGGTGCTGGGGATCGTCTCCGCTTATGAACCCGCCTGGGTTGCCGAGGTGATGCGCTGGCTGGTGGCCGCGGTCGCCACCCCCGTCCTGATCTGGGCCGCCAGCACCTCGATGCTCGGCGTATCCCGCCACATCTACACGCTGGCGATCAACCGCCAGATCCCGAGCTGGCTTGGCAAGCTCGACCGCCGCACCGCCACCCCGTACGTCGCGATCGTGATCAGCGGCCTGATCGCGATCGGGCTCGTCGTCCCGACCAACGTCAAGCTGCTGGCCGGCATTTACGCCTTCGGGGCGACCCTGGCGATCACCATCGCCCACCTCTCGATCATCCGCCTGCGGGTGACGCAACCGGACAAGCGCCGGCCCTTCCGAATTCCGCTCGGGATCCCATGGGGGCAGGCGGAGCTGCCGCTGCCGGCGATCCTGGCGGCGCTCCTCAGCGGCCTCGCCTTCCTCAGCGTCCTCGCATACCACTCGACCGCGCGCTGGGTCGGCCTCGGCTGGATGGCCTTCGGCCTCACCTTCTACGTCGTCTACCGCAAGGTCTTCGAGGGGACGACGCTGACCAAGCGGGTCTCCGTCACCGAGCGCGCCCTCACCAAGCAGATGCCGGAAATCGAGTTCAGCAACGTCCTCGTCCCCGTGTTCGGGACCAGGTTCGACGACGACATCGTCGCCACCGCGGGCCGGCTGGCGGCGGCCGAGCGGGTTGACGGGCGTCGCCGGCGCGGCGTCTCGAGGATGGAGGTGGTGTACGTGATCGAGGTCCCCCTGGCGATGCCCCTGGACGCGAAGCTGCCGAGGGAGAAGGAGGAGCGGGCGCGCCGGGCGCTGGCGCGGGCGCGGGAGGTTGGGGAGGAGTACGAGGACGTCGAGGTGACCACCGACGTGATCCGCGCCCGCAAGGTCGGGGCCGGGATCCTCGAGGCGGCCCGGCGCAGCGACGCTGAAGCGATCGTGATCGGCGGCGAGCCGCCGACCAAGATCCGGGGCGGGGCGACGATCGGCGGGATCGGCGCGGCGAAGCCGGAGGAGATCGGCGCCGCCACCGAGTACGTGCTGAAGAAAGCCCCCTGTCGGGTCCTGCTCACGGCCCCGCCGGAGCCTGAACAGGAGGTCTAGTATCCGCTCCATGTTCGTTCTGATCGTCGGTTGCGGGCGGGTCGGCTCCTCGGTTGCCCGGGCGATGCTGCGCGAGGGCCACGACGTCTCCTGCCTCGACGAGGACCCTGAGTCCCACGCGCGCCTCGAGGTCGGGCTGGACAAGAGCTGGGAGGATCTCGGCGGCCAGTTCACCGTCGGCGCCGGCCTCGAGACCGAGGCGCTGGAGGCGGCGGGGATCGAGCGAGCCGACGTCTTCATCGCCTCCACCGACGGCGACAACACCAACATCGTCATCTCCCAGATCGCCCAGCGGCGCTACGAGGTGCCGACGGTGATCGCCCGCGTGCTCGACCCACTGCGGGCCGAGTGGTACCAGCGGCAGGGGCTGAACACGGTCTGCCCGACCCGGGTCGCGATCGACATGCTCGAGGGCGCGGTGCGCGAGGCGGGCGCCCGCGGCAGCTCCCCCGACGACACCCCGGCGGCGGCGTAGGGAGCGAGGGCCAGAGCCATGTACATCATCGTCGTCGGAGCCGGCAAGGTGGGCTGGAACCTGGCCCGCGAGCTGCTCGACAAAGGGCACGAGGTGACTCTGATCGAGAGCGATCGGCGTCGCTACCTGACCGTCGAGCAGGAGCTCGAGCACAACGTCTCCTACGGCGACGCCTCCGAGCTCTGGGTCTTGGAGCGGGCGGGGATCCAGCGCGCCGACATGGTGATCGCGGTCACCGGCGACGACGAGGACAACATGCTGATCTGCCAGGTGGCGAAGGAGAAGTACCTGGTCGACCAGATCATCGCCCGCGTCAACAACCCCCGCAACCGCCGTCACTTCGACCTGCTCGGAGTCAAACCCTCGGTCTCGGCCACCGACCTGATCCTGCGCCTGCTCGAGCACGAGGTGCCCGAGTACGGGCTCGTCCACCTGCTCGACCTGCAGGAGGAGCAGCTGGAGATCATCGAGATGCTGCTCGGCAAGGACTCCGGCGTCACCGGTCGCCGCGTCGGCGACCTGCAGATGCCCGAAGGGAGCCTTTTGATTTCGGTCCTGCGGTCGGGCAAGGGCTTCGTCCCCACCGCCGACACCGTGCTCGAGGAAGGCGACGAGATCCTCGCCGTGCTCGATCCGGGCAAGGAGGAGGACCTCAAGGCCCTCTTCGGCCCGGAAAGCAACGGCAGCAACGGCGCCTAGATGGCCGACCGCGAGGTGGACTTCCTCCTGGTCGGTGGAGGCATGGCCTCCGCCCACTGCGCCGCCGAGCTGCGCCGCCGCGGTGCCGAGGGCTCGATCCTGCTCGTCGGGCGCGAGCCCGAGCCGCCCTACGAACGGCCGCCGATCTCCAAGGAGTACCTGCGCGGCGACGCCGGCCGCGAGGATGCCCACGTCAACCCGACCTCCTGGTACGAGGAGAACCGGGTCGAGCTGCTGACCGGGCGCAACGTGATCTCGCTCGACGCGGAGGCGCGTACGGCGAGGATCCAGGGCGGGGAAGAGGTCAGATTCGGCAAGGCGCTGTTCGGCACCGGGGCGATGGTCAACATCCTCCGGGTCGAGGGGGCCGAGAACGAGGGGATCCACTACCTGCGCGCCTTCGGCAACGCCGACGCGGTCCGGGCCGACGCCGAGGCGGCCGAGAGCGTGGTCCTGATCGGCGGCAGCTACATCGGCTGCGAGGTGGCGGCCTCACTTGCCGCGCAGGGGAAGAAGTGCACGATCGTCGCGATCGAGGACGTCGCCCTCTCGCGCAGCTTCGGCGAGGACGCCGGTCGCTGGTTCCAGGGTCAGCTGGAAGCGCACGGCATCACCTTCCACGGCGGACAGACGCTGAGCGCCTTCGAGGGCGACGGCCGGGTCAGCGCGGTGATCACCGAGAGTGGCCTTGCGGTCGAGTGCGACACGGTCGTGGTCGGCGCCGGGGTGCGACCGGACGCGATGCTGGCGCAGCGGGCTGGGGTCGAGGCTGATCCCGGCGGCATCGTCTGCGACTCGAAGCTGCAGACCTCGGTGCCCGGTATCTACGCCGCCGGCGACTGCTGCTCGTATGAGAGCGTCGTCCACGGGCGCCGAATCCACGTCGAGCACTGGGACGTGGCGATGCAACAGGGCATCCACGCCGCCGCCAACATGCTCGGCGCCGACGCCGACTACGAAGTCGTGCCCTACTTCTTCAGCGACCTCGCCGACTGGGCCAGCATGGAGTACGTCGGGCCGGCATACGAGTGGGATCGCGAGGTCTGGCGCGGCGATCGCGACGGCGGCGAGTTCTCGGTCTGGTACCTGCAGGGCGATCGCGTCGCCGGCTGCCTCAGCGTCGGTCGCTCCGAAGAACTGGCGCAGGCACGGCAGATGATCGCCGAGCGAACCCCCTTCGACTGAGTCCCTTATCCTGAGGAGAGCCATTGCGGCCTGGTGTAATGGCAGCACGCCTCGCTCTGGACGAGGAAGTCGGGGTTCGAGCCCCTGGGCCGCAGCTTCATCAATACCCTGCAAAGGCGTCGAATCCCTTTGCTAGCGTCGCCCCTGATGCGGATCTCCAGTCACAAGTCGATCCTTCTCCTCGCGGCGCTGATCGCGCTCGTAATCGCCGGCTGCGGCGGCGGGGGCGACGAGACCGAAACGACCACGCCCACCGTCGAAGAACCGACGGCGCTGACGAAGGAGGAGCTGATCGCGGAGGGCGACGACGTCTGCGCCGAGGTCAACGCCGCCGTGGGGGCACTGACGGCTTCCGCGGCCTCTGAAGACTTCCCTGGCGAAGAAGCCGAAAAAGTCGCCAACCTCTACACGGGGATGGTCGAACGCCTGCAGGACCTGGGAGCACCCGAGGAAGATGACGGCAGCTACTCCAAAGTGATGGAAGCGGCTGAAGAGCTGGCCAAGGTCGAGGGCGAAGCGAAACTCGCCGCCGAACGCGAAGACCTGGAAACGATGGAAGAGGCAAGGGGCCAGGCGGCGGTGGCGCTCGAAGAATTCCAGGACCAGGCGGAGATCTATGGCTTCGAGGACTGCGCCGAGGGGCCAGGGGAGCTGCCGACCCCGGCGGGCGGCGGTGAAGTCGAACCCGGCGGCGAAGAATTCGAAGGCGAAGAAGGCGGGGTCGAAGTCGAACCCGAATTCGAAGAAGAAGAAATCGCCCCTGAAGAAGAAGTGGCGCCCGAAGAAGAAATCGCTCCTGAAACCGGCGGTGCCGGCGGCGGCGTCGAAGAAACCCCCGAACCCGCTCCGGAAACCGGCGGCGAATCGGGCGGAGTAGGGCCCGGTTGAGTTAGTCGGTAGGGAGGGATGAGTGTCCCCTGACCTCCCTGGGATTTCGCCGCTAACTCCCCATCTCTCGCGGAACGGGTACTGCGAAAATCAGGACGCCGGCCGGCCAGGGGACACCCATCCCTCCTAGCGACAGATGGCAAAGCTCAGATGCCCGAGGGCGCCGCTCGTCAACCGTCAGTTGGTCGGTAGGAGGGTGCCGGCTGATCAGCTCGACGAGACCGCGAGAAGCGTCGAATAGCGACACTTCTCGCGGTCTCGCTAAATAGGCGGAGAAGACCTGCACGCTTGCGGCCGGCGGCGAAACCGTGAACACCCGGGCTATTTACGGGTTTTTGCGGTCTAGGCGAGCAGCGTCTTGCTCGTCCTGTTGTGGAGGAGGCGGGTGACCCTCTGAACGTTTTGCGCATCTGGCCTGGCACCCATCGCGGCCAGCTGAAGACGATCCAGCCAGCATGCGAGTGAGAGGGTTGCCCGGCTCCTGTGCCGACAGCGCTAGGTCTAGCGCTACTCAGGCGGCCGATTCGGACCAGGCGCCGTAGAGCTTGGAGTAGGGGCCACCCGCCGTGATCAGCTCGTCGTGCGTCCCCTGCTCGGCGATTTTCCCGCCTTCGAGGACGACGATCTTGCCGGCCCGGCGGATGGTGGAGAGGCGGTGGGCGATGACGATCGCGGTGCGGCCGTGGAGGAGCCGCTCGAGACCGCGCTCGATCGTCTTCTCGGTGCGGACGTCGACGTTGGAGGTGGCCTCGTCGAGGATCAGGATGCGCGGTTCCGCGAGGAGGGCGCGGGCGAAGGCGATCAGCTGCCGCTGCCCGGCCGAGAGCTGGATGCCGCGCTCTCCCACCTGGGTCCCGAGGCCGGCGGGCAGGGCGGCGACGAACTCGGTCGCCCCGACGGCGGCGATCGCCGCCTCGATCTCCTCCTCGCTCGCCTCGGGCCGCCCGAAGGCGACGTTCTCGCGGACGCTGCCGGAGAAGAGGAAGCCCTCCTGGGGCACGATCCCGAGCTGGCGCCGCAACGCCCGCTGCTGGACGCCGCGGAGGTCGTGCCCGTCGACCCGCACCGTCCCCTGCTGCGGGTCGTAGAAGCGGGCGACCAGCTTCGCGAAGGTCGACTTGCCGGCGCCGGTCGCCCCGACCAGGGCCAGCGTCTGGCCCGGCGGCACGTGCAGGTCGACGTCGCGCAGCGCCCAGGTGTCCTCGCCCGACTCGCCCTCCTCGCCGTAGGAGAACCAGACACCCTCCAGCTCGATCTCCCCGCGCAGCGTCCCCGGATCGATCGCCCCCGGCGCGTCGACCATGTCGGGCTCGGTTTCCAGCAGGTCGAAGATCTTGTCCAGAGCCGCCATCCCCTGCTGGTAGGTCGTGTAGAGCTGGGAGAGCTGCTGGATCGGTTCGAAGAAGGTGTTGAGGTAGCCGACGAAGGCGACGACGACGCCGATCTGGATCGCGCCGTCGATCGCCTGGCTGCCGCCGTAGAGCAGGATCACCGCGGTGCCGATCGCCGAGAGCATTTCCACCGCGGGGAAGTAGGAGGCGTTGAGGTAGACGGTTTTCAGGTTGGCCTGCCGGTTCGCCTCGTTCAGCTCGGTCAGCTCGCCGACGTGGCGCGGCTCCTGGCCGAAGCTGCGCACCACCCGGACCCCGCTGAGGGACTCCTGCAGGTAGGCGGTGATCGCCGCGATCCGCTCGCGGGTGGCGCGGTAGGCGCCGGCGGAGACGACGCGGAAGATCAGGCTCGCCACCGCCAGCAGCGGGAAGGTGAGGAAAGTGACCAGCGCCAGCTGCAGGTCGAGCAGGAGCAGGATCACGACCACCCCGATCAGGGTCAGGGTGCTGGAGAACATCGTCACCACGCCGCTCGTCACCAGCTGGTTCAGCGCCTCGATGTCATTCGTCATCCGCGAGATCAGCACCCCGGGGCTGCGGCGGGTGAAGAACCCGATCGACATCGACTGGATATGGGTGAAGACCCGCTGCCGCAGGTCCTGCAGCACTCGGGTCCCGACCCAGCCGACCATGTAGGTCTGCAGGAAGGTCGCCGCCGCGTAGATCACCGCCACCGCGACGAAGCCGGCGACGATCCAGTCGAGCGCTCCGACGTCGCCGGCGAGGATGCCGTCGTCGATCGCCTTCCCGGCGAGGTAGGGAGGGGCGAGGCCGGCGGCGGTCGCGAACGCCAGCCCGACGAACATCAGCGCGACGCGGCCGCGGTAGGGCCGCAGCTGCGAGATCAGCCAGCGGACCTTGTGACCGCGCCGGTCCTCGCCGCGGATCAGCTTCCAGAGCTCGCCGAAGAGGCGGCCGATGTTGCCGATGTTCGGGCTGCCGTTCACAGCTTCGCCATCTCCTCGCGCTCCTCCAGATCGGCTTGGAGGAAGACCGAGTCCGCCAACCCGTGCTCGGCGATCTCGCGGTAGAAGCCGCAGCCCTCCATCAGCTCCTCGTGGCTGCCGCGGTCGACGATCCGGCCGCCGTCGAGGACGACGATCTCGTCGGCGAGCGAGACGGTGGAGAGGCGGTGGGCGATGATGAAGGTGGTGCGACCGGCCATCGCCTCGCGCAGGCCGGCTTTGATCGCCGCCTCGGTGGTCGCGTCGACCGAGGAGGTCGCGTCGTCGAGGATCAGGATGCGCGGGTCGGCGAGCAGGGCGCGGGCGATCGCCACCCGCTGCCGCTGGCCGCCGGAGAGGGTGAGGCCGCGCTCTCCGACCCGGGTCTCGTAGCCGTCGGGCAGCTCGCGGATGAAGGCGTCCGCCTGGGCCCGCCGCGCCGCGGCTTCGATCTGCTCCATGCTCGCCTCCGGCTGCGCGTAGGCGATGTTCTCGGCGACGGTGGCGGTGAAGAGGAAGCTGTCGTCGGCGACGAAGGCGATCTCCGTTCGCAGCGAGCCGACGTCGACCTCGCGCACGTCCGCGCCGTCGACCACCACGCTGCCCTCGTTCGGGTCATACAGCCGCGCGATCAGCGCCACCAGGCTCGTCTTGCCGGAGCCCGACGGGCCGACCAGCGCCACCGTCTTCCCGGCCTCGACCTCGAGGCCGACGTCGGTCAGCGCCGGCACCTCCTCCGCTCCCTCGTAGCGCAGCGTCACCCCGCGCAGCTCGACCCGGCCGCCGCCGGCAGGCAGCTCCGGGGCGCCCGGCTCGCTCTGGATCCGCGGCTCGCGGTCGAGGATCTCGAACAGCCGGTTGCCGGAGGCGACCGCCCGCTGGGCCATCGCCATCGTCGAGCCCAGCATTCGCAGCGGCCCGGCCAGCATCACCAGGTAGGTGTAGAAGGCGGTGAAGTCGCCGAGGCTGAGGCTGCCGTTTATCACCCGGCGGCCGCCGATCAGCAGCACCAGGGCGATCCCAAGCTGGGGCAGCAGCCCGATCAGCGGCGAGAAGACCGCCTGCAGCCTGGTCGAGTAGATGCTCTGGTCGAAGACCCGGCCGACGGCGCGGGCGAAGCGCCGCAGCTGGTACTCCTCGCGGGCGAACGCCTTGACGATGCGAATTCCGGAGACGTTCTCCTCGGCCTCAGCGGTCAGCTCGGCGAGCCGCTGCTGGACCTCCTGTACGGCGGGCCGGTTGACGCGGTTGTAGCGGGAGGCGGCGTAGATGATCAGCGGCGCCGGCGCCAGCGCGATCAGCGCCAGCCAGGGGTCGATCGCGAACATCACCGCGCTCGCCAGCGCCACCGTCAGCAGGTTCTGGGTGATGAAGATCAGGCCGTAGCCGAGGAAGAAGCGGATCGACTGCAGGTCGACGGTCGCCCGCGACATCAGCTGGCCGGTCTGCTGCCCGTCGAAGAAGCCGAGCTCGAGCCGCTGCAGGTGGGCGTAGAAGGTCTGCCGCAGGTCGAACTCGACCCCGAGGGAGACTTTGCCGGCGACCACCCGCCGCACCACGATCAGGCCCAGCCGCAGCACCGCCGCGCCGAGGATCGCCAGCGCCAGCGGCAGCAGGTCGGGCTTGTCACCGGCCTCGATCGCGTTCACGGCGCGGCCGATCAACCAAGGGATCAGCACCGTCATCCCCATCGCCGCCCAGGCGAAGACCAGCGAGCCCCACAGCTGCAGCCGGTAGGGGCGCAGGAAACGCATCAGACGCCGGTAGGTGCGCACCCCCTGACTATACAAAGTGAAGTATTGGGCTCCAGCGGTAGTGGGTCAGTTTGAAATGCCACCTGGCCTAGCGGTGATCGGGTTAGGGTCCGCCACGTGGATCGCTCCCGCCGGCACTTGCTTATTGGCCTGCTTGTCAGCGTTTGGCTCTCGTTTTGGCTGGGTGGCGCCGCGGCGATGATTCAAGGCGCGCAAGCCTCTGCGGGCGGAAGCGAATTCTGGTGCCACCTAGGCATTGGGCTCTTGGTGGTCGGAACCCTCGCTCTCCTATCGCTTCTACTCATCGTTGGTCCGATTGCTAAGCGGCTCCCCTGGGGCATCTCTCAAGATCGAGAGGCGCCGGAGCCCGAAGCCCCAGACCCGTGTCGAGAACTGCTGATCCTGCTGGGGCGGCATGCCAATCAACTGGCTTGGAACCTCGAACACTTTTGGAATTGGTGGGCTGCGATTCAAAACCCAAACTTCAAAGGCAAGCTCCCCGACGGCTACGGACCCACGACGCATGCAGACGCAATGGAGACGCTTCTGTTCATGTTCGGCCAGTTCTTTTCGACTTCGTGGACCTATCAGAGCTTTTGTCTGCAGCATCCGGACGTGGCCAAAGTCAAGGTATTGGTGGACGAGGTCTATTGGGCGCTAGGAAAGGCGGGTGGTGTGCCGGACCTCACCGATGCCCGGATCGGATCGGATCAGCTTCACCTCATAGGTGAGCTAAGCACTAGGGAATGGGGAACGGTGAACGGCCGGGCTGTCCCCCGCTCGGAGTTCCGAACGAAACTGGAAAATCACGCCAACGCTTTCGAGCCGCTCAAAGAAGTCCTCCATGCGGCTGACCGGGACACTGCTGCGCGTCGCAGATTGGATGGAGCCGCGAGGGCTGCGAGGGAAGTGGAGGAGTGGCTGAAAGCGAACGGCTACGGGCCGTGAGCTAGTCCAACAGCGCCGCGATCTCCTCAAGCGTCCAGATGTGATCAGCAACCCCGGCAGCCATCGCCGGGGTGCGCGGGTACTTCTGCTTGAGCGTGGAGTGCGGGCGGGCGAAGTTGTAGTGCATGAAGTGAAGGGAGACCGCGTGCGCAAGGTTCTCAACCTTGCGGCTGAAGCCGTTCGTTAGCCGCGTGAACCGCCGCATCCCCATGCGCATGGTCAAGTTCTGGCGCTCGACGTAGCTGGTCGAGATTCGGTCAGGGTCGGGGTTGCCCTTCAGCACCCGTGTTTTGGAGCCGGTGCAGACGGGCGGGCTGTATTTGCCCTGTTCGGCCCCGCTGAACGTCTTCTGGATCTGGGCCCAATCGACGTTATGCCGGAAGGCGGGCCCAACCACAGCTTCATAGGCCCGGTGCCCATCGGTGCTCAGTTGGATTCGGTTCGCCATCCGGCTGGCGAGGTCGGTCAGAAAGACTTCGGCATCGTCCTGGGTCCGCTCGCCGACGATCCAGCTCGGGACAAGCTTCGTGTCTGCGCAGATCGCCGTGTGGGTCCACACGTCGCCGTAACCGGGAGTGCCTTTGAACTGCTCGGGCACGTTCTTCTGCTTCGCGTAACAGAAGGCCCAGATCTCATCGACCTCCACCACCTTGCAGGGGAGATCAACGAACACGCCGTCCTGGTACTCGGTGCAGGCTTCGCCGAGATCCACCAGCAGTTTGGTGATCGTGTTCTTCGCCGCGCCGGTCATCCGCACGGTGGCGCGGATGCTGTTGCCCTCTACGAGGCAGCCGATGATCCGCGCCCGCTGCTCGGTGCTCAGCCTGTTCATACTGACCATTTTGCTTGAGCTATCGGACGGAAAACAGCGGAAATACAGCGAACCCGCTTTTGTTGCGAGCCTTCCCCAGGCTATTGTCAGCCTTGACCGGCGAATGCACGACCAGATTCCAAAGGACCAACGGCTCATGCTGGTGGCGCAGGCCTTCCGGCCTGCCGCCCCTGTTGACGTAGTCGAGCTTTTCGCGGGCCGCGAGGCTCAGCGACAGGAGGTTGTCACCGCCGTCTCGCAAATCGGCTACCACGTCGCTCTTTATGGAGAGCGCGGGGTTGGGAAGACCTCCTTGGCCAAAATTCTTGCCGTCATCTACGACAATCCCGAGGTCTTCCAATTGCAGACCGCCATGGTCAACTGCAATACCGATGACACCTTCGAATCCTTGTGGGCCGGGATCTTCAAGCGCTTACGACGCGAGATAGACGACTTCACCCCCGAGGGGGTCCGCTTTGAGATCGAGCAGCTCGACCCTCCGGCGCTGATCGTCATAGACGAGCTTGACCGTCTGGAAGACAACGAGGCGTTGACTCTCCTCGCCGACACGATCAAGACTCTCTCGGATCATGCCGTTCCGTCAACCATCGTTCTGGTGGGGGTTGCCAATTCGATTGAGGAGCTGATCGGCGAGCATCAATCCATCCTGCGGAACCTCGCCCAAGTGGAAATGCCTCGCATGCGCCCGGATGAGCTGCGGGGCATCCTCGTCAAAGGGTGCGCCCATGCTGGCATCGAGATCGCCACCGAAGCCATGCGCCGGATCGTCGCCCTCTCCGAGGGCTTGCCGCACTACACGCACCTGTTGGGCTTTCGCTCCTCAGAGAGGGCGGTCCAGAACGACCGCCTGATCGTAGATCTAGAGGATGTGGAAGCTGCGTTGCCCAAGGCCATAAAAGGGCACACGATGCAAAGCGACTACATCCTTGCGATTCGCAGCCCTCAGCCTCAGAACCTCTATCGAGAGGTGCTACTCGCTTGCGCAGTCGCGCCTAAGAATGAGCTGGGTTACTTCACGTCTGGCCAGGTGCGCGACCCCTTGGAGGTCATCGCTGGACGACGCATCGAGATCCCCCAATTCTCCAAGCACCTCAAAGAGTTCGTCGGCCCGGAACGCGGGAGCATCCTCCAGCGGGTGGGCAAGGAACGGAAGTACTCCTACCGCTTTTCTGACCCGATGACGCAGCCCTATGTGATTATGAGTTCCCTTAGCCAGGGATTGATTGATGCCGAGCAACTAAATCGGCTGCTCGCTAAACCCCCCGAGGAGAACCCTCCCGAGCGCCCCGAGGAGCTTCCGACGCCTGAATCGTCTGCGCAGGGAGAGCTGTTCTAGCCTCGGCTCGCCCAACGTGCGCGGGCGGCTTTGCGAGCGTTCTCGGAGCGTTCCTTTGGCGTCATCTTTTCCGCCCGAGCCTTTCCACCTTTGACGCCCCCCTTGCGTCCGGCCCGCGCCCGTGGGCTCTCCGGCTCTAGGGGCCTCTCGTTGGTCGCCTCATCAACGATGGCGGCGGCGAGGCGGTTGAGATCCGCTGGCTTTTTCGACCGCTTAGCCATGCTCAGAGCCTAGCGCTGGGTCGGGCGGGACTCACCATGCATCCAATCGGTGGCAGCGCCGAGCGGCGACGCTGGGGCGCAAGGTCCGAGCCTTGCCACCTTGAACGTCGACCAGCCCGCTTTCCGCGAGATGGCCGACAGCACGCTCTACACGCTTCCTGTCGCCGATCTCGCGGGCCAGTTCGGGAACGGTGCGAGCCATCGGGTCGCTGCCGAGAACCAAGGCCAGAATCGCCCGCTGCGCTTCTTCATCGGGAAGCCGTGGGATACGGCGGCGTCTGGGGTTGACCTGCATCGGGTCACTCGATCCCGTAGAGCAGATCCCGCACCTGCACTCCGACCGCCTCTGCAAGCTGAACCACGTTGTCCAGTCGCGGGCAGCTCTTCCCAAGCTCCAGCCGAGCTATATGGCGCCGGGTCATGGTGACCCGCTCGGCTAGCTGCGTCTGGGTCAGCCCCTCCCAGCCGCGCGCCTCAGCGAGGTTGTGGCCGAACTGCTGGGCAATCCGGTCGCTCATCCGAGTTCCATTCCCCGGACGTAGACCGCCGCCGGGGTGGGCAGGATGCATTCACCCTGCCGATGAAGCAGCCCGACTTTGATCAGGTCGCGCACGGCGCGCTGTATGGCGTCCTGGGCGCTGAAGTTACGCGGGTCGCGGCTCAGTTCCCGTACGAGGTCGCAGAGCCGCAGGGTGGTCGGCTGCCAGTCGAAGATGTGCCGCAGGACGACCTGCTCGTAGGAGTCGTCAGGCAGCGCTGACGTAATCTGGTCGTGCATCGGAAGGTTCCGCCTTTCGGTGCCACGGCGGGAGGCTGTTCCACCAGCGCTCCCGCCACTTATTCGCTTGGACGGGCGCGAACCTACAGCGGAATCAGCCCTCTATGGGGCTGATTTCAAACTGACCCACTACCGCTCCAGCGGCGGAAGTGCCTGCTCGACCGACCTATTCCAGACGCTGAGCGGCCTTGGCGCTGGGCACTTTGCCCTCCTCGCACTTTTTCGCGTGGTGACCGGGGGGCTGCAGGATCTGGAAGTTGGTGACGTCGTTGAACTGGGTGGTCATGCCGCTGTTCTGGGCCAGGTTGACGACCATTCGGTAGAAGCCGGGGGGGAGGTGGTGGTAGTAGATCTCCGGTCTGGTGGCCGGGGAGTAGGCGCCGGCCGACCCGATCCGTTCGGCGAGGATGCCGTTGGGTCCGGCGAACTCCGCGTAGTCGAAGGAGCGCCCGACGAGGCGGCCTTTGCCGACGGGGCTGTTTTCCGCGTCCAGCAGTTTCTTCGGGTCGACGCAGTCGGGGACGCGCTTGAGGCTGAAGCGGATGTGGCCCTGGCCGAGCTGCGGTTCGCCGCCGAACTGGCGGGGGGCGAGCTGGAAGTTGCGGACCTCCACCTTGACGACGACCGCGCGGTTCTCCTGGCGAGCGCCGTTGCGGGGGGAGACGATTTCCACCGCCGGCTGGCCCGGGTCTTCCTCGCTTGCGGGGTTCTTCGCCTCCGACCCCTCCTGGCCGCCGAAGACGAGGGCGATCGCCACGGCCACGGCGGCCAGCGCCACCGCCGCCACGGTTGCATTCCTCCTGCGCATGCGAGCGGGAAGACTACGCGGACCGGTGGGCGCCCGCCCTGCCGTTTAACCTCCTCTGTTCGCGATGTCCCCTGCCACCGAAATCGCCTACAGGATCGGCGCTGCCGCTCGCCAGCCGGCGAACTGGGTCCAGCTGCTCAAATTCGGCCTCGTCGGCGGCTCCGGCTACCTGATCAACCTCGCGGTCTTCGCCCTGCTGGCCGGCAGCTTCGGCATCCATCACGTCACCGCCGCGATCGGCGCCTTCGCCGTCGCCGTCACCAACAACTTCCTCTGGAACCGCCACTGGACCTTCGGCCCCGGCGACGGCCCGATGCATTTCCAAGCGGCGCGTTTCTTCACCGTCAGCCTCGCCTCCCTGGGACTCAACCTCGCCGTCCTCCAGCTGCTCCTCGCCTACAGCTCTCTGGGAGAGCTTCCAGCTCAAGCAATCGCCGTTGCCGTAGCGATGCCCTTCAACTTCGTGGGCAATCGTCTCTGGACTTTCGCCTAACTGTCGGCGGGGGGTCGGGTGCCCCGCCCCGGACACTCAACCACGAGCCATAGCGA
>DATEOT010000119.1:0-11972 GCA_035273795.1 Solirubrobacterales bacterium | reverse complement strand
CACCGAGACGGGCTTGCCCAGCGAAGCCCAGACGTTGTTGAAGTTGACGCCGGCGGCCATCACCCGCACGATCACCTCGAAGGCGCCGGGCTCGGGGACCTCGATCTGCTCGAGCTGGAACGCGTCTTTCGGCTCGCCCTCGCGCTCCTGGCGTATCACCCACGCCGCCATCGTCTCCGGCAGCGTGCCGGGCTCTACGTCCAACTTCGAGACTGCGCTGGTGTCAACGGCCAAAACTGGCTCCTCCGAGGTCGCGGATGAACGGGGTGCCGAATCCTAGTTCAGGACCGAGGATGTCGGCTCTATGCGGCTTCGGCTTCGGGCAGCTCCGGCTTGCTCTCGCGCAGCTCCGGAGCCGTGATCTCGCGCACGGTTGCCTCGACGGGCGTGGGTGACTCGATCTCGCCGCCCCGCCCGATTCCCATTTCCTCGGTCTTGCGCAGCTGGGGGAGCAGTCGGGCCTCCATCGAGCCGACCGCCGAGTTGTACGCCTTGGTGGCCGAGGTCAGGCGAGCGCCGACCGCGTCGAAGTCGTTGATGAACTTGCCGAACCGGGTGTGCAGGGTTTCGGCGGCCTCGGCGATCTCCGTCGCCCGCTCGACCATCTGCTCCTGGCGCCAGCCGAGCTCCATCGTCCGCAGCAGGCCGATCAGCGAGGTGGGGCTGACGAGCAGGACCTTCTGTTTCAGCGCGTAGTCGAAGAGCTCGGGGTCGGCGGCGAAGGCGGCGTGGAGGGCGGGCTCGTTGGGGATGAAGCAGATCACCAGGTCCGGGGTCTCGCCGGGGTTGAACTGACCCTGGTAGTCCTTCGAGCTGAGGGCCCGGACGTGCTCGCGCGTCTGGCGCGCGTGCCGCTCGAGATGGACCCGCCGCTCCGATTCGACCTCGGCCTCCTGGGCGTCGAGGAAGGCGTCGAGCGGAACCTTCGAGTCGGCGACGAAGCTGCGCCCTTCCGGCAGGTGGAAGAGGGCGTCGGGCCGCAGGCGGCCGTCTTCGGTGCGCAGCGTGTGCTGCAGCTCGAAGTCGACGTGCTCGGTCATGCCGGCGATCTCGACGCAGCGGCGCAGCTGCAGCTCGCCCCACTGGCCGCGGGTCTGCGGCTGGCGCAGCGCCTTCTTCAGGCCGGCCGTCTCGCTGTTGAGGTTGCCGATCGTCTGCCCCATCTGCTCCAGCAGGGCCTGCGTGCGCAGATCCGTCTCGCCGCGGCGCTGAACCTGCTCTTCGATCTTCTTCTGGCCCTCGGAGATGCGCTCGGCCAGGCTCTTGATCTCGGCCTGGCGCCTGTCGAGCGTCGCCTCGGCGTTCTTGACGTCGAGTTCGCGCGCCTGCTTGTTGGCCTGGAGGAGGCCCGGCAGCGTCTCGGACAGCGCTTGCGCGGTGGCCTGGGACGCGGCTTCCTGGATCGCGGGGGACAGGTCGGGCTGCTCCACCGGCTCTGGTCGGTGGGCGACGAGGACGTAGACGAGGCCGGCGGCGAGGAGGACGACGGCGATGGCGAGGACGACGGTCATGACAGCGATGCTGACAACCCGTTCAGACGCCACCGCCGTCCTGAAACGTCGCTTGCAGCGGCTTCCGGGACCGGCGGATGGAGCGACCGTAAAAGATTTTTTGAGCAAACTCCCAAATCGTGCTACGAATCATCACGTTCTCGGTGCGTACCGAGACAGACAACTAGAAAAGGGAGAGTTCAGATGACTCGCATTCTCAAGACCCTCGGCCTGGCGGTGGCCGCGGTCGCCGCGCTCGTCGCGGTGATGGCGCCGGCAGCTCAGGCCGAAACAGGGGCGTTGACACCGTTCGGCGGTCCCACGATCCTCACAGGAGTCCAGGGCCCGGGCCCGGTCTTCGACATCGGTCCCGGTCCGACCCGCACGGTCGAATGCACCACATCGGACCTGGACAGCACAATCCTCGGGCCCACCGACCCGGTGACATTCAAGCCGACCTACGAAAACTGCCGCTCGGAACCGGGCTTCCGCCCGACGACAGTCACAACCAACGGCTGCGACTACCGCCTCGGCTTCGGCAGGCCGGGCACCACAGGCCAGCTGCCGACCACAGGGACCCTGCAGGCGTCGATCGTCTGCCCGCCCGGCCAGCAGCTCGAAGTCCACGTCTACGAAAACGCCGTCAGGCACGCGGAAAACATCTCCATGTGCACATACGACGTTCCCCCGCAGGGGCCTGTTCCGGCCGGCATCTACCACAACGTTCCGGGGCCGCCCGCTGACGTCCAGCTGACACTGAACGCCAACTTCTTCGCCCTGAACACAATCGGTCCGGCGTTCGTCTGCGGCGGGATGCCGTTCCAGAACATCCCGTTCACACTCACAGGCAACTACACACTCAGGGGGTTCGAAGACCTGAACGGGTTCGAGGGCCCGCAGATCCCGATCCACGTCTTCTAGGCGTCTAAGGAGTCAGCACGTCGTTCTGCGAGGAGGCGCGGTAGCTGCCCACCGTCAGGCGGGCGGGCCGCGCCTCCGGCAGGCCGATCGCCGAGATCGTGTAGGAGCCGGCCGGCAGGTCGAGCTGGAAGGTGCCGGGGCTGCGGGCGAAGACCGTGTCCGACTCCGCCCCTTTGGCGCCGCTGATCTTCAGGCGAATGTCGGTCGGCGTCTGGTTGGCGGTAACGAAGGTGACGTCGAGCGGTCCGTTTCCCTTCTTCAGCGGCGGCTCGGGGTGGTCCTGGTTCTGCGGGATCTCCTGGAACTTTTCCGGACCCATCGCGATCTTCAGCGGTTGGACGATCAGCTCCTCGGGGCTGATCGTGACGCTGACCCGCGTCGACACCTGCGGACGCTGGTTGTTGTCGTGGCGCGATTCGCCGCAGCCGGCTGCCAGCAGAACGGTCGCTCCGACCAGGGCCGCCACCGCCGTCGCTCTCACTCTCCCGGAGCCCATCGAGGCTGAATCTAACCGAAGGGGAGGGCGACGACTTCGGCCGTAACGCCATCTTCACCTACGGCCAGCGTCGTGCCGGGCTCGGCCTCGCGCCGCACGATCGCCAGGCCGACCGGGCCGAGGGCGGGGGAGACGGCGGCGCTGCCGACCGCTCCGACCTCCTTCTCGCCCAGCCGCAGGGCCTCTCCCCGCTGCGCCGGGCGGCTGAAGCGCAGCCCGCGCAGATGCCGGTTGGGCCGGCCCTTGTAGTGGAGGCGGGCGACCGTCTCCTGGCCGATGTAGCAGCCCTTGGTGAAGCTGACCGCCTGCTCGACGATGCCGGCCTCGGCGGGCATCGTCTCGGTTCCCATCTCGGCGCCGAAGCGGGGGCGGCCGGCCTCGATACGGAGGATCTCGGCGGCCTCGGGGGAGGCTTCGACCGCGCCGGCGTCGAGAAGGGCGTCGCGGACGGGCTCGCGCTTGGCGGCGGCGAAGAGCAGATCGACGCCGGAAGCGGTGCCGACGGCGACGCACTGGGCGCCGCCGAGCGTCGTCGTCTGGCAGGCGTTCTCGGGCAGAGCCGCGGTGCCGGCGATCTCGACCGAGCGGGGCCCGACCAGGGAGAGCAGCGTGTGGCCCTCGCTCTCGTCGACGACCTCGACCTCACGACCGATCTTGTACATCCCCAGGTGCCGCCGCGCCGCCTCCAGCCCCGCCGGCTCGAGGTCGATCAGCAGCTCCGAGCCGTCGCCCGGGCGCAGTACCCGCATCGCCGCCTGCATGTGCCCCTTGCGGTCGAGCAGGGCGGCGTATGCCCCGTCCCCCGGCTCGATCACCTCGATGTCGTTGGTCAGCTGGCCCTGCAGGTACTCCGCGGCTTCCGGTCCGCTGACGACCAGCAGGCCGCGCTCGGGTTCCTCGACGAGGCCGCATTCCTCTCGCAGCTGCCGATACTGCGCGTCGAGCTCGATCTGGATTTCGGTGTTCACGGGGCTGATTCTACGAGTGCGGCGTGCTCGTGATTTAGATGTGTCAAAATCCGGATTTAGATATGTCGAAATCACCCGCGGAGAAGGGTCTCAGCCGGCGCAAGCTGCTCGGCGGCGCGGCACTGGCCGCGCCGGCGGTGGCGGGGTTGACCGTGCTTGGCCGCGGCAGCGACAGCGCCGCGGCGGGGACGGCGGCCGCCCACGGCGGGCACGCCCACGGCGGTCACAGCGACTTTCCCCACGCCTCCTTCGCCGCCGGCCGCACGGTCGACCACGAGGCCAACGGCTTCCACCCCACCGAGCTGCTGCGCGACTTCGACTACGGCCGCACCCGCCGCCTCGCCAGCGGCCGGGTCCTGCGCGAGTGGGAGATCGTCGCCCATGACCGCGAGATCGAAGTTGCTCCCGGCGTCAAGTACGAAGCCTGGACCTACAACGGTCGGGTTCCCGGTCCGACGCTGCGGGCCACCGAGGGGGAGCTGTTGCGTATCCGCTTCGTCAACGCCTCCGCCCATCCCCACACGATGCACTTCCACGGCCTCCACCCGGCGCTGATGGACGGGATGCCCGGGATCGGCGACAACCGCGGCGGCGGCCAGATCGAACCGGGAGAGAGCTTCACCTACGAGTTCGACGCCTCACCCTTCGGCCTCCACCTCTACCACTGCCACGTCGCCCCTCTGGCCGCCCACATCGCCCGCGGCCTCTACGGCGCCTTCGTCATCGACCCGAAGGGGGGCCGTCCCGAAGCCGACGAGATGGTGATGGTGATGAACGGCTTCGACACGAACTTTGATCTGACCAATGAGGTCTACGCCGTCAACACCGTCGGCTTCCACTACGTCGACGAGCCGATCCGGGTCGCGCGCGAGGAGCTGGTCCGGATCTACCTCGTCAACGTCCTCGAGTACGACCCGATCAACTCGTTCCACATCCACGGCAACTTCTTCAACTACTTCCCGACCGGGACCTCGCTGCAGCCGACCGAGTTCACCGACACCGTGATCCAGGGCCAGGCGCAGCGGGGGATCCTCGAGCTGGAGTTCCCCTACGACGGCGATTACATGTTCCACGCCCACGTCAGCGAGTTCGCCGAGCTGGGCTGGTCCGGCTTCTTCCGAGTCGGCGACCCCAGCCGCCTCACCGCCGCGGCCGCGGCATCGATGTACTGCGAGCTGCCCTGGGGCAAGGGGAGCCCGGCCTGAATGGAGGCGGGCGCCCGTGCCGAGCGGAACCTGGGCACCGGGCTGCCGGCCTGGGCCCTGGGCCTGGTCCCGCTGCTGCTGATCGTCGCCGTGATCGGCGGCTTCGCCCTGCTCGGCGGCCCGGGCCTGGGTGAGCGCACCGGGCCTCCGGTCGAGGAAGTCGCGGTCGAGCGGACGGTGCTGCGGCCGGGGGAGATCGAGCTGACCCTGCGCAACGACGGCCCGGACGCGGTCGAGGTCGCCCAGGTCGCGGTCAACGACGCCTACGCGCCGTTCGTCGCCGACGGCGGCCGCGAGATCGGCCGCCTCGGCTCGACCACGCTGAGCGTCTCCTATCCCTGGATCGAGGGGGAAGCGATCGAGATCTTCGTCCTCACCTCGGCCGGGGGGACGGTCGAAGCCTCGATCCCGGTCGCCGCCGAGACGCCGGAGAGCGACGTCAGCTTCTTCGCCCTGATGGCCCTGCTGGGGATCTACGTCGGCGTCATCCCGGTCAGCCTCGGGATGCTCTGGCTGCCGTTCCTGCGGCGGCTCGGCCCGGCATGGATGGGCGCCCTGATCGCCTTCACGGTCGGGCTGCTCGCCTTTCTCGCGATCGACGCCGGGCTGGAGGGGCTGGAGCTCGCCGCCCAGGCGCCGGCCGCCTTCGGCGGCGCCGCGCTCGTCCTGGCCGGCGGGCTCGTCGCCTACCTCGCCCTCGCCGGGGTCGACGCCTACCTCTCGGATCGCTCGCGGCGGGCAGAGCGAAGCGGCGCGGGAGCTACCGGCGGCATCTACCTGGCGCTCCTGGTCGCGATCGGGATCGGCCTCCACAACCTCGCCGAGGGCCTGGCGATCGGTTCCGCCTACGCCAGCGGTGCGCTGGCCCTGGGCGCTTTCCTCGTCGTCGGCTTCGCGATCCACAACACCACCGAGGGGCTGGCGATCGTCGCCCCGCTGCGGGACGGCCCGCCCCCGAGCCTCGGGCGCCTGCTCGGCTTCGGGCTGATCGCGGGGGCGCCCGCGGTCCTCGGCGCCTGGATCGGCGCCGCCGCCTTCGACCCCAGCCTGGTGGCGCTGCTGTTCGGCGTCGGCGTCGGCGCGATCGCGCGGGTGATCGTCCAGATCGCCCCGGCGATGCGCGACGAAGAGGGGCGACTCCTCTACCCCGCGACGGTGATCGGGATCCTGGCCGGGATTGCCGTCATGTACCTCACCGGCCTGCTGGTGGCGGTCTGATGGCCGCGGGCGAGGGCGGGCGCGGTCGCCGCGACCCCAGCACCGAGGCGATCGAGGACTACGCGAAGGCGATCTACGCGATCGCCGCCGAGCGCGAGGGGTTGGTCTTGAACGGCGAGGTGGCGCAGCGGCTCGGCGTCACCCCGGCGACCGCGACCTCGATGCTGAAACGGCTGTCGGACCTCGGCCTGGTCGAGTACTTCCCCTACAAGGGGGCCAGCCTGACCCCGGCGGGGGAGAAGGTGGCGCTGGAGGTGATCCGCCACCACCGCCTGATCGAGGCCTACCTCTCCGAGGCGCTGGGGATGGACGACGCCGCCGTCCACGAGGAGGCGGAGGTGCTCGAGCACTACATCTCCGAGGAGCTCGAGCAGCTGATCGCCGCGAAGCTGGGGGAACCGCGCCACGATCCGCACGGGACGCCGATCCCCGGCCCTGATCTGGAGCCGCCCACCTGGGGGGCGCGCTGAAGGTCGAGGACGTCCTCCCGGGCGAGGCGGCGGTCGCCGAGGCCGCGCGGCAATCGCTCGAGGGGCGCCGGCGCGGCGTCCGGCGCGTCTGGCCTTTCCTCGGCCCCGCCTTCGTCGCCGCGGTCGCCTACATCGACCCCGGCAACTTCGCCACCAACATCTCCGGCGGCGCCCAGTTCGGCTACCTGCTGCTCTGGGTGGTGCTGACCGCCAACCTGATCGCGATGCTGGTCCAGACCCAGTCGGCGAAGCTGGGGATCGCCACCGGCCGCAACCTGGCCGAGCTCTGCCGCGAGCGCTTCTCGCGCCGCACCTCGATCGGCCTCTGGCTGCAGGCCGAGGTGGTGGCGATGGCGACCGACATCGCCGAGGTGGTCGGTGCCGCGCTCGCCCTCAACCTCCTCTTCGGGATTCCGCTCTTCCCGGCCGGGCTGATCGCCGGCGCCGGCGCCTTCGCGATCCTCGCCCTGCAGCAGATGGGGTTCCGCCGGCTGGAGGCGGGGATCACGGCGCTGGTCGGCGTCGTCGTCGCCTCCTTCGTCTTCGAGCTCTTCGACGCCGACCCGGACGGCGGCGAGATCGCGAGGCACCTCTTCGTGCCCGGCTTCGCCGACACCGAGAGCATCCTGCTGGCGAGCGGGATCATCGGCGCGACGGTGATGCCGCACGTCGTCTACCTGCACTCGGCGCTGACCCAGCGGCGGATCGTCGGCCGCGACGCGGCGGAGAAAAGGCGGATCCTCGGCTTCGAGAAAGTCGACGTGGCGATCGCCCTCTCGCTGGCCGGCCTGGTCAACCTCTCGATGATGATCGTCGCCGCGGCCCTCTTCCACGAGAGCGGCCTGACCGGCGTCGACACGATCGACGGCGCCTACGAGGCGCTGGGGACGCTGGTCTCCGGCAACGCGGCGACGGTGTTCGGGATCGCCCTCCTGGCCTCCGGCTTCGCCTCCTCCTCGGTGGGGACGATGGCCGGGCAGGTGGTGATGCAGGGCTTCATCCGCCGCCGCATCCCGCTCTTCCTGCGGCGGGCGATCACCCTGGCGCCGGCGCTGGTCGTGCTGGCGATCGGCCTCGACCCGACCGAGGCCCTGGTCGGCAGCCAGGTCGTCCTTTCCTTCGGCATCCCCTTCGCGCTGGTCCCGCTGCTGATGATCGCGGCCGACCGCGAGGTGATGGGGGACCTGGCGAACCCGCGCTGGCTGAGCGGGCTGGCGGGTGTCCTGGCCGCGATGATCATCGCCCTCAACGTCTTCCTCCTCTTCCAGGTCTTCTTCGGCTGATGCGGCGGCGGGCGGAGATACAGCTCACCTCCGAGCTCGGCATCGATGGCGAGGCCCTCTGGGCGCGGATAACCGATCCGGCCGGGATCAACGACGAGCTGCGGCCGCTGATGCGGATGACCGTCCCGGCCGGGGCCGAGGACTTCGGCCTCGACGACCCCGAGCCCGGCCGCATCGGCCGCAGCTGGCTGCTCCTCTTCGGCTTCCTCCCTTTCGACTACGACGACCTCACGATCGTCCGGATCGAGCCCGGCCGAGGCTTTCACGAGCGCTCCTCGATGCTCTCGATGCGCCTCTGGGAACACGAACGAACCCTGACCCCCTGCGGCGAAAGCCGCTGCCGAATCACCGACCGGGTCGCCTGGGAGCCACGACCACCACTTCCCGGAGCCCTGTTCCGCCCCATGGTCCGCGCCATCTTCAATCACCGCCACCGGCGACTGCGACGTGTCGAGGAGGGGTCGGGTAACCCCCGCCAGACACTCAACCTCGAGCCATAGCGAGAGGTGTCTGGAGGGGGTTACCCGACCCCTCCATTACGCTTCCCCCTCGATGCCTCTCGCCGCCGACTTCCAGCAGATCCTGGACACCCTGCCGCCGGACTGGACCGACCTCGAGGTCGACGTGCGGATAGCGGAGGAATCGCAGTACGTGGACACCGCCGTTGCGCTCAGCCAGGTCAACGCGCAGGTCTACCAGCGCCCCCGGGAGGGATGGCAGTGGCGGTTGCTCGTCGCCCAGAGCTTCGGCCACGCCGCGGCCCCGGAGACGGTCATGGGCGTCCTCGCCAAGCTCGACGAGGCCGGCGTGGAGGGCGAGCTGCGGGTGGCCGAGGTGCGCGAGGGCCGTTCCGAGGTCGTGCAGATGTGGGGCCGACCCGAGAGCGTCCGCGAAGAGCTCCGCGAGCGGCGCTCCCTCTAGTGGCACGCGTCCTCAGCATCTCTGCCGACCTGATGCTCGGCAGCAAAGTCCAGGAGACGCTCGCTTCAGCCGGGCATGACGTAGCCACCTCGCCCTCGATGGAGGAGACGACCTGGGATGGGATCGACCTGATCGTCGCCGACCTCGACGTCGAGAACCCGGAGGCGCTGGTCGGGCTGGGGATGCCGGTGCTCGGGTACTACTCGCACGTTGACGTCGACACGCGGAAGGCGGCGGAGGCGGCCGGGGTCGACCTGGTGGTGCCGCGGTCGCGGATGGCTCGGGAACTGCCTGCTTTGGTGGAGAGTTTGCTTGGGGGCGGGTCGGGCTGACTCCTACCGGACGCCTTCGGCTGAGTGTCCGTACGGAGTCAGCCCGACCCGCCCAGACGGAAGGCTTCCTCCACATCGAGTGGCTCTTCGAGCAAGCCGTGTTTCAGGTCCCAGCTTGCCCAGGCTTCGAGTACAGCTGGGTTGAACGGGCGGGGTTGGAGGATCGGTAGGAGGGCGTCTAACTGAGCTTGCTGGTCGGCTCGTTCCAGTGAGGGGTTGGCGGAGAGGAGGTCGTCCAGCCCGGCGTCCGGGTTTTTCGTCGCGGAGGCGTAGCCGCGGCGGGTGGCGGCGACCATCGCGTCGACCAGGTCCGGGTCGTCTTCGAGGGTCTGTCGCGAGGTGGTCAGGATCAGCTCGGGGTAGGGGGGAGCGCCGTAGCGGTCGACCTCGAAGACGCGGACGGGGACGCCCTGGCGGCGCAGCGCCACCGCCTCGGAGTTCCAGAAGCCGGTCGCGGCGTCGACTCTGCCGGCGGCGAGCGAGGGGACGGCGGTGAATCCGATCGTCACCTGCTCGACCGCGGCCGGGTCGCCGCCGTCGGCCTGCACCTCGGAGTCGACCACGGCCTCGTCGGAGGGGAGGCCGGTGACGCCGACCCTGCGTCCCTCCAGGTCGCGCGGTCGCCGCACCGGCCCGTCGGCTCTGGCGATCACCGCGGCGAGCGGGCGCTGGACGATCGGCGCGACGCCGACCAGGTCGATGCCACGTTCGCGGGCGATGCCGAGGTCGTGGACGTCGAGGATCGCGAACTCGACCTTGCCCGCTCCGAGCAGCTTCGGGGCGTCGGTGGATTCGCCCGGGGACCGCACCTCGAGGTCGACTCCCTCGTCCTCGTAGTAGTCGCGGGAGAGCGCCGCGTAGATGCCGCCGTGGACGGCGTTGGGGGTGAAATCGAGCACGAGCGTCGCGCCTTTCGGCACGCCCGGTTCCGCGCCGTCCTCACCGCAGCCGGCCCAGCCGACAAGCGCGAGGACGGCCGCCAGCAGCGCGACAGCCCTTCTCATCTCGCGACCGAACCTAATTCATCGAGAAAATCTGGGTAGACTGCCGCCGCTTACCTGATCACGGGAACTTCGAGGAGGAAAAGGTGCAGGAGAGAGGTCTAGCCGCATATCTAGCTGAGTTGATCGGCACGTTGCTGCTGGTCTTTTTCGTCACCACCGTGGTGGTGCTGTACGTCTCGACCGGTGGTCAGGCCCAGTTCGGTTCCGATTTCGCCGTCGTCGGTCTCGTCCACGCCTTCCTGCTCTTCGGCTTGATCGTCATGTTCGGCGTGGTCAGCGGTGGGCACTTCAACCCGGTGGTGACGCTTGCCGCGCTGGCGATCCGACGGATCAAGCCGCTCGACGGCGTCATCTACATGCTCGCCCAGCTTTCCGGCGGCGTCCTCGGCGCCCTCCTGACCAAGGCGCTGCTGGAGGACGAGGGCCTTGCCACCAACTACGGCGCCCTTCAGATCAGCGGCAATCTCGCCGGTGCCTTCCCCGGCATGATCGTCGAGGCGATCGGCACCTTCGTCCTCGTCCTCGTGATCCTCACCGCGGTCTACTCCGAGAAGAGCTTCAAGGAGTGGGCGCCGCTCGCAATCGGTACCACCCTCGGCTTCGCCGTGATGGTCTTCGGTCCGCTCACCGGCGCCGGATTCAACCCGGCCCGCTGGTTCGGCCCCGCTCTCGTCGGCACCGAGTGGAGCGACGCTTGGGTCTTCATCGTCGGTCCGGTCGTCGGCTCTCTGGCCGCCGCCGGCGTCTACCGCTTCGTCCTCGAGCCGGGCGGCCTGCCGCCGACCGAACCGCCGGAGCACGTGCGGCCGCCGGTTCCGAAACGGGCGACCCCGACCAGCGACAAGCCGGCCACCTGAGGCCAGTCGACATCTGAGCAGTTCCGGCGCCACCCGATCGGGTGGCGCCTTTTCTTTGGCTCCGCCGGGTCTCCCGGCCCGACCGGTGCAGTAGCTTGGCGCTGTGCGCCGGGTCACCTTCTCCCGTAATTTCACCCTCTCCCTCTCCCGTACTTGCCAGTGCTACTGCAAGTACTGTGCCTTCGCGACGCACCAGGCGCACATCCACGCGCCTGAACGCGTCGAAGAGATCCTCGACGAGGCGCTGAAACGCAACACCAAGGAGCTGCTGGTCCTCACGGGCGAGAGGCCCGAGGTAAACCCAGTTGTCGCTGAACGCCTGAAGACCTGGGGTCATGACGACTTCACCAGCTACGTCATTTGGGCTTGCGAGCGCGCGCTGGAGCGCGGCATGCTCCCGCACACGAACCTGGGTGTCCTCAGCAAGGAGGACCTGGCTCGCCTGCGAGAGGTCACTGCCTCCCAGGGCCTGATGCTCGAGAGCACGTCCGAGCGCCTTATGGAGACGGTTCACGCCGGTTCTCCTACCAAGCACCCGGCGGCTCGACTGGCGACGATCGAAGCCGCCGGCGAACTCAAGATCCCGTTCACCTCCGGCATCTTGGTCGGCATCGGCGAGACCGCTGGCGAGCGTGTCGAATCGCTGGAAGCGCTGGCGGCCAGCCATGCCCGCCACGGCCATCTGCAAGAGGTGATCCTCCAGAACTTCGTTCCGCACCCGCGCTACTACGGCGCCGAGGTCGCCGAGATCGCGGATGAGGCTTCTCGGAAGCGCTGGGGGGACGGCGGGGGTGACCCCTCCGTCGC
>DATEOT010000118.1:0-11249 GCA_035273795.1 Solirubrobacterales bacterium | reverse complement strand
GCGGCGGCGGCCGCGACGAGATGGACCACGGCAGCGAGCAGGTAGCGCATCGGGCCACGGCGGAGCTCGTCGGCGGCCGCGCCCCCGTGCTCGTCGTCACCGGCGGCCCCCGCGCGGACCGGATCGCGATCGGCCTTCGCGGCGCCGACTACGCGGTGAGGGGGGCGCGGGGGGCCTCGGGTTGCTTCGGCGCCGGGGCCGCCACGTGCGGGACGGGGCACGGCGCCCTGACGGGCCTGCTCGTGTTCGGCGGTTCGGGGGGCGATCTCGTGCGGGTCTCCAGCGAGGTGCCGAAGACGCTCGCGGTGAAAGTAGACGGCTACCAGGGCAACGACCACCTCGTAGGCGGCGACGGCATCGACGTCCTCGACGGCGGTCCCGGCCACGATTACCTCAACGGCAGGGGCGCCGGCGACGCCGTCATCGCCCGCTCCGAAGGCGACCGCGTGCGCGGGGGCGCCGGATCGGACCTGCTCGTCGTCGCCGATCCCTGTGAGGGGCACCGCTTGGACGGCGGGCCGGGAATCGACAGCGCCTCCTTCTCCCGCCTGCACTACGGCAACCGCCACCGCGGGATCGAGGCGCGGATCGGCGGCACGGCCGTCACCCGCAACGCCCGCTGTGAGCGGGCCGACCGGATCTCGAGCTCCGTCGAGAGCCTCGAGGGCTCCTGGGGCCACGACATCCTGATCGGCGACGGCCGCGACAACACCCTCCTCGGTCGCGCCGGCAACGATCTCCTGCTCAGCCGAGGAGGGGACGACCGCCTCGTCGGTGGCGCCGGCGGCGATCGGCTACGGAGTGGACGAGGTCAGGATCGCGGCTTCAAGTAGGCGTTGGTGAGGAGGGCGGACGCCGGCAGCTCCTGCCGGATCATCCCCTCCTCCAGCATCCAGTCGACGAGAAGATCCGCCTCGCTCTTGCTCATGCTGCCGGTCGGGGAGAGCAAGGGAAGAGTCGCTTCAACACCCGCTTCCATCCCTTCGCGGCTTGCTTCCTCGGCTTCCTTCGCTTCTTCGGCTTCGCGATCCGTTTCGCCTTCGACTTCGAAGCTGGGTTTCTCCAGGGCGAGTCTGGCGAGGACCGTTTCGGTCGCGGCGTCAGGATCCTCGACCGCCGCAGCCGTGCCCCGAGCCATGGCCGAGAGGAAGTCCCGGGTCAGGCCCTTGTTCTTGGACAGCCAGCCCGGCCGAGCCACCAGCACCAGCTCTTCGTAGGCGGGAACGTCGAGGTCCTCCACCGGGGTGACGACCGGGTCCATCTCCCGCGCTTCGAGTTCGGCCCCCTCGACGTTCGAGGAGGCGCCGAAGATGGCGTCGGCGCGACCCTCCAACAGGGCGGGCACTATTTCGTATCCGGCCTGCTTGAGCTCCACGTCGGCCAGCGTCAGGCCGGCTTGTGCCAGCAGGCTCCGCAGGAGCTCTTCCTGGAACGGGAGGCCGGGGAAGGCGATGCTCTTCCCCTTCAGGTCGGCGATATCGTCGATCTCCGAGTCCTCCAGCCAGATCATCGCCGTGGTCGGCTCCGGGATCAGGCTCGCGACGGCGACGACCGGCTTGTTGTTTTCCCGCGCCAGTGCGACTTGCGGCAGGTGGGAGATCGTGAGGTCGACGATTCCTTCGGACAGGTACCGGACCGGACGGGTCGGGATGATCGGGCTGCTGATCGTGACCCGTAGCCCGGCTTCCTCGAAATAGTCTCTCTCGGCGGCCACCAGGATGCCCACGTTCCCCGGATTGGGGTAGCCGTCAAGGGCCACGGACACGGGCCGGAGCGGCTTCCGCGGACGCTCCGATTCTTCTGGCGCCGGATTCTGCGGCTGCTTCTGGGCGGGCGTTTCCGGTGACCTCTGAGCGGGCGCTTCGGCTTGCTTCCGCGCCGCCGTTTCAGTCTCGTCCCCGCCCCCGCATCCCGCCAGGAGAGCGGCCATCGCCCCTACCGCCAGCAGCCATTGAAGTGGTCTCACCACTCAAACTATATGTGGCATTTATTCAGTCGTACTTCTGGATCATCCGCACGTTCAGCGCCAGCATGATCGCGCCGAGGACGGCGACGACGGCGAATCCGGGTAGCACCTCACCCCAGTCGAGGTCGGTGAGGATCAGCGAGCGCAGCGCCTCCATCAGGTAGGTGACCGGGTTCACCGTGGCGGCGACCTCCATCGGCTCCGCGAGCATCTCGCGGGGGACGAAGTTCGGCGTCAGGAACAGCAGCGGGAAGAAGA
Organism: Solirubrobacterales bacterium; assembly: GCA_035273795.1. Taxonomy (GTDB): domain Bacteria; phylum Actinomycetota; class Thermoleophilia; order Solirubrobacterales; family 70-9; genus VAYN01. Next base: position 9,025 of record DATEOT010000118.1, on the reverse strand, counting down.
TCAGCCCACCCGAGTTGGTTGCCGCGGCGCTGCGGGTCTTCAGCGCGATCAGCTGCATGAAGCCCGCGTAGACCACTCCCCAGAGGGTGCTGAGCAGGATCAGGAGGACGAAGCCGAGCAGCCCGCTGGCGATCGTGATCCCGAAGGGGAGGGAGAGGAGGACGATCACCGAGGAGAGGACGAGGCCCTTGACCGCCTCGGCGACGAGCCTTCCCATCACCATCGAGGAACGCGGGATCGGCATCGCCCGCAGCTTGTCGAAGTAGCCGCCCTCGATTTCCTCGACCAGGAACAGCGCCGCCATCCCGAACGAGGCTGCCAGCAGCAGCGTGATCGGCAGCTGGAAGGCGCCGTAGCCCTGGCCCTCGAGGAACCCGGTCGAGTCCGAGGGGAAGACCTCGGCCGCCTGGCCGGTGTTGACGACCAGGAAGAAGATCGGGATGAACATCGTCATCAAGAGGGCGTCCGGCTGTCGCAGCGCCTCGCGCAGCGAACGGGCCCCCAGCGTCAGCGTCGAGCTCATGCGCCCACCTCCTGAACCTCGCCGGCGGCGCGGTCGCGGGTGCGGCCGGTCGCGTCGAGGAAGACGTCGTCGAGGGTCGTCTCCTCACCGCCGCGGCGCTCGCTCAGCTCCGCCTTCAGGTTCGCCGGCGTACCTTCGCGGACGATGCGCCCGTCGTCGATGATCGCCAGGCGGTCGCAGAGCTGGTCGGCCTCCTCGAGGTACTGGGTGGTGAGGAAGACGGTGGTGCCGCGGTCGTTGATCCGCCGCACCTCCTCCCAGACCGTCAGCCGGCTGGCCGGGTCGAGCCCGGTCGTCGGCTCGTCGAGGAAGAGGACCTCGGGCTCGTGGACGAGCGCTGCCGCCAGGTCGAGCCGGCGCTGCATGCCGCCGGAATAGCCTTTGGTGACGCGATCGGCCGCCTCCTCGAGTTCGACCAGCGCCAGCAGCTCCTCGGCCCGCGCCGCCGCCTCGGCCTTGCCGAACCCGAACAGCCGCCCGTGCAGGGTCAGCAGCTCGCGCCCGGTCTGGCGCGGGTCGAGCCCGGCCTCCTGCAGGGCGACGCCGATCCGGCGCCGGACCTCTTCGGGGTCCGCGACGACGTCGACCCCCGCAACCTCGGCGCGGCCGGCGGTGATCGTCAGCAGCGTGGTCAGCATCTTCACGGTGGTCGACTTGCCGGCCCCGTTGGGACCGAGGAAGCCGAAGATCTCTCCGGTCTGGATCTCGAGGTCGACGCCGCGAACGGCTTCCACGTCGCCGTCGGTGCCGTCGTAGTGCTTGACCAGGCCCTCGGCCCGGACAGCGGGAACTGCTCCGTTCATCTCAAACTCCTAATCGTCGGGCTCTTCGACTGGTTAGACCGCGGCGAGCGCCCGAACTCATCGCCGGCGGGCGAGAAGCTACTCCTACTCCCCGATCCCCTCCATAAGGTTCTCGAGGAAGCTCTTTTTCTTCGACTTCTTGGGCTTGTGACCGCGGTGCTTGTCGTCATAGTCGCGCGGTGGCTGGTCCTCGTAACCGCGATCGCGGCCGCGGTCGGAGTACTCGCGCTCGTAGTGCGAGTTCTCGGCGTCGACGAGGCGCTCGAGCTCGCCGCGGTCGAGGAAGATGCCGCGGCAGTCGCTGCACTGGTCAACGGTGACGCCGTTGCGCTCGTAGCTGCGCATCTGGCCGCCGCACTTGGGACAGGTCAAGGTCTGCGTAGGTCCGTTCATGACCCCAACTTATCTTGGTCGCGTCGGCGCCGATCCGAAGTGGATGATTCCTCCGTGCAGAGCGAGCCGATGAGCCCCCGCCAAGTCGAGGAGACGCACGAGCGCGTCAAGGCGATCCTTGACGCGATGTCGCTGCCGCTCGAATTGCAGGCGCACGAGGTCGGGATGATGATCAGGCAGGAGGAAGAGAACCTCGTAGCACGGCTCGACTACCTGACCCCCGAGCGGGTGTTCCTGTGGTTCCAGATTCGCACCACCTCTTGGGATTTTCAGGGGGAGCGGACTGACCTTCACGACGTCATCTCGCTGGCCCTCGCCTCCCTCCTCAGCGTCACCGGCAATGCCTCTTGCCGCCTGATCGACCAGGTCAATCCGGCGGTGATCCCGGGCTTGGACGACGAGATCTACGCGCGGGTGCTGGTCCCCGCCCAGCCGGGCCCTGTGCTGCAGCTCGACCGGCCCGAGCCGATGCAGAAGCTGCTGCAGGCGGCGTGGTCGCTCGAATTCAAGACCTGGCTCCACCTGCACGACCCGGAAGACTGCCCCTGTCAGGACGAGGGAAAACGGGTCGCCGTCCCGGTCGATCCCGCCTGGGAAGAGGGGGTGCTGAAGGCCCTCCGGCACAAAAAGCCCTCTCGGAGCTTCGCCAGCGGTCGCGTCTGGCCGGAGTGGGAATACCTCCGCTCCCCCCGCAGCGGCGTCACGGTCGTCTCGGCCCCCCGGTTGGCGAGCATGCTGGCGGTGGCCGACGCAAACGAGTCGCGGCAGGTACAGCAGATGGAGGAGGGGCGGTTCGTCCGGGCGGGAGAGATCAGCAGCCTCGTTCCTCCGGCGGCCTCGCGTCGTGCCCGAACGGTGCTGAGGCAGCTGTCAGACCTCGACGAGGGGGAGGAGCCCCATTTCTTTCCACTGGAGGACCGGTTGGTCGCCAGCGGCCGCTTCCATTTGCTCGCGTTGCCCGCCGACTGTGGCCAGGACGCGTTCCGCGCCGGCTGGGAGCAGGCCCAGCATCGGGTGCGAAAGGAGCTCGCTTTCTTCGGCGCGGAACAGGAGTTCGAATGGGCCGAGCAAATCGCTCCCGACCGCTTCGAGGAGCTGGTGGGAGAGCTACTGGAACGGGCGGGACACGTGGCCTGGATCCGTCAGGTCGGGGCGACTTCCGAGCGCGACCGCGGACGGGACTTCGTGGCCGAGTGGGTGACCGTCACCGAGGCCGAGGAGCTGCCGGAAGAAACCTCTCCCCAGCTTCGCGTCCCGGTGATCGTGCAGTGCAAGGCGGCGGCGCGGCCGGTCAACGCGACGGACGTTCCGGCGATCGTGGACACGGTCGAAGAGCACCAGGCGCAGGGCTACTTCCTGGCGGTGGCCGACCGTCTGTCGGCGCCGCTGGTCGACCGCCTGATGGCGCTGCGGCAGCGCGAGAGGTTCCAGGTCGTGGACTGGTGGGGCAGGAGGGAGATCGAGCAGCAGCTGCGGCACGCTGCGGACGTCTTGCCGAGATACCACGACGTCGTTCGCTTCGCCGAGGCCTCTCCTCCTAGCTAGCTAGGAGGACTCGGTGAGATCCTGTGGCTGGAGGGTTAGGTCCAGCTGAGCATCGGCTGCAGCCCCTGCGGAGCTGAGCTGCGCTGATTCTTGAAGTCATAGGCGACGCTGCGCGCCTTCAGCCCGGCTGCCAACGCCTCCGTCAGCGTGTCTTCGGCCTGCGCCGACAGCGAGTGCCCAACCGCGGCGGCGACCAGTCCCGCGAAGGCCGGCAGCACGATCTCGAGTGCGGGGCCCCTGACCTCGGCGCGGTGGACCGCGAAGTTGCGGATCAGATAGGCCCGGTCACAGACGGAGACGAGACGCTTTGCCAGCCGGTCGAGATCTTTGCGCAGGCCCCAACCCCCGTCCCAGCCCGTCATCACTTTGAACCGGGACCAGGCAACCGCGTCACCCGCTCCAGCCAGGGCGGCTTCGAGATTATTGGTGTTGGAGGTGATCTGCTGAACGATCCAGGCGACCTCGTCCCCTTCGGCCGGCGCTCCCAGCCCCGCTTGCTCGGCGCATGCTGCAAGCCACAGGTGGACGTCCCGCACGTAGACGAACTGAGCGAGTCCGGCCATCACGTCCCCGGCGTGCCAGCCCGGGTCCGTCGCAATCCCGCCGTATAGAGCGTCCGCTGCGGTCCAGAGGTCGACGAACGCCGTCTGGGGGGGAGCGGTGCGGGCCTGGGCCAGCTGGTCGAGGGCGTCGCTCAGCCGCCTGCTCCGATCGTCGTCTTCGGCCTGCCACTGCTCCACTCCCGCCGGCCGCACCTCGAGCGGCTCGCTTGGCAGCGGCAGGACGAAGGTTTCGCTGGCGCGCGGGTCGTAGACGATCGCCTGCTCTGGGTTTTTGACTTCGCGCTCCATCAACCGCCAGGCGCCGATCGCACTGCGGATCTGCTTGTCCGCGAGCCGCACGGCGGCCTCGGCGTCAGGCGCCCCCACGGCCGAAAAGTGAGATACCGCTTTGGAGGACCCGATCAGCTGCATCACCGCGTCGGCGTCATCGGGGTCCCAGTCCCGGACCATCTCGATTGCCGGATTGACCTCGATGCCCTTCAGCCGCCCGATGTTCGCCATGGTCGACAGGCTGGTGATCGGGATCAGGACCTCGAACTCGCGCTTGACGCCGTGGTGATGGGCCTTAAGCGCGTCCTCGATCGCCTCGTGGAGCGCTGCTCCCTCTTCTTCGTGCTTCTTCTTGGCTTCCTCGAGGACGGTGTTCCGCCAGCTGCGGGAATGGCCGTCGTAGACCAGCTCCGCGTCAAGCCGGCAAACAACCTTGTCGAGGGCGCGAAAGTCGTCTTGGGTGTGGCCGGCGGATTCCACCGTCTTCCCTAGGTGTGCGGCCAAACCCTGCACGTACTCCGGCCCCTCCAGATTGTCGAGGCACGACTTGAAGATCCCGGGCCCGAGGCCCCCCGCTACGAACGAAGCCAGGGAGACGTGCTCAAGCGAGCTTGCCTGGTCGGCGATCTCGGGGAAACGATCCGCCACGTAGGGGTCCTGCTCCTCCCCTGGAATAAGCAGCCCCTTGGCCTCCTTGAACAGCTTCTCGACCACCGTGTTGAGCCGGACGGCGCCCTCCCCAGCGGCCTTGGAGAGGTCGTGCAGCTCGTCGAGCCTGAGGCGGACCCCAACCTCGGTAGCGCGCGTCCACCACGGTCCGTTGGCTGCGCAGAGCTCCCCCCAGCGTTGGAACACATACCGCTCTGCGTGTTTGTCCGGAGGCGTGCTCACGCCTGCTCCTCGATCAGGGTCCGGAGGGCGATCACCTGAAGGTCTTCGAGCCCTCCCGCCCCATGCAGCTGCAGAAGGTGCGTCGCGCCGTGGGGGTTGTCGCCCTCGACCCTTTCCACCTCGACAGCGCGCTTGCCGAGGTACTTTGCATCGGCGTCCCAGACGACGGCGAGATCGGCGCTCGCGGCTGAGCCGTCCTCCCGCTCGAGGTCACCCATGATGCTGCCGAGGTGGGTTCCGAAGAGCACGTGCAGCGCCTCCTCGGGGCCGCCGTCCACCGGGAGGAGGATCGAGTCGGTGGTGTCGGTGAAGAGGCCGGTGTGCAGCGTTCGCAGCGGTGGCAGGTACCCGTTGCCGTGGCCCAAGAGCTCATGGAAGAGCGCCAGCACTCCCAGTTCCTCCTGCGGGGCCTTCGCGTACGGAACGTCGACGTTCAGGTCCGGTCTGCTGGCGGCTCTCTCCACCAGCGCTCGAAAGAGTGCGTCGTCGGCTGGTTGAGCGAGGGGTTGCAGGTGGGGGACCACGTTGACCAGGCGTGACTGCCACGCGTTCCTGACCACGCTTTTGAGCTTTGACTTCTGGCGGCCGGCAAGCGTCTTCCGCCCCAGGTCGAGTTTCAGCGCGTCGTCCTGCAGGAGGGCGAACATCCGCCGCTCGTAGGTGCGGGGCTGAATCACGTCCGGCCTGAACTCGACCCCCGTCGGCATCCCGAGGGTGGCGACGTAGTAACCCTGCCACTCGCGGGGGAAGAACTCTCCCTCCTGGCGCCGTTCCTTGGCGATCTTGTTCATGTCGCGGCCGTCGATCGCGAAGAAGTAGACCTTGACGTCGCGGCCGCTGTCAGATTGGACGACGTCGACATAGCGGACCGCCGCGCCTCGAACCTTGCGAGCTCGCTCGTCGGCATCGAGGTCTTCGAGCTCCTCGATGCCCACCACCCGGTTCGCCGGCACCAGCTCCTCGGGAGTCGCGTAGCTGTAGTCCACCGAGATCGACTCGTCCCGCCTGCCGCTCGGGGCGACGTAATCCAGGGTCACCTCGATGTTTTCCTCGGGCGGGAGGGGGGCGCCGAACTGCTCGCCGAAGAGGGTGCCCGTATTTCCGACCGCCGTCTGAGTCCGCAGCAGCCAGATCAGCTGCTCGCACCCCAGCTCGTAGAGGTCGGCGTCGAAGTAGGCGAAGTCGGCGTCGGCGACGGTTATCAGGGTGTACGTCGACGAGCCGAGAAGCTCGTCGGGAGGGTTGGTTACGGCCCGCCCGATCGGTTTGTCGGTCTGCCCGCCGCCATGCGCCCAGCGCTCGCCTCCCTTGACGACGACGTCATGGCGTGCGGTGCCGTCGCAGGTCTGGATTCGCAGGTCGTTTGCCGCCAGGGCGAGAAAGCTGAGGCCGACTCCCTTGTGGCCGCGCGACCGGCTCGTCGCTGCCCGGCGTTGCGGCCCCGACTTCAGCGTCACGTTGGGAGTGAGGACGATCTCCAGATCGGGGCGCGACATCCCGGTGCCGGTGTCGAGCACACTGAAACGACGGGCCGCACGATCGAACTCGATGTGGATCCGCGCGACCGTCTCCTCGCCTTCGCCTGCGCGGGCTCGCCGAGCATCGATGGCGTCCGCGCCATTCTGGAGGGCCTCCGCGAGGAAGTCGGAGGCCTTGGAGTAACTGGAGATGACGTTCTCCGCCTCCCGCAACTGCTGCGCCTGCGCATCCACCTCTTTGCGGGGGCGGTTCGCGAGGAAGTCGATGTTCCAGCGCTTGTTTTCGCCCCCCGGCACAGAGCGTGATCCTAGCGAGGTACGAATGGGGTTCAACGCTCAACTTTTATTGATAAACGACTCTGTTCCTGGTTGCGACTAGCTTCCACCTCATGGACGTCGTCTGGACTCTGCTGGGAATCGCCCTGATCGCGATCGCGCTGCGCGACATTTTCGACGTCCTCTTCCACCCGGTCGGCCGCGGGATCATCGCCCGGCGCGTGGTGCTGGGGGTCGCCGGGGTCGCGCGGCGGGTGCCGGGCAGCAAGGGCACGGTCGGTCTGCTGGCGGGACCGATCGGCTACGCGGCGGTGGTGGCGACCTGGGCGACGCTGCTGGCGGTCGGCTGGGCGCTGATCTTCATGCCGCACCTGCCCGAAGGCTTCACCTTCGACCCCGGCCTCGACCCCGAGCAGCACTCCGGCTTCTCCGACGCGCTCTACGTCTCCCTGGTCAACCTCACCAGCCTCGGCTACGGCGACATCTCTCCGGCGTCTTCCGGGCTGCGGTTGCTGGGGCCGGTGGAGACGATGTTCGGGCTCGGCCTGTTGACCGCCAGCATCTCCTGGCTGATCTCGATCTACGGCGCGATCTCCCGCCGCGACTCCCTCGCCCACGAGGTCCACCTGGCGAAGGAGGCCGAGGAGCGGTTGGGAGAGAAGCTGGCCGATGCCGACCCGGAGCTGCTGGAGTCGCTGCTTGCCGCGTTCGCCGAGCAGCTGATCCGCGTCCGCCGCGACGTCATCCACTTCCCGATCACCCACTACTTCCGCACCGAGGACGAGGAGCGGGCGCTGGCGGGGTTGCTGCCGTTCCTCAGCGACCTCGCCGACGAGGCGGGGGAGGAGGGGCGACCGCTCTCGCTGCGGGTGCGGGCGGGCATCCTGCGGGAGACGATCGACGACTTCGCCGGGACGCTGCGGGCGCGCCTGCGGCTGCGCGGCGACTCGACCGACGACACGCTCCAGCACTACCAGTCCGACCACGGCCGGCTCGGCTCCTGAGCTTTCGCTCCGGGAGGTCCGGGTAACCGGTCGGGGTGAATCCGTACCGAACGCTCTCGCGCCTGCGCCGCAAGCGCGGCTTTCACCCCTTCGGGGCGGGGTTCTCCGGGCAGCTGACGCCTCTGGGCAACGGTGACCTCGGGGTGCCCGTCCTCGAACGCGAGGCGGAGGCGCAGGTCCGGCTCTCGAGGTCATTGGGCCTGCCGGAGTGGCTGCCCGAGCCGTACGGCCTGGCGCTGCGGATTCCGGACGCTTACGGCAGCGGGAAGCACCAGGACTTCCTGCTGGTCACCTCGGCGCTGCCCCCGGTCGGTCGCCATGCGCTGCTGCCCGCACGCGGCTTCTGCGACCTGCCTTATTCGACGCTCCTCCCCTATCGGGTGGGGGGCGAAAAGGTGGTGATCGGGGCACGGGGTCTGGCGAGCCGGCCCGGGCCGAAGCTGGGGGACCTGCGCTCGCGTGAGCGCGGCGAGCTGGAGTTCGAGCTGTCGATCGCCGGGCTCGTCGGCGAGTGGCGGCCGGTGGCGCGGCTCACGCTCGGCGGGCGGCTGCCGCCGGAGCTGACCGAGCGACTTCACCTCGACCCGACCAACACCGGCGGCGGCCTGGAGCTGGCGGGTCTGCTCAACAAGCTGCGCGGCCCCGCCTACGGCGCCAGCCAGGAAGGACGCGAGTCGGCCTACCGCCGGTTCGGGCTTCCCGAGTGATTGAGGTGATCCGGCCGGGGTAGCTCTACGTAGGAGTTCTCGTCCAACCAGCTGTCCAAGGAGGAGCTGAAAATGCGTGACGACACCTATCGCGATTCCACCCCCGCCAGTCTCTATGCCGTTCTGATCGGTGCAGTGCTGCTGGTCGCCGGCATCATCGGCTTCTTCTACAGCGCCGCCTTCGGCAGTCCCGGCAACGTCGACGCGGTGCTCGGCATCCTCGACGTCAATGGCTGGCACAACCTCATCCACGTCGCCAGCGGCGTCCTCGGCCTGCTCGCCTTCGCCTCCGGCCCCGCCGCCTCCCGCACCTACGCCCTCGTCTTCGGCGTCGTCTACATCGTCGTCGCGATCTGGGGCTTCATCATCGGCAGCGGCGAGGCGATCCTCGGATTCGTCCCGATCAACACCGAGGACAACATCCTCCACCTGATCCTCGGCGTCCTCGGTGTCGGCGCCTACGCGGCCAGCGACCCCGCCGCCCGGCGGACGGATCGCCCCGCCACCACCCGCGCCGCCTAACTCCAGACGCGGCGTTCGTCCTTTTTCGCCCCATGGGGCGAAAAAGGACG
>DATEOT010000117.1:0-12856 GCA_035273795.1 Solirubrobacterales bacterium | reverse complement strand
AGTTCGCCAGCTGTCGCTAGGAGGGATGGGTGTTCCCTTCCCGACCGGCGTCCTGATTTTCGCAGTGCCCGTTGGCGAGAGCTGCTGAGTTAACGGCGAAAATCCCAGGGAGGGAAGGGAATACCCATCCCTCCCTACCGGGAAAGGTTTGTGTCAATAACCTGTGTCTCATGGCCGATACCGCGCAGAGCCAACCCATAGCGCTTCGTCTGGCCGCTGTCCGCGAGCAGCTGTCCCTGCTCTCGGACTACCTTTGACCCAGCTGCGCTAGAGGCCGAAGCCGCTCGGCTCGAGGAGGAGATGGGCAAGCCGGGCTTCTGGGACGACCAGAATGCCGCAGCCAAGACCTCGGCCGCCCACGCGCGGGCGCAGCGGCGGCTGGAGATGTTCCGCGGGCTGGAGAGCGACGTCGCCGACCTCGACGACCTGGCCGAGATGGCCGCCGAAGACGAGGAGATGGCGGCCGAGCTGGCCTCGCAGCTGGGGTCGGCCGAGCGGCGGCTGGCGGAGCTGGAGGAGGCGCGCCTGTTCAGCGGCGAGTACGACGCGGGCGACGCCGTCGTCACCGTCCATGCCGGGGCCGGGGGGACCGATTCCCAGGACTGGGCCGAGATCCTGCTGCGGATGTACCTGCGCTGGGCCGAACGACGGGGCTTCGCGGTGGAGATGGTCGAGGCCTCGCCGGGGGAGGAGGCCGGACTCAAGTCGGCGACCTTCATCGCCCGTGGCGAGAACGTCTACGGCCTCTTCGCCGCCGAGCGCGGCGTCCACCGGCTGGTGCGGATCTCGCCCTTCGATTCCTCTGCTCGCCGCCATACGAGCTTCGCTCAGGTCGACATCGGCCCGGTTGTCGAAGACAGCGTCGAGGTCGAGATCGACGACGCCGATCTGCGGGTCGACACCTACCGTGCCTCCGGCGCCGGCGGCCAGCACGTCAACAAGACCGACTCCGCGGTGCGCATCACCCACATCCCGACCGGCGTCGTCGTCCAGTGCCAGAACGAGCGCTCGCAGTTGCAGAACAGGGCGGTGGCGATGCAGCTGCTGCGCTCGAAGCTGATCGAGCTGGAGGAGCGCAAACGCTCCGAAGAGCTGGCCAGGGCGCGTGGAGAGGTCAAAGACGTCGCCTGGGGCTCGCAGATCCGCAGCTACGTGCTGCACCCGTACACGATGGTCAAGGACCACCGCACCGAGCACGAGGTAGGCGACGTGCAGCGGGTGCTCGACGGCGACATCGACGAGTTCGTCCGCGACTACCTGAACAAGACCGCGGCGGCCTCGGCGAACTAGAGATGGCGTCGCTCTTCCACCTGGAACGGGCGGCGGCGGGGGAGCCGCAGGGGCTGATGGTCCTCCACCACGGCCGCGGCACCAGCGAGCGGGACCTGATCGGGCTCGCCGACCTGCTCGATCCGCAGCGGCGGCTGCGGGTGGTGACGCCGCGGGCGCCCCTGACCCTGCCGGGTTCGCCGGGCTACCACTGGTACGTCGTGCCGCGGGTCGGTTACCCCGACCGCGAGACCTTCCAAGCCGCGCGCTCCGCGCTGGCCGAGTTGCACGACGGGCTCTGGGAGGAGTCGGGTGTGGGGCCGGAGCGAACGGTCCTCGCCGGCTTCTCGATGGGGGCGGTGATGAGCTACGCGATGGGACTTGGCGCCGACCGCCCCGCAATCGCCGGGATCCTCGCCTTCAGCGGCTTCGTGCCGACGGTCGAGGGCTGGGAGGCCTCATTCGGGGATCGAGCCGAGACCCGCGCCTTCGTCAGCCACGGCCGCAACGACCCGATCATCGGCATCGAGTTCGCCGAGCGCGCTCGCGAGCTGCTCGAGGCCGGCGGCCTCGACGTCACCTACCGCGAGTCCGAGCTGGGCCATCAGATCGACCCTGCGCATCTGCGCGAAGCTAGCGCCTGGCTCGGGGAGACGCTCGCGTGAGCTCGACGTCGCAGGTGGAGGGCGCATCGACCACGTGCAGCTCCACCGTGAAATCGCGAGCTGCCAGCGCCTTCTTCATCTGCTTCTCGGGCAGCGTGAACGTGTCGCGGTAGACCCCGCTGCGGCGGAAGCGGGCGTGCTCGGTGCCGAGACGCACGGCGCCTTTCGGGCCCTGGAGGCTCGCCTCGACGTCGACGGCGGCCGGCTTCAGGGTCCTGTAGTGAACGGTGAGACGGAGGCGGCGCTTGCCGGGGTTGACCGTGACGGCGGCCTTGGCGCTGTCGAGGACGCACTGCTCTTCCCGCTTCTTTTCTTCTGCCTCTTCCCTCGCTTCCTGGGCGATTTCGGCGCAGAGCTGCACGTCTTCCTCGTCTTCGATCACGCACTCTTCTGCTTCTTCCTCGGCTTCGTCCCCTTCGGCTTCGGCTTCGTCGTCGCCGATCGCGGCGAACGGCTGAGCCGCGGTGGGCACGGCCAGGGGGGAGGCCTGTGCCGAGGCGGCGGCCAGGAGGACGGAGAGGAGGAGCAGCGCGAGGAGGAGGGGAAGTTTTCGCATGACTCCTTGGATCGGAGTCGCTGCCGCTTCCCTTTAGGAGCTGGACCTTTCGTCCAGGACCCCCTCGAGCTCCAGCAGCCCCTGCTTCATCGGCAGCCCGCCGCCGTAGCCGCCGAGGGCGCCGCCGGTCCGCAGGACGCGGTGGCAGGGGACGACGAGCGGGATCGGGTTGCTGCCGCAGGCGCTGCCGGCGGCGCGGACGGCGCGCTCGTTTCCTGCTTTCCGCGCCATCTCGGTGTAGCTGCGGGTCTGGCCGTAGGGGATGCGGTTGATCGCCCGCAGCACGCGCTGGCGGAAGCCGCCGCTGAGGCGCCAGTCGAGCGGCAGGTCGAAGCGGTCGAGCTTGCCCGCGAAGTAGAGGTCGATCTCGCGACGGACCTCGTCCAACTCGGGCGGGGCCTCGAGCACGCGGGGAGAGACGCGGGCGGAGAGGTCGACGAGCAGCTCGTCCCGGTCCTGGTTCGGCAGCCCCACCCGGACCAGGCCCCGCCGGGTCTTGGCCAGCAGCAGCGGGCCGAAGGGGGAGTCGGTGGTGGCGTAGGCGACGTCGAGGAGGCCCTCCTCGGCCGCCCGGGCGGTGAACCTGTCGATGGCGTCGTCGATCGTGGTGCTCATGCCAGCTCCTTCCTGAGTCGCTTCAGTCCCTCGTGCAGGCTTCGCCGCGCGGCCTCCGGCGAACACCCCAGCGCGGCGGCGATCTCCGCGTGGGGGAGGTCGCTGCCGTAGCGGAGCGCGACCGCGGCCCGTTGCTTCTGCGGCAGCGCCCCGACCGCGGCCCAGAGCCGCTCGTCGGGTTCCGGCAGCCCGTTCTGCTCCGCCGCCTCCGGCACCTCGGCGACCGGGATCGGTCGGCGCCCCTTGGCGCGGTGGTGGTCGATCGCCTTGCGGTGGGCGATCGTCAGCAGCCAGCCGCGCAGGTTGCGGGCGTCGGCGAGCTTCGGGTAGGCGCGCATGGCCGCCAGGAAGGTCTCCTGGAAGCAGTCTTCGGCGCCGTCCTTGCCGACGGCCCCGCGCAAGATCGCCATCACGGCGGCGGAATGCTCGTCCAGGACGGTTTGGAACGGTGGCAGTGCGGTCACTCTGTGGGATTAAACGTGTCCGGGCCCCAGAATGTGAGATATAGGCTGCGCCGATGATCGAGCTGGCGGAGGAAATCGAGGAGGTTGTGGGTCGCGCCTTGGCCGAGGATCTCGGCGAGGGCGACATCACCTCCGAGGCGACGGTGCCCGAGGACGCGCGGGGGCGGGCGCGGATCGCGCAGAAACAGCCCGGTGTCGTCTACGGCCTCGCGGTCGTCGCCGAGGCGATGCGCCAGTGCGGGGTGGAGGACATCGACAACGTCGTCGTCGAGGGCCAGTGGCGCGAGGACGTCCCCGCCGACGTGCTGCTCGCCAGCGGAAGCGCCCGCGCTCTGCTTGCCGCCGAGCGGACCGCGATCAACTTCCTCGGCCACCTCTCCGGCATCGCCACGCTGACCGCCCGCTACGCCGAGGCGGTCGTCGGCACCGGCGCCACGATCCTCGACACCCGCAAGACGACCCCGGGGCTGCGCATCCTCGAGAAGGCCGCGGTGATGGCCGGCGGCGGCATCAACCACCGCATGGGCCTCTACGACGCGATCCTGATCAAGGAGAACCACGTCGCCGCCGCCGGCGGTTTGGCGAAGGCGGTCTACGCCGCCCGCAACGCCCAGTCGGAGAAGGCGATCGAGGTCGAGGTGCGCAACCTCGACGAGGCCGCCTACGCGCTGGGGACCGGCGTCGACCGGCTGCTGCTCGACAACATGAGCCCGGCCTCGATGAAGGAAGCGGTCGCCTTGCGCGACGAGAACGCCGGCGGTCCTGACGGCGTCTCCCTGGAGGCGTCGGGCGGCATCAATCTCGAGAACGTCCGCGAGGTGGCTGAGACCGGCGTCGAGTTCATCTCCATTGGGGCTCTGACGCACTCAGCGCCCACCCTCGATTTCTCGATGCTGTTGGAGCTGGCGTAGCTGGGAGACTCGGGAGAGGGGTTCGGCGGACAACAGCGGGGAGGGTCCGGCGAACCCCTCTCCCGGGTCTCGCGACACGCTCTCTACTTCAAGAGTTTCGAGAGGCGACGGTCTTTGAGGACGCGGCCGCCCGTTTGCTCCTCGGGGCAGTAGTTCGTCTGGTGCTCTGAGAAGAAGACGGCCTCTAACGTGGTGCCGCAGCGGGGGCAGGGCTCGCCCTCGTGCTTATGGATTTTGAGCGGCTTCGGGATTTTGTCTGGCGGGTCAGGACCGATGGTTTCCTCGTAGTGGTCGATTGCGTCGCCGAGGACTTGGAGAGCTGCGTGTAGGCGCTCGATCTCTTCAGGGGCTAGCTCGGAGCCTTTCTTGAAGGGGGAGAGCTTTGCCTCCCAGAGGATCTCGTCGACCCAGGAGCGGCCGATGCCGGCGATGTCTTTCTGGTGGCGGAGGAGCGGGTGCAGGTGGCGCGGCTTGTCGATCGCCGCCGCGAACTCCTCGAGCGGGGGAGGGGGCCAAGCCTCGGGGCCGAGGCTGGCGACCATCTCGTCCTCGGCCACCGCGTTCGCCGGCAGCAGCTTCGCCCAGGCTCGCTGCTTCGTCCCCATCTCGCGCAGGCGCAGCTCGCGCCCGTCGCCGAGCCGGATCAGCACCCGCGAGGCTTTGTCGCGCAGCGAGGCTCGTTTCTCGTGGATCCGCAGCCTTCCCGCCGACATCAGGTGGATCAGCAGGGCCAGGTCGCCGAACTCGACCACCGGCATCTTGCCGATCCGCCGTGCCCCGGTCAGCTCGCGGCCCGCCAACGACTCCAGGGGCGGATCGAAGGTCTTCATCACGTTCATCCCCGGCGCGAAGGCGGATTCCACCTCGCTTCCGGCGAGGGCGGTGTCGAGGCGGCGGACGGCGATCTCGACCTCTGGCAGCTCTGGCATGCGGAGAAGGCTAGAGGGACGATCCCGTCAGCTAGAATTCTGGAACGTCATTCGACCGGTCCGGACCCAGTCCCGCCGGCGAACATCAGGAAAGGAAGGGCTCATGCAGGAGCTCCCGACGATCCAACCCAATTTCGCGCCGGAGCTGAGCTCGGCGGAGGTCGCTGAGATCAGCGATGAGGTTCGCGCGCTCGCGCAGGAGCGAAACGCGGTCATCCTCGCCCACAACTACGAGCTGCCGGAGATCCAGGACGTCGCCAACTACCGCGGCGACTCGCTCGGCCTCTCGCGCCAGGCGGCGGAGACCGACGCCGAGGTGATCGCCTTCTGCGGCGTCCACTTCATGGCCGAGACCGCCTCGATCCTCTCTCCGCGGAAGACCGTCCTGATCCCCGACCTCGACGCCGGCTGCTCGCTCGCCGACTCGATCACCGCCGACCAGCTACGGGCCTGGAAGGCCCAGCACCCCGGGGCGCTGGTGGTCATGTACGTCAACACCTCCGCCGAGGTGAAGGCCGAGACCGACTACTGCGTCACCTCCTCCAACGCGGTCGACGTCGTGCGCCACATCTGGGGCGAGCACGGGCCGGACACCGAGATCCTCTTCGGGCCGGACATGTGGCTCGGCGCCTTCGTCGAGCGCGAGACCGGCCTGGTCGAAGAACCGGAGCGCCGCGGCGGCTTCCACATCTGGGACGGCGAGTGCCACGTCCACGCCGGGATCAAGCCGCTCGACATCGTCCGCACCCGCGAGGAGCACCCCAACGCCGAGTTCCTGATCCATCCCGAGTGCGGCTGCTCGACCCAGGCGATGGAGTACGTCGCCTCCGGCGACATCGACGCCGAGGGCGTCCACATGCTCTCCACCTCCGGGATGCAGAAGCACGTCGAAGACCACCCCGACGGGGAGTTCATCGTCGCCACCGAGAACGGGATGCTCTACCCGCTGCAGCAGGCGGCGCCGCGGGCGAACCTGATCGAGGCCAACCGGATGGCGACCTGCAAATACATGAAGATGATCACGCTGCCGAAGCTGCGCGACAGCCTGCGAGAGATGAAGTTCGAGGTCAGCGTCCCGCCGGCGATAGCCGAGCGCGCGCGGATCCCGATCGAGCGCATGGTGGCGATCGGCTAGCGCTGCCGCCAGCGCGAGTTGTTTGCAAAGTATTTCTTGATTAAAACTCCTGGTTGCGCTAAGCCTATGAGGGGCGGGGGACCAGCAACTGAGAGGAATTGATGAAGAATGCTCGCAAACTCAAGGCGATCGGCTTGGCCGTGCTCGCGCTGCTCGCCGTCGGTGCTCTCTCGGCGCCCGCGGCGCAGGCGGGGGAATTCGAGACCGGGGTGTTCCCGGCCACGATCACAGGCCAGCAGATCAACGGCCCGCATGAAATAACGACGGAACTGGGAGTCATGGCCTGCGGTCTGGGTCTCGAAGGCGAACTGACCGAAGCCTCCGAAGAACTGACACTGACGCCGGAATTCCAGAACTGCATGATCGCCGGCAACCCGGTTGACGTCGTCAACAACGGCTGCGACTTCCGCTTCAACGCCGGCGCCACACTCGCCATGGACACGGTCGAAGGCTCCTTGGACCTGATCTGTCCCGGCGGCGGCAAATTCACCTTCGGGGTCACAATCGGGGGAGTGGTGCAGTGCGTGATGAAAGTGCCGGAACAGCTCGGCCTCGGCGAAGTCACCTACATCGACACAACAATGGCCGGGCACGTGGACATCGAATTCAACATCGAAGGCTTCTCCTACGAACTGGGACCGAACTGCCCTGTCGCGGGCGCCTTCGCGAATGGCGAATACGCCGGGGAAAGCACATTGCGGGCCCACAGCGAAGAAATGCAGACGCCGTTCCGGGTCGTGTGACCTGAGCGACGATTGAAAGATCGCCTGCGTGGGTGCGTTCTTGCAGGGTCGAGGTGGCGGAGGAGCCACCCTGTACTTGCAGAAGGCACCCACGCATGCGCCGATCGAAGAAGAAAAACCAGGGCCCTGAAGAGCCGCGACGCCCCCGTGGGCGGCGTGCGCCGATCATCGAGCTGAACGACGTGACCAAGGTTTACCCGGGCGGCCACATGGCGCTCGACCGGGTCAACCTCTCGATCGGCCGCGGCGAGTTCGTCTTCCTCGTCGGTCCCACCGGCTGCGGCAAGTCGACGCTGATCAAGACGCTGATCCGCGAGCTGGCCGCGACGGAAGGCTCGGTCAAGATCGCCGGTCGCGACATCGGCAAGCTGCCGGAGAAGAAAATCCCGCAGCTGCGGCGCAACATCGGCACCGTCTTCCAGGACTTCAAGCTCCTCCCCGACCGGACCGTCTACGACAACGTCGCCTACGCCCTGCAGGTGATCGGCGCCAGCCGCGCCGAAATCCGCGAGCAGGTGCCGCAGACGCTGCGCCTGGTCGGGCTCTCGACCAAGCTCCACAGCTATCCCGACGAGCTCTCCGGCGGCGAGCAGCAGCGCGTCTCCGTCGCCCGCGCCTTCGTCAACCACCCGCCGCTCCTGCTGGCGGACGAGCCGAGCGGCAACCTCGACCCGGTCACCTCGATCGGGATCATGCAGCTGCTCTACCGGATCAACAAGGCCGGTACGACCGTCGTCGTCGTCACCCACGACCGCGAGATGGTCGACAACATGCGCCGGCGCGTGATCGAGCTCTACGAGGGCCGCGTCGTCCGCGACGAGGTCTCCGGCGGCTACACCGAGGAGTCGACGACCGAATTCGGACTGCGGATGCGGGCCGAGATGGGCGTCGGCACCGAAGGCGAGCCCCGCACCAACGGCCACTCCGACCACGACGCGCTGAGCTGAGGAAATGGGCCGACTAGCTTTCTTCTTCCAGGAGGCTCTCCGTGCGCTGAAGCGCAATGGCGCCCCGAGCCTGGCGGCGATCGTGACCACGGTCGTCACCGTCGTCCTGCTCGGGATGCTGATCCCGATCTTCCAGACCGCACAGGGCAAGAGCGAGGAAGTCCGCGACCAGCTCAACGTCCAGTACGCGCTCTACGACGACGCGACCAAAGCCGAAATCGCCGAGCTGCGGAGCCAGCTCGAAGGCATTCCGCACGTCGCCGAAGTCACCTTCATCAGCAAGGCTGACGCGCTGGCGACGCTGAAAAAGGACCTCAAGGACGACACGATCGTCGAACAGCTGCACACCAACCCGCTGCCCGCCAGCTTCGAAGTCAAGGCCGACGACGCCGCCAACCTGCCTGGGATCCGCGAGGCGGTCTACCCGAACGGTCCCCAGGGCAAAGCGATCTCGCCGATCATCAGCCACCCGTTCGACCGCACCGAGTCCTCGGCCAAGATCGAGGAGGTGACGGGCGCGCTGAAGATCGTGCTGACGGTGATCACCGCGCTCCTGGTTCTGGCTTCGCTGATGCTGATCGGCAACACGATCCGGCTCTCGATCTACACGCGTCGCCGCGAGGTCGAGGTGATGCGGCTGGTCGGCGCTACCCGTTGGTTCATCCGCTGGCCGTTCATGATCGAGGGCGTGGTCGTCGGTTTCGTCGGCGGCCTGCTGGCCATACTGATCCTGTGGCTGGGCAAGATCACCGTCGTCGACCCCCTCAGCGATTCGATCGGCGTCCTGGCGGCGCAGGACAACTCGACCCTGGCCTTCCCGGCTCTGGTCGGCATCCTCTTCGCCGCCTCGATCCTCGTCTCGACGATCGGGTCGGGCATCACGCTGCGTCGCTTCCTCAAGGTCTGAGGCCGGCGTGAGAGCGCCGAGGGCCTTGGCCTTCGCCGTGGTGCTGGTGGCCGTGCTGGCCGCCGGTCTCTGGCTCGGTGGGCATCCGCAGGTGCTGCCGGAGCCGCTGCGCGACGTCTTCGTCGAGGAACCCGCGGGCCTGGTGGGCGAAGCGGCGGAAGCGATCGAAGACAGCTACTACCGGCCGGTGGGGGAGAAGGAGCTCGGCAACGCCTCGCTGCAGGGGATGGTGAGGGAGCTGCGCAGGCGCCACGACGATCGCTTCACCGAATACTTCTCGCCGGAAAGCCTCGAAAGCTTCAACCAGCAGATCGAAGGGCGCTTCTCCGGGATCGGGCTCTCGGTGGTCGAGGTCAAGCGCGGCCTGCGGGTCGCGGAGGTCTTTCCCCGCTCCCCTGCGGCCGAGGCCGGGATCGAGGTCGGCGACACCGTCGTCTCGGTCGAAGGCGAGTCGATCGCCGGCGTCAACAGCACCGAGGCGACGAAGAAGATCAAGGGGCCGGAAGGGACTGAGGTGGCGATCGGGGTACGGGACGGCAAGACCGGCAAAGTGCGCGAGCTGACCCTGGTCCGGGCCGAGGTGACGCTGCCCAACGTCAGCAGCAGGATCGAGAGGGTCAACGGGACCCAGCTCGGCTACGTCCGCCTGCTCACCTTCAGCGAAGAGGCCCATGCGCAGCTGGGCCGGGCGGTGGAAAAGGTGCAGGAGGAAGGGGCCGAGGGGATCGTTCTCGACCTCCGCCACAACCCCGGCGGCCTGCTCGGCGAGGCGGTGCGGAGCGCGAGCCTGTTCCTGCCGGAGGGCGAGGTGGTCGTCACCACCGAGTCGCGAAGCCAGGGGGAGAGCACCCACGAGACCGGAGATGGCCGGATCACCTCGCTGCCGCTGGTCGTCCTGATCGACCGCGGCACCGCCTCGGCGGCGGAGATCCTCACCGCGGCGCTGGCCGACAACGGCGACGCCGCGGTCGTCGGCACCCGCTCCTTCGGCAAGGGGGTCTTCCAGGAGGAGCAGCCGCTGGCCAACGGGGGCGCCCTGAAGCTGACGGTGGGCGAGTACTTCACCCCGAACGGCGTCAACCTCGCTGAGAGCCGCGGAATCCACCCCGACGTGAAGGTGAAGGACGTCCCGCGCTCGAAGGGCGACGAGGTCGAAGCGCGGGGTTTCGAAGTGCTGGCCAAAAAGGTCGGTTCCTGATGCCGGGTCGAGGGAGGGGGCGCCGCGAGCGCAGCCGAGCGAACGCCCAGGGTCGCCGTCGCTCCCGGGGCCGAGACGATCGTTTCCAGGGTTCGAGCCCCTATAGGGGCACCAAGGGTGGAAACGAAGCTCGCGAGCAGAGGGGGCGCTCGGCGCGGGAGACGGTCGAGGAGATGCTGCGGGAGGAGCTCGGGTTCCGTGGCTTCCGGCCGACGATCGAGGGGGAAGCGCGGGAAGCGGCGAAGTGGGCGGAGCGCGAAAGCGGCCCCCGGCGCGACCTGACGGCGCTCGCGACCTTCACCGTCGACCCGGCTACCGCCCGCGACTTCGACGACGCCGTCTCCGCCCAGCGCGAGGGTGACGGGGCCCGGGTCTGGATCCACATCGCCGACGTCGCCGCCCACGTCAAACCCGGCTCCCTTCTCGACCAGGAGGCGCGACGCCGCGGCAACAGCACCTACGTGCCGGGCGTGGTCGAGCCGATGCTCCCGCACGCGCTCTCGAGCGAAGCCTGCAGCCTCGCTCCTGGCGTCGAGCGCCTGGCGGTGACGACGGAGATCGAGCTGGGGCCCGGAATGGAACCGCGCAGGACGCGCTTCTACCGCAGCCGCATCCGCTCCGACGTCCGTCTCGACTACGACCAGCTGGACGAGATCTTCGCCGGGCGGGCACGTCCACCCGCCGAGGTGGCAGAACCCCTCGTCGCCGCTCGCGAGGTCGCCGCCGCGCTCGGCGAGCACCGCGCCGCCGGCAGCCTCGACGTCGAGTCCTTCGAGCCGGAGTTCGAGTTCGACGCCGAGGGCAACGTGGTCGCCGCCCACGGAGTCGAGCAGACCGAGGCCCACCGTCTGATCGAGCGGCTGATGATCCTCAACAACGAGCAGGTGGCCCAGCTGCTCGAGCGCGAGCGGGTGCCGGCGATCTACCGCGTCCACGCTCAGCCCGACGCGGCCCGGATCGAGCGCCTGCTGGAGCAGCTGGCGGCGCTGGGGGTGCCGGCGCCGCCGCTGAGGCAGGGCCTGGCTCCGCGCGAGGCGGGAAGGGCCGCGATCGAGGCCAGCCGCCTGGTGCGAAAAGAGGCCGCGCGACGCGGGCACGGCCGGGAGGCGTATACCTCGCTCGTGCTGCGATCCCTCAAGCAGGCCTACTACAGCGAGCGGAACATCGGCCATGCCGGGCTCGGCAGCTCCGCCTACTGCCACTTCACCTCGCCGATCAGGCGCTACCCCGACCTCGTCTGCCACCGGGCGCTGCTGGCGCTGCTGGGGGAGGGGGAGGAGGCGCCGTCGCTGGGCGAGGCGCGCGACGCCGCCGCCGACTGCTCCGCCCGCGAGCGCGAGTCCGCCCAGATCGAGCGCGCCGCCGACGACGTCTGCGCCGCCTTCCTGCTCGAACGCGAGCTGGGGGAGCGGGGGCTGGACGCGGTCTTCGAGGGGGAGGTCTCCGGGGTCATCCGGTCCGCCGCCTTCGTCTCCTTCCGCGGCGAGCTCGGCGACGTCTACGAGGGGATGCTGCCGGCGCGGCGGCTGACGGGGGAGTACTTCCAGCTCGACAAAGCCGAGGTGGCGCTGGTCGGCCGCGACTCGGGGGCCAGGGTCAGCCTTGGCGATCCGATATCCGTCCGGGTAGCGGGAGTCGACCCGCCCCGCGGCCGGGCGGAGCTGGAGCCGGCCGAGGAGCCCTCGTGAGCAAGCCCAAATGAGCAAGAAGAAGAAAAAAAGAGAGCCGGCCTCCGGCGATGTCGTCACGAACCGCCGCGCCCGCCATAAATTCGAGTGGGTCGAGAAGATGGAGGCGGGGATCGTCCTGCGCGGCTCCGAGGTGAAGGCGCTCCGCAGCGGCAAAGCGCAGATGACCGACGCCTACGCGGTGGTCGACGAAGGCGAGGTTTGGCTCCGCAAGCTGCATATCCCGCCCTACGAGTACTCGGCGGTCGACGCGCACGCGGCCGAGCGGCCGCGCAAACTGCTCCTCCACAAGGAGGAGATCGAGCGCCTGATCGGCAAAACGGCGCAGAAAGGCCTGACCCTGGTCCCAACCAGGATCTATTTCAAAGGGCCGCGGGCGAAGGTGGAGCTGGCTTTGGCGCGAAACAAGGAGGGTCGCGACCGCCGGCGTGAGATCGCCGACCGCGACGTTCGCAGAGAGGTGGAGAGAGAGTTCAAGGGAAGGATGCGTTGAAGTTGAAAACCCCGAAGCACATGCAAGGATGCAGGGCGATGCGGACTCCGAAGAGCCTCCCCGCCGCCTGCGCTGGGATCATCACGGTGCTGATGGTGGCACCCGCGCAGGCAGGCGCTGATTCGTTCCCGGAAGAAGCGAGCGACTACGTCAGCGACAACACCGCCTACTTCGTCGCCGCCCTGCTGGCCGCGATCCTCCTCCTGCTGCTGATCGTGCGCATCCAGCAGCGGCGCAGCAAGGAGAAGCAGCAGAGGCAGGGAGCCCAGCCCGCAACTGCCGCCGGCGCGCCGACGCCGCCGCCCAGCGCGCCATCCGGGGCGCCGCCGGCGACCA
>DATEOT010000116.1:0-4191 GCA_035273795.1 Solirubrobacterales bacterium | reverse complement strand
TGCGGTGGCGGGTGCCGGTCTCCGAGCTGAGGATCGTCGGGTCCGGCATCAGCTGGACGTTGGCCCAGGCGATCTTCGTCGCCTCGCCGTTGAGGACGATGGCGCCGTCCATCTTCGCCACCTGGTAGAGCATCGCCGGCGAGTAGTCGACGTCGAGCTTGATTCCGCCCGAGAGCAGGTGGGAGATGTCGTCGAGGTCGCCGACGACGAGCAGGCCGCCCGTCCGCGAGTGGACGATGTTGTCGATCCCCTCGCGCAGGGCACCGCCGGGGGCAACTACGTCGAGGGCTCTGAGGAGTCGGGGATCTTGGCGTTCTGAAAGCTCTTGGAGCTCATCCCCAGACAAAGAAGGCATCCCCTAGAGGATGGCAAATTGGGCTCTGGAATGCGGTCTGGGCATATCCGAGTTGATAGGTCGGATAAGCGTTTGTCAAATCCGTGGGTGGGCGGAGTGATCGGGGGACCCCTCCGTCGCGATTTGGGGAGGCTCCTCCGGGGTCCCCCGATCCCCCGATCCAGCGCTTGGCGAGCT
Source organism: Solirubrobacterales bacterium (assembly GCA_035273795.1). GTDB lineage: Bacteria > Actinomycetota > Thermoleophilia > Solirubrobacterales > 70-9 > VAYN01. Next base: position 3,659 of record DATEOT010000116.1, on the reverse strand, counting down.
ACAGGTGGAAGCGCTTGTGGTGCATGTGGTGGCGAGGATCGCCTTTGGGTGGTGAGTTGGGGTCTCGGACGAAAGCCCAGGTGAGGGCGGTGCCGATGGCGCAGAGGGCGACCGCGAACCAGCTCGAGTCGGCGATCGAGGCGGCGAAGGAGTGGCCGTCGGCGAGCAGGGCGTGGAAGACGGCGCCGGTGGCGGCGAGGGCTACGGCGCCGGCGAGGACCCGGTCCATCGCCAGCACTCCGGAGGCGATCCCGACCTTCGCGCCGGGCATCGCCGCCATCGCCGCGGTCGACATCGGCGCGTAGACGAGACCGAGCGCGATCCCGAACAGCAGGTAGCCGGCGAGGACCAGGCCGTAGGGGCTGCCGGCCTCGATCCGGGTCAGGACCAGCAGCCCGAGCACGCCGCAGAGCATGCCGGCGGTCATCAGGCGGCGGGCACCGAAGCGCCCGATCAGCCGCCCCGAGAAGGGCGAGACGAAGACCATCGGCGCCGTCACCGGCAGGATCATCAGGCCGCTGAGGATCGGCGAGTGGTCGCGCACGTCCTGCAGGTACTGGGGCTGGAAGAACATCACCGCCCAGTAGGAGCCGACGAGAGCGAAGGCGGCGGCGCTGGCGCCGAAGTAGGGGCCGTTGCGGAAGAGGGCGAATTCGACGATCGGCTCGCGGACGCGGTGCTCGATCGCCCAGAAGGCGAGCAGGCAGAGCAGGCCGGCGGCCGCGAGCGCAAGCACGGCCCCGGTCGACCAGGACTGGGCCTGGACCAGGGCGAGGACGACGGCGGTGAGGCCGAAGCTGAGCGCGACGAGGCCGGGCCAGTCGATCCGGGTGCCGGCGTTGGGATCGGTCGACTCCGGCGCCGCGGCGAGGGTGATCGCGACCCCGAGCGCCAGGACCGGCAGGTTCATCCAGAAGATCACCCGCCAGTCGAGTTCGATCAGCAGGCCCCCGGCGAGGGGGCCGACCGCCAGCGCCACCGCGGAGACCGCGGCCCAGATCCCCAGCGCCCGCGGCTGCTCCTCGGAGGGGAAGACGTTGCAGACGAGTGCCAGCGAGAGCGAGAGCATCGGCGCAGCCCCGACGCCCTGCAGCACCCGGCCGAGGATCAGCGCGTCCTGGTCGCCGGCGGCGCCGGAGACCACCGAGCCGACGGCAAAGAGGACCATCCCCGCGAGGAAGACCCGCTTGCGCCCGAACATGTCGCCGAGTCGCCCGGCGGTCACCACCAGGACCGCGATCGTCAGCAGGTAGCCGTTCATCACCCACTGCAGCCCCTCGGAGCTGGCACCGACGTCGTGGCGGATCTCCGGCAGCGCCAGAGCCACCACGGTCGAGTCCAGCATCAGCACGAAGAGCCCCGCGCAGGCCCCGGCCAGCGTCCACCACTTGCGGTTCATCGCGGCGACGCTATCGCCCCCTGCGGAGGGGTCCGGTCATCCTCTGAGGGAATTGGGTCGCGTCCCTATCGGGACTGCTCCGCAAGATGCTGCCTGCCTATGGCAGGCAGGAACCAGATTGCATATCGCGCGCTTCGCGGACATTCCCTCAGAGGATGACCGGACCCCTCCTCAACACGCACCTGCAATTCACCGAGTCCGCGAAAAGTCGTGCTGTACACGGTTTTTCGCGGACTCGCGGAACGATGTCTGCCAGAGTGCAGCGGAGGGGAGGTCAATTCCGGAGAGGGATACCGGCACCCTCTACCGGCAAGCCGCCTAGTGAGTTGCGACCAGGTCGCGACCTGGGTCGATGCCCCAGCGACTACCGACCTCGGCGAGGTCCTCGGTGAGGGGCCAGCGGTCGGGCCGCTCCTCGCCCTCGTGCTGGGGGTTGGCGCCCTTCAGCGCCATGCAGCCGGTGTTGTCGCCGATCGCGCGGATCGCGGCGACGTCCTCGGGGCTGAGCCGCTGCTCGGCAGGGAGCGTCGCGAGCTCGGCGCGCTTGTCCTCGATCGAGCGCGCCTCGGGGCCGATCTCCTGGATCAGGGTTGGGGCGCAGCTTTCGACAGCCGGATGGCCGAGGTTCCACTGGCAGGCGAGCTGCATCGGCGTCAGCTCTGCACGCTCGGCGAAGGGACGCAGCCGCTCCAGCTTCTCCTGCCCCGCCTCGATCCATCCTTCGGGGCGGAACTTGCGGTGGTCGTACTGGGCCATCTCCATTCCCGGCCGCACGTCGCCCCAGAAGAGACCGCCGTAGTCGACGACCCGGGTCAACACCTTGACCTCGTGGCGGGCAGCGGCGTCGAGGCAGAGCTCTCCGGGCCAGGGCTCGAGCGGGTTGAGGATCACCATCGCCCAGTCGATCCGGTCGCCGAAGCGCTCGAGGCAGTCGATGATGTCGAGCGTGAAGCCGTTGGCGGGCCCCGGAGCGACGCCGATCCGCGCCGTCAGCCCCGCCTCGCGCAGCGCCGCCATCCCGTCCCAGACGACCTCACTCGAATAACCGATCCGGTCGGGGTTGTGGAGCAGCAGCAGGTCGAAGGAGTCGACGCCGATCCGCTCGAGGCTCTTCTCCGTCGCCATCCGCAGATAGTCCGCATACTGATCGGCGGTACGTAGTCGCGGGTCGGTGAAGCGCGGAAACCCTTTCGGCCCTTCCCGCTCCCCCTCGTAGAAGTCGTGGCCGACGGCGCCGATCAAGCTGTATCCCTCGCGCGGCACGCCCTCCACCGCCCGCCCCAGCACCTGGTCCGCCTCGCCCTGCCCGTAGGCATCGGCGGTGAGCACGGTCTCGATCCCCCCGCCCGGCCGCAGCAGCTTTTCCAGCCGCTCCTCCTCGATCTTCTCGCCGAAGTGGAGGTAGCGCCCTCCGCTCCAGGTGCCGATCGCGGCCCCGCCCGGCTCTCTCACTGCGCGACTCCGCTCAGGACTCGTCGCCGGCGCTCTCGGGGCTCTCGACCTCGGGCCCGTCCTCGCCGTCGTCGTCCTTCTTCGCGCCGACGCCGACCTTCTCGCGCTCCGGCTCGGTCGCCTTCGGCTTCTTCGGGGCGATGATCTCGAGGTCGAGCGGTTTGTCTTCCTCGTCCCCGGCGGAGTTGCGGGAGACCATCACCGTCGAGCCGGGGGTCATCTCACCCTGGCGCAGGACTTCGTCGGCGAGCGGATCCTCGACGTAGCGCTGGATCGCCCGGCGCAGCGGACGGGCACCCATCGAGGGGTCCCAGCCTTTGTCGACCAGGAGTTCCTTCGCCTCGTCGGTCAGCTCCAGCTGCAGTTCGTGCTCGGCGACTTGGACGCGGACGCGGTTGATCATCAGGTCGATGATCTCTTTCACCTCGTCCTTGGCGAGCTTGTGGAAGACGATCACCTCGTCGATCCGGTTGAGGAACTCGGGCCGGAAGACTTTCTTCAGGTCGCTCATGATCCGGTTCTTCATGTCGTCGTAGGACATGCCGGTCTCGTCGGCGACCGTGAACCCGATCGAGGTGTTCTTGGCGATCTCCCCCGCCCCGATGTTCGAGGTCATGATCACGATCGCGTTGCGGAAGTCCACGGTGCGGCCCTGGGAGTCGGTCAGGCGCCCGTCCTCGAGGATCTGCAGGAGGATGTTGAAGACGTCCGGGTGCGCCTTCTCGATCTCGTCGAGCAGCAGCACCGAGTACGGCTTGCGGCGCACGGCCTCGGTCAGCTGGCCGCCCTCGTCGTAGCCGATGTAGCC
>DATEOT010000115.1:0-2229 GCA_035273795.1 Solirubrobacterales bacterium | reverse complement strand
CGAGACCCGCGCCAGGCGGTCGAGCACCCGCGGCCGCGGCGGCGCCAGCAGCTCGGAGGCCGAGGAGGCGACGACCGTCGCCTGGCTGTTCGCCTGGCCGCGCACCTCGCTGTCGACGCGGTCGCGGAAGCTCAGCGCCAGCGGCACCCCGAGGGCGATCAGCGCCAGCAGCAGCACGTAGGCCAGCGCCAGCAGGAGGGTGGTCCGGAGGCTTACGGTGCCTCGACCCCCGGCGCGGCGAAACGGAAGCCGACGCCGCGGACCGTCTCTATATATATGGGGTCGGTGGGGGAGTCGCCGAGCTTGCGGCGCAACCAGCCGACGTGGACGTCGAGCGTCTTGGTCGAGCCGTACCAGTTGGCGTCCCAGACCTCGGCCATCAGGTCGTCGCGCTTGACGACCCGACCGCCGTTGCGCATCAGCACCGCCAGCAGGTCGAACTCCTTGCGCGAGAGGTCGAGCCGCTCCTCGCTGAGGGTGGCGATCCGGGCGGCGGGATCGAGGACGAGATCGCCCACCCGCAGCGGCTGCCCCTCCGCCTCGCGCGGGCGGCTGCGCCGCAGCACGGCGCGGATACGGGAGATCACCTCGGCGGCGCTGAAGGGCTTGACCACGTAGTCGTCGGCGCCGAGCTCGAGGCCGACGATCTTGTCCATCTCGGTGCCGCGGGCGGTCAGCATCATGATCGGCACGTCGGAGTGGCGCCGCAGCTCGCGGCAGACGTCGCGGCCGTCGCCGTCGGGCAGGATCAGGTCGAGCATCACCAGGTCGAGCTGCTCGCTGTTCGCCAGCTCCAGAGCGCCGGCCGCGGTCCCGGTCACCACCGCCTCGAAGTTGGCGCGGCGCAGCGCTTCGGCAAAGGGTTGGGAGATCGACTCCTCGTCCTCGACGACGAGAATCCTGCCGCTCGGCGCCTGCGCGGACATCGGGCAACTGTAGCGGCGCCATCTGGACGTTTGGTCCTGCTCAGACCAGATTTTGCCGACTCTTTACCTGCCCCTGGGCGGCTCTTGCAGATCCCCTTCCGATCATGGCCTGGCCACTTCGAGTCGGAGGTCGAGAGCAATGCAGGAGGTCAAAACGAAAATCGCCACGGCGGCCACGGTCGCGGTTCTGGCCGGCCTGACCGGGGTCGCGATGAGCGCCGGCGAGGAAGACGCCGGCAAGGCGAGCGCCGAGCAGGCGGCGCTCCCGAAGGTGGTGCGGCGGACGATCCACGTGACCAAACGGGCCGACGCGGCGACGGGGGTGCCCGCCGGGATGGTGGGAGCGCCCGCGGGAGCGGCGCCGCCCGTCAGCGGCAGCAGCGGCTCCGGCAGCGGCGCATCGGCATCTGCCCCGGTCAGCACCGCGAGCAGCGGTGCCTCTGCCCCGGTCAGCAGCGGCGGCGGCTCCGAACCGGTCAGCTCGAGCAGCGGCTCAGGCGCCTCGGGGGGTTCGGGTTCCGGCGGCGGCCCCTCGCCCGTCACCAGCAGCAGCGGCTCCGGTTCGGGCCATGGCTCGGGGGGAGACGACGATCACTTCGACGACAGCGCCGACGCCTACGAGGACCGCGTCGACGCGGAAGAAGACGCCCTGGACGATCGCGAAGACGCCCGCGAGGACTACGAAGACGACCAGGCGGACTACGAAGAGGACCTCGCGGACGACAGCTCCGGCCACGGCGGGGACGATGACTGAGGCAGCCCGCTCCAACCGCCGCCCCGGCGCCGCGCCCGTCTTCTGGACCTCGATGGCGCTCTTCTGTCTCCTGCTCGGCTTGCTGACCTACCGCTTCAGCATCGGCCAGGACCCCTCGGGAGTCGGCGCCGAGGCCGCCGCACCGCCGGTTCGCAAGAAGGTGATCGTGCGGCGGGTGGTGACGACCGTGGTTCCGGCCGGCGCCGGCGAAGCGGCCTCCGGCGGCGCCGCGCCGCCGGTCACCGAAGCGGCCGCGCCAGAAGCCGAAGCCGTGCCCGTCTCCGAACCGGTGACCAGTTCCTCATGACCGAGCACGACGTCAGCTTCGAGGCGATGGGCAGCCACGTGCGGCTGCTGATCGGCGAGCCGGGGCCGGGCGCGCCCACGGTCGCCGAGGCAGCCGAGCGGGCCCGGCGCACCGTCGCCGAGTTCGAGGCGGCGCTCTCGCGCTTCGATCCGGCGAGCGAGCTCTCCGCCCTCAACCGCGACCCCCGCGAGCGCGTGCCCGCCTCGCCGTTGCTGCGCCAGGCGGTGCGCGCCGGTCTCTGG
>DATEOT010000114.1:0-13569 GCA_035273795.1 Solirubrobacterales bacterium | reverse complement strand
GACCATCTCCTCGTCGAGCTCGCCGACCCGGCGGCCGTCGGGGAGGTGGACGCCGTAGAGGCCGCGGTCGGGGATCGTGCCGGCGTTGGTGACGACCAGCTGGCGGGCGCCTTTGCGGCCGTGGATCGTGCCTTCGGTGCGATCCCAGACGATCCGCGGCCGCAGCTCGGCGAAGCGGTCGGAGGGATAGCGGCCGTCGAGCATGTCGAGCACGTTCTCCAGCTGTTCGCGGGAGAGGTCGTAGAAGGGCTCGGTGGCCGTCACGAGCTTCTCGACCTCGTCGACCTCCCACTCTTTCTGGGCGGCGATCGAGACCAGGTGCTGGGCGAGGACGTCGAGCGGGTTCTGCGGGATCGTCGTCTCCTCGATTTCGGCCTCGCGCATGCGCCGCGCGACGACCGCGCACTCGAGCAGGTCGCCGCGATATTTGGGGAAGATCCGGCCTTTGGAGACTTCGCCCATGCGGTGGCCGGCACGGCCGATCCGCTGCAACCCGCGGGTCACCGACTTCGGCGACTCGACCTGGATGACGAGATCCACCGCTCCCATGTCGATTCCCAGCTCCAGGGAGGAGGTGGCGACAAGGCAAGGAAGCTCGCCCGACTTCAGCATCTCCTCCACCACCGCTCTCTCCTCGTGGGAGAGCGATCCGTGGTGGGCGCGGGCGATCTCGACCTGCTCGAGCGGCTCCCCGGTGTCCTCGTGGTGCCCGGCCTGCTCGGTCGCCGGCAGCTCCTGTTCCCCTTCGCCGTTGGCGAGCTCGTTCAATCGCTTCGCCAAGCGCTCGGCGGCGCGGCGGTTGTTGACGAAGATCATCGTCGAGGTGTGTTCCTGGACCAGCTCCAGCAGCCGCGGGTAAATGGCTGGCCATATCGACCTCACATGAGCCGAGGGCTCGATTTCCGTAGGAGGAGGTCCATCCTCACTCGGGTACGCAGGAGCCCCCGGATCGGCCATGTCCTCAACCGGCACCACGATCTCCAGATCCAACGCCTTCTTCTGCCCCGCATCGACGATCCGGCACTCCCGTTTCGGGCCCACCAAGAACTTCCCGATCCGCTCGAGCGGCCGCTGCGTTGCCGACAGCCCGATCCTCTGAATCTCAGAAAGCTGTGACAGGGAGTCCGGGGAAGGATCGCCGGACCCTCCCCGCTGTTGGTCCGCCGACCCTTCCCCGGGCTCCCCCCGCGCAGCGTCCCTGACGAGGTGATCCAGCCGCTCAAGGGTCAGCGCCAAATGCGACCCACGCTTGGTCTGAGCCACAGCGTGAATCTCGTCGACGATCACCGCTTCAACGCCCGTCAAGATCTCCCGCACGCTCGAAGAGAGCATCAGGTAGAGCGACTCCGGGGTGGTGATGAGGATGTCCGGCGGCTCTTTGGCCATCGCCCGCCGTTCTTTCTGCGAGGTGTCACCGGTGCGCAGGCCAACCGAGATGTCCGCGCCGATACCTCGCAGGGGCGCCCGCAGGTTGCGCTCGATGTCGTAGGAGAGGGCTTTCAGCGGCGAGACGTAGACGAGCTTGACGCCGGTCCCGAGCGAATCGGAGCGGGCGAGCTTGTCGATCCCCCAGAGGAAGCTGGCGAGCGTCTTCCCCGACCCGGTCGGGGCGCAGATCAGCGTGTGCTCACCGCTGGAGATCGCGTCCCAGCCCCCCGCCTGCGCCGGCGTCGGCCCCTCGAAAGAAGCCTCGAACCACCGCCGCGTCGCGGGGCTGAACGGCCCTAACGGATCAGATTTCGTGCTCTTCTCAGCCTTGGTAGCCAACCGATTGATCTTACGCAGGTCGATCCACGGAGTTGGAGAAAGCAAGATGAACTGGCATTACACTGGGCCCGATGGCACTGAAGAGGCTCAGTGGGAACGTCGAGGAACTGCAGCGGGCGCGAGAGTTGCGGCTCGCTACTGATCGCAAGCTCCCGATGAGCGAGCGGCTGGCGCGAGTGCATGCTTTGAGTAAGCAGATGAGCGCCCTCAAAGGAGCGGCAAGCCCCCGGTGAGTCAGTTCGACCTCCATGCTCTGCTGGAGGCGTTGAACGAATTTGGAGTCCGCTTCGTCGTCATCGGCGGAGTCGCGGTTGGGGCGCACGGATATGTACGCGGCACCGAGGATCTAGACCTTGTGCCCGACCCGGATCCAGAGAACCTGGTGCGCTTGACCGAGGCCCTGGAAAAATTGGACTCAACCCTTCCCACCGTCGGCGAACGGCCTTTCAATCCGGCAACGGACGCCGGTGTAATCCGCCGAGGCGGCAACGTCACCGCAATGACGCGTTTCGGAGGCCTCGACATCGTGCAGCGAGCGCGAGGGGTACCGAGTTACTCATTACTGAACAAGGACGCTGTTGAGAGCGACCTGCTGGGCGTACCCGTAAGGGTTTGCTCTCTCCCTCGCCTTCGAGAGATGAAGGAAGCGCAAGACCGGGAGCAGGACCGCGCCGACTTGGCGAACCTACCCCCGGACTGAGCGCAAGCGTTACGGAGTGCCGCCGGCGAACTTCACGTAAGAGAACCAGGACGGCTTCGGCTTGAAGCCGCTGGCGAACAGGCCCGAGCCGTCGCAGAAGTTGCAGGCGCCGGCGACGTCGTCGACCGAGAACCAGAAGACGCTCTTCACCTTCCAGGGGCGCTGCTTGTTGCGCAGGGCGGTGAAGGCGGTCCGCAGTTCCTTGGCCTGGCCGGCGCGGCCCTTGCCGAACAGGTTGGAGCCGGTTTTCGGCTTCGAGCTCCAGCTGATCTCGGTGATCCAGAGCGGCTTGCCGGCGTCCCCGTTGTCCTTCAGGGTGTTGCGGAGTTCTTCGGTCACTTCCGGCAGTTCGCGGGCGTTGATCGTGTACGGGTGGAGCGCCGCGCCGTTGAACTTGGTCTTCACACCCGGCGACGTCTTGTACATCCGCTCGAGGAAGTCGCTGGCGAACCAGTTGAGGCTTTTGTGCTTGCCGGTCTTGCGGTCCCGCGCGCCCTTCGGCCGCGAGAAGAGACCCGCGAGGATCACCTGCGCGCCGGGGTCAGCGGCTTTCAGCGCGCTGAAGGAGATCTTCACCAGCTTCCCGTACTCGGTCGGGTTGGGCTTGGCGACGAAGTACTTGAAGTTGGGCTCGTTCCAGATCTGCCAGTTGCGAAGCGGCATGCTCGGGACGCCGGGGTGCTCGCTCCAGAAGCCGCCGCCCGGCCCGTAACGCGCGACCGCGGCCGTGAGGAAGCTGATCCACCCGGCCCGGCCGACTCCCGTGACGGGAAGGTGACCCGGGGCTTTCAGGCCGCCGGACTGGGGGATGGTCGCCCAGCGGACCGCCCAGGTCGGGGCGCCGGTCAGGAACGGCAGCACCTTGATGCCGGCTTTGGAGGCGGCCTCGACCTGGTCGTCCACCCCGCTCCAGTCGAAGCTGCCGCCGTTGGCCGGCTGCACGTGCTCCCAGCTGATCGGTAGGCGGGTCGATTCGACGCCGCCGCGGCTGAGCCGCTGGAACTGTTCGTCGGTCATGCCGCTCTGGGGCACGACCCCCCAGAAACCCGCGGGCAGGGCCATCGCGGTCGAGGCGAAGATTCCCATCGCCGCGACGGCGGCCACAGCCAGAGTCCAGGCACGCAGAATCGTCTTCTTCATCAACTCGCTCGCTTTCGAAGTCGTCAGCTCGCCTTGGGCGAGACGGGGGAATCGGGGGAGTCGGGGTCCTGCCGGCGCTGGCGGTAGTAGTAGGCGCCGATCGAGATCGCCGCGAGGATCGCCACCGCGATCAGAATCGGAACCAGGGGCGAGGAGGAGTCGTCGTCTTCGACCGCGCTGGGAGCGCTCTGCAGGGCGAGCTTTTCTCCCTCGGAGATCTTCCCCGCCGCAGCACCGTTACCAGTTGCCTTGCCGGTTCCGTCTTTGTTGGAAGCTTGGTTACCCTGGCCGGTGTTGGTTCCGCCGGGCGAGCCCGGATCATCGCTTCCGCCCCCACCTGCACCACCACCGTTGGGAGATTCAGAGGTCCCCGCTTGTCCGCCCCCGTCCTTCGATCCGATACCCCCGCCCTTTTGAGGGGTTCTTTCTTCATTGGGCACCTCTGGAACTTCAGGCGAGTACTGGGGACCGGTCGCTTCCACGGCCATTGCCACACCTGGAACGCAAGCCAATGCCAGCACAGCAAGCACTGACAGAAGCAAGGAGGCAGCTCGGGCCGAGCTCTGACCGCGGGGGTGGCGGGTCCGATGCATGGCGCGCAAGGTTAGAGGAATCAGCGGCGTTGATAAGTCCGCTCGCCCTGATCCTCGGCCTCGCCCTCGCGGGAGGCGGCTTTTTCGTCGGGGAGCGCCATATCGCCGGTCTGGCGACGTGGCTGGTCCTCGTCGTTCTGCTCGCGCTTGGAGCCGCCGGGCGGGCGACGCTGGGACGGCCCTTCTACTGGGCCGCGGGACTGATAGGTGCACTGGCGCTTTTCTCCGCATTGTCGTCCTTTTGGTCCGGGTCGATCGAGCTCAGCGTCACCGAAGCAGACCGCGTCCTGGTCTACCTCGGGTTCTTCCTCGCCGCCTTTCTGATCGCCCAAACCGACCAAAGGCGCCAACGTTTCGCCGAAGGCATGGGAATTTCCCTCTTTGCGGTCGCCCTGCTGGCCCTCTGCAGCCGTCTTTTGCCCGATTTATTCGGTCTCGGCCCCGGGCCTGGGAGCAACGAGCGGCTCGGCTACCCGCTCGGCTACTGGAACGCGAACGCCCTTGCTTTCGGCGTCGGCTGCGCCTTCGCGCTGTGGACGAGCCGGCGCTCGTCGTTCGCCTGGCTGCGCTGGTTCGGCGTCGGGATGCTGCCCGCCCTGCTGCTCGCCCTCTACCTGACCTACTCCCGCGGCGGAGTGCTCACCCTGGCCGTTGCCTGCGGTTGCCTGATCGCCCTCTCCCGCGATCGCCTCTGGCTCCTAACGACGCTGGCGATCGGCGTGCTCGGGGCGCTGCCCGCGATCCTGGCGGTGCAGGCGCGCCAGTCCCTGGCCGACAACCTCGACGCCCAGGCGACGGTCGACCAGGGCCTGACGGTCCTGCTGATCCTGATCGCGGGAACCGCGCTCGCCCTGGGGCTGTACGCCCTCCTGCGCGGGGTCGAGCGGCGGAACGGCGCCCTCACCGGCCGCGCCCTCGCCATCTCCCGCGATCCGGGGGTCCTCAAATGGACGGCGATCGGGCTCGCCCTGCTCGCGATCGGCGCCGGAATCGCGTTCGGCGGCCGCGCCTGGGACGAGTTCTCCAGCTCCGACCTGCAGATCGCCAGCCAGGAGGACCGCTTCGGGCAGCTCTCGGGGAGCGGCCGGGACGAATTCTGGCGCGTCTCCCTCGATGCCTTCGGCGAAGAGCCCTTGATCGGGCACGGAGCGGGCACCTACCAGTTCTCCTGGAACCATCTGCGGGAGGCGCCGATCGCCGTCCTCGACGCCCACTCGCTTTATCTGGAGGCATTTGCCGAGCTCGGCCTGATCGGCGGCGCGCTCGTGCTGGCGACGGTCCTCGCCCTGCTCTGGATCGGCGTCGCCGCCTGGCGCGGCGCCGAGGGCCGGCACAGGGACCTGCACGCGGTCCTGCTCGCCGCCTGCCTCGCCTTCGCGGTCGGGGCCGGGATCGACTGGTTTTGGGAGATAGCCACGGCTGGGGCGATCTTCTTCCTGGCGAGCGGAGCGCTCGTCGCCTCTCGTTGCCGGCAGCTCGCGCAGCAGCGGGCGGAGGGCAACGGAAAGGTGGAGGAGCGGCGGTTCGGCCTCGCCGTCGCCGGTCTCGCCGTCGCCTGGATCGCCGCCCTCGCCTTGATCGGCCCCCTCCTGGTCGACCGCGAGATCGAGGCCAGCAACGACGCCGCCGCCGACGGCAACGTGGCCGCCGCGGTCGAGCACGCCGAAAACGCCCGCTCGATCGAGCCGTGGGCGGCTACGCCATACGTCCAGCTCGGGCTCCTGGCCGAGTCCCAGGACGACTATGAAGGGGCGGCCCGGCGCCTCACCCAGGCGATCGAACGCGAGGAAGGCAACTGGCAGCTCTATTACCTGCGCGCGCGGATCGAGAGCCGCGCCGGCGACCCGGAGGCGGCGACGGCCGACCTCGAAGAGGCGCAGCGGCTCAACCCCGAAGAGAACTGCCTCCGCGAGGGTTTCGAAGGATGCGGATGACCAAAGCCCCCGACACCACGCCGGCGACGGCCGCGAAAGCGGGCGATGACCCCTCCTCGCGGACCGCGGTCGAGACGCAGGGCCACGGGCCGAACGAGTCGCGCCGCCGCGGGGCGGTGCTGCGGCGCCTGCTCGCGCTGGGCGACTGGGGCGCCCTGCTCGGCGCCCTCTCCGTCGTCACCGCCACCAGCGCGACCACCGACGTCGGCGTCTTCTTCTGGGCCGTCCTCTTCAGCCCCTCCTGGGTGATCGTCCTCAAGCTCCACGGCCTCTACGACAAGGACCACCGCCGGATCCGCCACAGCACCCTCGACGAGCTCCCCTCGCTGGTCTCGGCCAGCGTGCTGGCGACGCTGGTGCTCGACGGCCTGCTCGCGCTCAGCCCCGCCGGCCCCCTCTCCCCCGCCAGCGCGATCGGGGTCGGGGTCGGCGCCTTCGCCGGCAGCTTCGTCCTCCGCGGCGTCCTCCGCTTCCTCTTCCACCACCTGACCGTGCAGGCGACCGGCCTCGTGATCGGCCCTTCGAAGGCGGTCGACATGGTCGCCCGCCGGGTCTCGACCCATCCCGAGACGCGGCTGACGCTGGTCGGCTACCTCTCCGCCGAGAGCGACGTGGAGGCAAAGGAGCTGCCGCGGCTGGGCACGCTCGCCGACATCTCCGAGGTCGCCCGCGAGCTGGGGATCGAGCGGGTGGTCGTCACCGAACAGGAGATGAGCCAGGTCGACGCCGAGCGGCTGATCGAGGAGTGCAAGGCGGAGGGCCTGGCGCTCACCTTCCTCCCCCAGCACTACGGGCTGCTGGGGCCGGGGATCGAGCTCAACCGGCTGGCCGAGCTGCCGGTGCTCGACTTCCGCTTCAGCGACCCGCCGCGCTCGACCCTGGCGATGAAGCGGGCGCTGGACGTCGGCGTCTCCGCCTTCCTGCTGATCCTGCTCTCGCCGCTGCTGCTCGGCATCGCGCTCTGGATCCTGCTCGACGACGGCCGCCCCGTCTTCTTCCGCCAGCGCCGCGCCGGCAAGGACGGCGAGCCGTTCACGATGATCAAGTTCCGGACGATGGTGACCGACGCCGAGCAGCGGTTGCCGGAGCTGGTCGACATCGAGAGCCTCGACCAGCCCGCCTTCAAGATCCCCGACGACCCGCGGGTGACCCGCGCGGGCCGCGCTCTGCGCCGGACCAGCGTCGACGAGCTGCCGCAGCTGATCAACGTCCTGCGGGGGGACATGTCCCTGGTCGGGCCGCGGCCCGAGGAGGAGAGCGTCGTCGCCCTCTACGACGAGCGCCAGCGCGGGCGGCTGGCGATCAAGCCGGGGATGACCGGGCCGATGCAGGTCTACGGGCGCAGCGACCTGACCTTCGAGGAGCGGCTGGCGATGGAGCGCGACTACCTCGACAACCTCTCGCTGCTGACCGACCTGGCGATCCTGATGCGGACGCCGCGGGCGATGGTCCGCGGCGAAGGCGCCTACTAGAAGCTTCGAAGATGCGCGGGCTCGAGGTCGTGATCGTCAGCCATGGCGCCGAGGCGCTGCTGCGGCGCTGCCTGCGCTCGCTGGAGGAGCACCCGCCCGCCGGCGAGGAGATGCGGGTCACCGTCGTCGACAGCGGCAGCCCCGACGGCACCCCCGACATGGTCGAGCGCGAGTTCCCGCGGGTGCGGCTGTTGCGGCGTGCCAACGTCGGCTTCTCGGCGGCGAACAATTTGGTGCTGCGCGAAAGCGATGCGGCGGCGGTGCTGCTGCTCAACCCCGACACCGAGGTCTACGCGGGGACGCTGGACGCGGCGCTGGCCCGGCTGCGCTCGGAGCCGCGGATCGGGGTGGTCGGGGTGAAGCTGGTGACCGAGAGTGGGGATCTCGACCACGCCTGCAAGCGCTCCTTCCCCACCCCCCTCAGCGCGCTGGCCCACTTCACCGGGATCGGCCGCAAGGAGTCCGCCGGGGGCGCCCTCGGCCAGTACCGGGCCACCCACCTCGGCGACGACGAGCCGGGCGAGGTCGACGCCGTCAACGGCGCCTTCATGCTCTGCCGCGCCGAGGCGGTGCGCGAGGTCGGCCTCCTCGACGAGGGCTACTGGCTCTACATGGAGGACCTCGACTGGTGCCACCGCTTCTGGGACGCCGGTTGGAAGGTCTTCTACGAGCCCGCCGGCACGGCGCTGCACGTGAAGGGGGCCTCCAGCGGCAAGCGCCGGGCGCCGAAGCAGGAGATCGCCTTCCACCGCGGCATGGGCCGCTTCTACCGCCGCTTCGACGCGCCGGGGGGCAACCCGCTGCTGAACGCCGCCGTCTACGCCGGGATCGGCGCCAAGCTGGCGGTCAGCCTGGCGATCACCGGGCTCACTGGACGCGGACGTTGATGGAGCCGCGGGCGTTTTTCGTATCGACGACGATCATGTAGGTCGTGCCTTCGATCGCTTCGAATTCGACCTGGCTTTCGCTCCAGCAGAGGCCGCCGGCGTCGTCGTTGCTGGCGACTTCGGTCAGTTCGCTGACGGCGCTGCCGGTGTAGACGCCGAGCAGGGTGTCGAGGCCTTCGCCGGTGCAGGTGGTGATCTGGACGACTTCGGTGTTGGGAGCGGTCCAGGCGTACCAGGCCGAGCCGCCGCCGGGCTGGCCGGCGTGATTCGGCTCACCCGCCTCCTTGGTCGCGATCCGGTTGTCGACACGGCCGCTGACCGGGAGAGCGCCCGACAGCGGCGTCGCGGCGGCGAAGTCGTCGTTGAGCGGCACCCGGTGGATCTGCAGCTGGAAGCTGCCGCCCGGTTCGGCCTTGCGGTCGACGGCGATCATGTATTTGGTGCCGGCGTTCATCGTCTGCCGGACGCCGCTGTCGGTGGGCCCGCAGCCGGTGGCGAGAAGCGGGTTTTCGTCGTTGCCGGCGGCTTCGGTCAGCGCGTTGACGGCGGTGCCGGTGTAGACGCCGAGCAGGGCGTCGAAGCCGCCGCAGGTCCCCAGCTCGACGATCTGAGTCTGGGCCAGGGTGAGCGAGAACCAGACCGAGCCGCCGCCGGGAAAGCCGGCGTGGTTGGGCTCGCCGGCCTCCTTCGTCGCCGTTTTCGTCGACCCCACCGCCGACCCCTGGGCCAGTTCTTTGCCGGTGATCGCGCCGGCCGATGCGAAGTTGTCGGCGGCGGCCGCGAGCGCGGCGGTCGCCTGGAGACCCAGAACCGAGATAGCGGCGACGACGGCGATCGCCAGCCGCCGTGCGAGGGAACGTGGGCTCATTTGCTCAGTCATTCTTTGAGCAAAGTACCAGCCGCTCCCCGCTAGAGCACGAAGGAGTTTTTTCAGAAAGGCAGCGAGTCGGCGATCTCGCTCAACCGCGGCGCCTGCTTGTCGCGCTCGGAGAGCAGCGGCTCGGAGACCCGCCAGTCGACGCCGACGTCGGGGTCGTCCCAGGCGATGCCCGACTCCGTAGCCGGGTCGTAGTAGCTGGAGACCTGGTAGGCGACGTCGGCGACGTCCGAGAGGACGGCGAAGCCGTGGCCGAAGCCGACCGGGACGAAGAGCTGGCGGTGGTTGACGTCGTCGAGCACGTGCGCCTCCCACTGGCCGTAGGTGGGCGAGCCGCGGCGCAGGTCGACGGCGACATCGAGGATCTCGCCGCGGACGCAGCGGACCAGCTTCGCCTGTCCCGGCTTCGTCTGGAAGTGGATCCCCCGCAGCGTCCCCTTGGCGGAGCGCGAGTGGTTGTGCTGGACGAAGTCGACCTCGACGCCCATCTCGCGCCAGGCGTCGCGGCTGAAGGACTCGAGCATGAAGCCGCGCTCGTCGCCGTGGACGACCGGCTCGATCAGGACGACTCCGTCGAGCATGGTCTCGAGACGCTTGGCCACTAACCCAGCGCCTTTCCGTATTGCTTTTCGTAGTACTCGCGGTACTCGCCGGAGCGGATCGGGCCCCACCAGTCCTCGTTGTCGCGATACCACTGCACGGTCCGCTCGAGGCCCTCGGCGAAGTGGACCTTCGCCTCCCAGCCCAGCTCCGTCTTCAGCTTCTCCGAGGAGAGCGAGTAGCGGCGGTCGTGGCCGGGGCGGTCGGCGACGTACTCGATCAGCGACTCGTCGCCGCCGGTCAGGTCGATCACCCGTTTGACGACCTCGATGTTCTCGCACTCGTCGGGGCCGCCGACGTTGTATGCCTCGCCGGCTTTGCCCTTGGTCAGCACGGTGTGGATGCCGGTGCAGAAGTCCTCGACGTAGAGCCAGTTGCGCACCTGCTTGCCATCGCCGTAGACCGGCAGCGGGTCGCGGTGCAAAGCGTTCAAGGTGATCAGCGGAATCAGCTTCTCGGGGTACTGGCGCGGGCCGTAGTTGTTCGAGCCGCGGACGATCGAGGCGTCGATCCCGTAGGTGTGGAAGTGGGCGGAGACGAGCAGGTCGCCGGCGGTCTTGGTCGCCGAGTAGGGCGAGGAGGGATCGAGCGGCGACTCCTCCGTGAAGGAGCCGGAGTCGATCGAGCCGTAGACCTCGTCGGTGGAGACCTGCAGGTAGCGCTCCACCCCGAGCTCGCGGGCCGCGTCGAGCAGCGTCCCGGTGCCGATCACGTGGGTGCGGGCGAAGGCGTCCTGGTCGTCGATCGAGCGATCGACGTGGCTCTCGGCGGCGAAGTTGACGACCGCGTCGACGCCCTGCATCGCTTCGCGGACAACCGTGGGGTCCTCGATCGCGCCCTCGATCAGCTGCGTCCCCTCGGGCAGGTTCTCGCGCCGCCCGGCATAGGTGAGCTTGTCGAGGACGACGACGTCGTGCTCGTCGCCGACCAGCCGCACGTAGGTGGAGCCGATGAAGCCGGCGGCTCCGGTGACCAGAAGTCTCATTCGCTTGCCTCCGCTTGTCGTTGGGCGAGATAGCCGGCCAGCCCGTCCTGCCAGCCGGGAAGCCGGATCGCGTGTTCGCGCTGGCTGACCAGGGCCGAGAAGGGCGGCCGCGGCGCGGCGGCGCCGAATTCCTCGCTGGTGATCGAGAGCACCCGGCACTCGACCTTGGCCTGCTCGAAGATCTCGCCGGCGAACTCGTACCAGGAGCACTGGCCCGCCGCCGCCATGTGGTGGATGCCGTACTCGATCCCCTCGATCAGGCGGACGATCCCGTAGGCCAGGTGCCAGGTGTAGGTCGGCGAGCCGACCTGGTCGCGGACCACCGTGACCTCGCTGCGGGTCTGAGCCAGCTGCAGCATCGTGTCGACGAAGTTGCGGCCGCCGAGCCCGTAGAGCCCGGCCGAGCGGACGATGAAGTGCCGCTTGTTGGCAGCGGCGACCGCCTCCTCCCCGGCCAGCTTGGTGCGGCCGTAGGCGGAGAGGGGTGCGGGCTGGTCGCTCTCGACGTAGGGCGCCCCCTTGGCGCCGTCGAAGACGTAGTCGGTGGAGACGTGGAGGACGCGGGCTTCGATCTTGCTGGCGGCGGCGGCGACGTTGCCGGCGCCTTTGCCGTTGACCGCGAAGGCGTCCTCCTCGGCCGACTCGGCGCCGTCGACGTCGGTCCAGGCGGCGCAGTTGATGACGACGTCGGGGCGCTCGAGGTCGAGCTTGCGGTCGAGCGCGTCCGGGTTGGTGACGTCGAGCTCGGCCCGGCCGTAGCCGACGAGGTCGTGGCCCGCGTTGGCGGCGGCGAGCATCACGTCGCGACCAAGCATCCCGGCGGCTCCGGTAACCAGCAGCTTCACCTACCCACCCTCACTAGACGAGTTTGATCTCGGATTTGTCGCCGACCAGCATCTGCAGCGTCTTCGGCATCCCCTGGCTGCGGGTCAGCTTGACTTCCTTGCCGAGCAGGCTCGCCTCCATCCGCGTCCCCAGGTCCTCGACCACGGAGCCGGAGAGGACGATCGAGTTCTCGACTTCGGAGCGGCAGACGCGGACGCCGTCGCCGATCGAGGTGTAGGGACCGATGTAGGCGTCCTCGACGTGGGCGCCGGCGCCGATCACCGCCGGGCCGCGGACGACCGAGCGCTGGACTTTGGCGCCGGGGCCGAGCACCAGCCGGCCCTCGACCTTGGAGGCCGCGTCGACCTCCCCCTCGATCGAGGTGACCAGCTCCTCGAGCACGAGGCGGTTGGCCTCGAGCATGTCGGCGAGCTGGCCGGTGTCCTTCCACCAGCCGCGCACGACCTCGGAGCGGACGTTGCGGCCGTCGTCGATCAGCTTGTCGATCGCCTCGGTGATCTCGAGCTCGCCGCGCCAGGAGGGCTCCAGCGAGCGGGCCGCGTCGAAGATCAGGTTGCCGAAGAGATAAACGCCGACCAGAGCCAGGTTCGAGGGCGGGTCTTTCGGCTTCTCGATCAGGCGCACGATCTTCTCGCCGTCGAGCTCGGCGACGCCGTAGGACTGCGGGTCGTCGACCGGGGTGAGCAGGATCAGCGTGTCCGGTTCGTTCTCGGTGAAGGTGGAGACGAGGTTGCGGAGACCGTCGCGGAGGAGGTTGTCGCCGAGGTACATGACGAAGGGCGAGGAGCCGATGAAGTCCTCGGCGGTGAGGACGGCGTGGGCGAGTCCGGCGGGCTTGTCCTGGACGATGTAGGTGATCTCGGCGCCGAACTGCGAGCCGTCGCCGGCCGCGGTGCGGATCTCGTCGCCGGTCTCGGGCGCGATGATGATCCCGATCTCCTCGACGCCGGCGTCGACCAGCGCCTCGATCCCGTAAAAGAGCACGGGTTTGTTGGCGACAGGTACGAGCTGCTTCGCCGAGGTGTGGGTGATGGGGCGCAGGCGCGTGCCGGCGCCACCCGAGAGAATCAGTCCCTTCAAGGGCTCCATGCGAGGTTGCAACCCTACTGCGCAGCGAAAAGAGCGTGCTACCAGCCGTTTACATCCCAAATTTCAACGGGGCCGCCCAGTTGGGCCGAACCCTGCGCAGCCTCGGTGAGCAGACGCGGCCGATAGACGTGGTCCTGGTCGACAACGGCTCGGACGACGGCTCGGTCGAGCTGGCGCGGCGCGAGCTGCCGGAGCTGAAGGTCGTGGCCATGGGGCGGAACCTCGGCTTCGGGCCGGCGATCAACCGCGCCGTCGCCGAGCACCGCGCCGACCCGGTGATCCTGCTCAACAACGACGCCGAGGCCGAGCCAGGCTTCGTCGAGGCGCTGCTGGACGGGCTCGGCGAGGGAGTCGACTCGGTGGCCGCGGTGCTGCTGCAGGAACGGGCGCCGGAGCTGATCGACTCCGCCGGGGTCGTCGCCGACGCGACCCTGATGGGGTTCGACTACCTGCACGGGGAACGGGCGTCCGCGGCCGAGGGGGCGGCGGACCCGCTGGGGCCGACGGGCGGCGGGGCCCTCTACCGCCGCGAGGCGCTGGAGCGGGTCGGCGGCTTCGACGAGCGGATCTTCCTCTATTACGAGGACCTCGACCTGGCGCTGCGGATCGCCGCCGCCGGGGGGCGCTGCCGCCTCGCCCCGGAGGCGCGGGCGCTGCACGCCTACTCGGCCAGCCTCGG
>DATEOT010000113.1:0-3419 GCA_035273795.1 Solirubrobacterales bacterium | reverse complement strand
TGCGAGAGAGGGGCGCGATCGAGTTCGCGGCGCCGCAGCTGCGCCCGCACCCGGCCCAGCAGCTCGCGCACCGAGAACGGCTTGGTCACGTAGTCGTCGGCCCCGACCTCGAGCCCGACCACCTTGTCGACCTCGGCGTCTTTCGCGGTGAGGACGATGATCGGGACAGCGCTGCGCGAGCGCACGTCGCGGCAGATGTCGAGCCCGCTCGGCCCCGGCATCATGATGTCGAGGATCAGCAGGTCGTAGGGGACGCCGTTGCCGAGCAGCGCCGCCGCCTCGTCGCCGTCGGCAGCCGGCGTCACTTCGAAGCCCTCCTGGACGAGCGCATAGCCGACCGAGTCGCGGACCGACGGCTCGTCGTCGGCGATGAGGATGCGGCCGCTGCTCATGCGGTCCTCCCGGTGAGTCCGGTGCCGGAATTTGCCGGGAGGACCACTAGGCGACCGGGGTCGGGCTCGGTTCCGCGATCGGGAGTCGCACCCAGAAGGTGCTCCCCTCCCCCTCCACCGACTCGGCGCCGATGCGGCCGCCCATCACGTCGACCATCCGCCGCGCGATCGCCAGGCCGAGGCCGAAGCCCTCCTGCTTGCGGGACTCGCTGCGGCGGTAGAAGCGCTCGAAGACGCGCTCCAGCTCCCCCGCGGGAATGCCGGTTCCGGTGTCGATGACCTCCAAGATGACTTCGTCCTCGCTGTCATGGCGGCCGCGAACGGTAACGGTGCCGGGCGGTGGCGTGTTCTTGTAGGCGTTGGTGAGCAAGCCGATCATCACCTGCCGCAGCAGGGTCGGATCGCCGGTGGCGGCCAATTCGGACTCGACGTCGACGACGAGCTCGACGTGCGGCGGCGTCTCGCAGGCCGTGACGACGTCGCGGATCGCCAGCGGCACGTCGACCAGTTCGCTCTCGGGGGCGCCGCGGGACTCCACCCGCGCCAGGGTCAGCAGCGACTGGGTGAGCCGGTTCATCCGCTCGGCGTCTTCGCCCAGCCGTTTGAGGAAGTGGTCGCGGTCGGTGGGGTCGTTCTTGGCGCCGCTCTGCAGGACCTCGATCGCGCCGGAGATCCCCGCCAGCGGGTTGCGCAGCTCATGCGCGGCGTTGGAGACGAAGTCGGCTTCGGCCAGCTCGCGCCGCAGCTCGTCGGTGCGGTCGCGGAGGACGGCGAGGACGGCGCGCTCGTCCGGCAGCGAGCGGGCGGTCATCGCGTAGGCGCGGTCGCCGATCCGCAGCGCCGGATGGGCGGAGAACCCGACCTCGGCGGCGCGGTGCAGCTGCGGCTGGACCAGTTCCGGCGGCTGACCGGACTCGTCGAGCAGACGATCGGCGGCTTTGTTGTGGAACCGCACCGGGCCTTCGTAGTCGACGACCATGACCACGTCGGTGAGGCCGTCGAAGATCGCCGCCAACTTGTTGCGGTCCGAGGAGAGCACGCCGAAGCTCTCCTTCAGCGAAGCGCGCATCGAGTCGAGCGCGCGGGCAAGGTCGCCGATCTCGTCGGGGCCCGAAGTCTTCAGCGGGGCGTCGAAGGAACCGTCCGCCATCTCCCCGGCGGCGCGCGCGAGACCGACGACGCGGTGCGAGATCGCAACCGCGATCAGGAACCCCGCCAGGACCCCGATCGTCGTCGCGGCGATCAGCGCCTGCGCGTTGTCGCCGAAGAAGTAGATGGCGGCGGCGGTGATCAGGCTGACGGCGGCGAAGGCGCCGGTCAGCCAGAGGCGCATCCCGATCCGCAGGGTGCCGGGGCGCGGCCCGGCCGGATTCGTCTCGGAGCGAGGCATGAAGATTTACTAACACAATCCTCTTCTCGTCGTGGCAAACCGGGCTTCCCCGTGCCTACATGGGAGAATCGAACCGTGCGGACTCTCGTCTTCATCCCCGCCTGGAACGAGGAGGCCTCGGTGACCGAGGTGATCGCCGACGTGCGCAAGTTCATCCCCGGCGCCGACGTCCTGGTGGTCGACGACGGGTCGACCGACGCGACGGCCGAGCACGCCCGTGGCGCGGGTGCCCTGGTCGCCTCGCTCCCCTTCAACCAGGGGCTCGGCGCAGCCCTGCAGACGGGCTACCTGTATGCGCTGCGCAACGGCTACGACTTCTGCGCCCACCTCGACTCCGACGGCCAGCATCCCGCCGAGGAGGTCGCCCGCCTGCTCGAGGAGGTGACCGCCGACCGCGCCGACCTGGTGATCGGGTCGCGCTACCACGCCGGCGCCATCTCGACCACGGGCGACTACCAGCCGACCTTCTCGCGCCGGATCGGAACCAGCGTCTTCCGCTTCTTCCTCACCCTTGCCACCCGGCAGCGGTTCACCGACACGACCAGCGGCATGCGGGCGGCGAACCGCCGGGTGATGGCGCTGTTCAGCAAGCACTACTCGCCGGACTTCGCCGAGATCGAGTCGCTGCAGCTGGCGGTGCGACAGGGCCTGCGGGTCGAGGAGCTGCCGGTGCGGATGCTGGAGCGGGCGGGCGGCTCCTCCTTCCTCACTCCGGTGCGTTCGGCCTTCTTCATCTTCAAGGGGCTCGTCGTCCTCCTCGTCGGCCAGTTCCGCCCGCGGCAGGCGGAGGCGAAGCAGTGAAGGGCCTGGTGCTGGCCGCCGCGGCCGAACCGCAGGTCCACCTCACCTCGCAGACGCGGATCGTCGCCGCGGTCCTCGCGATCTTCTTCATGCTGCTGATCCTCGACCTGATCCGCCGCGACCGTCTGCAGGAGCGCTACAGCGTGATCTGGTTCGTCGCCGGCCTCGGCATGCTCGCCGGCGCCGCCTTCCCCGGGCTGCTCGAGCTCGTCGCCGACCTGATGGGCGTCCGCAACACCAACGTCGCCCTCTTCTCGGTCGTCCTGCTGCTGCTGCTCGGGCTGGCGCTCAACTTCAGCGTGATCATGTCCCGCCAGGCCGCGCAGATCACCCGCCTGGCGCAGGAGCGGGCGATCGATGGAGCACGTAAAGACGAGCAACCCAACGGCAACCGCGCCTCAAGTCAGCAGGGACTCGAGACGGAAGAACAAGGCCTCGAGGGCTAGCTCCTCGTTGACGTTGAGATCGAGGCCGCGGCGGGTCTCCTGAACCAGCTCGGCACCGCGGCGGGCCCTGACCGGATCGAGGCCATCGGCCTGGCCCCGCAGCCGCTCGAGACGATCGCGGTTGAAGACGACCTCCTCCGCCCCGGAAGCGACTGCCGCCAGGTCGCGCAGCCAGGCGGCGCAGAGCTCGAAGCCGAGGTCGAGGATCTCGGTGCGCCGCCGGCGGCCGGCGCGTTTGGCGGCGTCGGTGACGTCTTTCGCACTGCGTTTGATCCCCGCCTTCGCTTCCTCCTCCAGTCCTTCGCGCGCCTCGGCTTCGGTGTCGGCGCCTGCCTTCTGCGCCCGGTCCAAAAGCGCTTTCCAGGGAGCGGTTGCGCATTTCCCCTCCAG
>DATEOT010000112.1:0-9892 GCA_035273795.1 Solirubrobacterales bacterium | reverse complement strand
CGGCGAACTCTTTGAAGAGCATGCACTTGCCCTCCATCACCGGCATCGCCGCCTCGGGGCCGATGTTGCCGAGCCCGAGCACGGCGCTGCCGTCGGAGACGACCGCCACCGTGTTCTTCTTGATCGTGTACTCGAAGGCTTTGCTGCGGTCGGCGTGGATGTCCATGCAGACCCGGGCGACGCCCGGGGTGTAGGCCATCGAGAGGTCGTCGCGGGTCTTCAGCGGGTACTTGTTGAGCTGCTCGATCTTGCCGCCGCGGTGCATCTGCATCGTCCGGTCGACGTAGTCGAGGACGCGGGCGCCGCGGGTAGAGCCGATCGCCCGCAGGATCTTCTCCCAGTGGTCGCGGTCGGCGGCGTCGATCGTGAACTCGCGGACCCGTTTGCCCTCCGGCCCGGCGCCCGGCACGAGGTCGACCCCCTGCAGCTGCCCGCCGGCCTCGGCGATCGCCGCGGTGAGCCGCCCGAGCGGCTCCTGCCGCGCGTCGAGCTCGACGCGGATCGTGACGCTGTACTGGGCGCTGACTGCCATCGGCGGCTATCGAATCAGATTCGCGCCCTCGGCCCCGGCTGGATCAGCTCGCATAGGATCGTCGATTGATGAAGCCGCGATCGATCTTCGGCCTCTGCCTGACGCTGATGGCCCTCGGGGCACTGCCGGCTTCCGCCGGAGCCGAGAAATCCGTCTCTCATGACGCCGCTGAATTTCCCGGCTACTCGGCGATCTTCCAACTCGAGGGAAGTAACGGCTACTCGATCGAAATTTCCGCCTACTCGGTGCCTCTGGAAGAGGAGGAAGGTATCGCCATCGCCGTCACTCGGAAAGGATCTGCCGCCTTCTACAGCGCCCCGGTGCGGATGACGGCGACCACAATCTACGCCGACCTCGGCGTTTTGGGGAAGGTGGACCTCCGCCTCAACCCCTCGGGCCGGCAGAGGACCATCCCCGTCAGGTGCAGCGGCGGCGACACGTTTACCTATGAACCGGGCACCTACGAAGGGATCCTCGAGTTCAAGGGCGAGGAGGGATACACGAAGGTCCGCGAGACGCGGGTGCCCCTGCGTCCCTTGATGGCGTCCTTTTGCGGCGGCGGCAGCGGTTCCGGAGAATCGATCAGCGGCAGAGAGCCGGGAGCCCGCCTTCGCGGCGTCTCCTATGCCCACGGGCGCATCCTCGACTTCCAGGTGAACAAGAACCGCCCGTCCGGAGTCCCCACCGTGTTCCAGGCCTCGCTGCGCGAGCGCCGCGACGGGATCCGGATCTACAGGGCGGTCCAAGGGGCGGTCGGCTCAGCCGCCTTCCGCTTCGACCGGGACCTGCGGACCGCCACCCTGAGCCCGCCCGCCCCCTTCTCGGGTTCTGCATCCCTCGAGCGCAGCCGCAACTCGGTCAGGCCCGTCTGGACCGGCAGCCTCACCCTCGACTTCCCCGGCCGCTCCAACCTCCCGGTTGCCGGCCCGAGCGTCCACGTCAGCCTCGTCCACGCCCGCTTCACCTGCGGCGGTAGCGGCGAAGTTACCGTCGGCCTCAGGTCTCGCTGTGGCCTTTGACGAAACCCTCGCCGATCGCATCCGGGACGTCCTCGCTTCACGGCCCGAGCTGAGCGAGCGCAGGATGTTCGGCGGCATCGCCTTCATGCTCGGCGGCCACATGGCTGTGGGGGTGATCGGCGAGGACCTGATGGTCCGTCTCGATCCCCTGGATGCCGAGAAGGCGCTCGACGAGCCGCACGCGAGGCCGATGGACTTCACCGGCAAGCCCGCGAAGAACATGGTCTACGTCGACGCAGAGGGCACCACCAGCGACGAGCACCTCGCGGCGTGGGTCGAAGCGGGCGCCGATTACGCGAGTTCGTTGCCGCCGAAATAGGGACGAAAGCAGCGAGGTGGGGAGAGACAGGGGGCCTGTCGCCTTTGTGGATATATGGGCCACAAAGGCGACACGGCCGATCTTCGCGTGGGTGAAATCGCAGCTCGACAGCACGGTGTGGTCACGTTGCGACAGCTCGAAGAGATCGGTCTAAGCCGATACGCGGTAGCCAAGCGAACGGAGCGGGGGCGACTGCACCGTGTGCATCAAGGGATCTATGTGGTGGGTCACACGGCGCCGAATCTCTACGGCCGTTTCATGGCAGCGGTTCTCGCCTGTGGGAAAGGCGCCGTCCTCAGTCACGGCTCCGCCGCCGCCCTCTGGAAGCTCCTCAGACCGCTCGACGGCCCCGTCCACGTCTCCGTCCCAACCACCTCGGGCCGCAAGCCTCGGCGCGGCATCCACCTCCACCGAGCCCAGGCCCTCGCGGAGTCTTCCCCGTCGCCCTCCTATCCGCAGCAAGGAGGGCGACGGGGAAGACTCCTGGTCACCCGCCGCGACAACATCCCGGTCACGACCGCCGCCCGCACCATCGATGATCTAAGGCGCAGCGAATTCCCGTCACGCCTCCTCCGCCGCGCGATCCGTCAAGCCGAGCTCATGGGGCTGCGCCTCGACGGCGTCGAGAGCGACCGCACGCGCTCGGACCTCGAGGCCGCCTTCCTCGACCTCTGGCATCGCCACCACATCCCACCGCCCGAGGTCAACGCGAAGCTCGGTCGCTGGGAAGTCGACTTCCTCTGGCGCTCCCAGCGCCTCGTCGTCGAGGCCGATACCTGGACCTACCACCGGGGCTCGGTCGCCTTCGAGGACGACCACGCGCGCGATCTGGACCTGCGCGCCGCCGGCTACACGGTCCTCCGCTTCACCGACCGGCAGCTGGAAGCAGAACCCGGGCGCGTCGTGGCCGATGTCACGCGAGATCTTGGGCTGACTCAGCTCGACTGCTGAACGACAGGGTGCTCGCCCGTCGGTCTCGGGTCGCCCTCGTCGGGCTCTACGTGGAGCTTGGGGAGGATGCGGTCGAGCCAGTCGGGGAACCACCAGGCGCGGGCGCCGAGCAGCTGCATGATCGCCGGCACCAGCACCGAGCGGATGATCACGGCGTCGATGAAGACCGCCGAGGCGAGGCCGAGGCCGAAGAGTTTGATGATCCGGTCTTCGCCGATGGCGAGGGAGAGGAAGACGGTGACCATGATCGCCGCCGCCGCGGTGATCACGCGGCCAGTCAGGGCGAGGCCACGGGTGACCGCCTCGGAGGCGTCCTTGGTGTGCTCCCACTCCTCGTGGATTCGGGACATCAGGAAGACCTCGTAGTCCATCGAGAGCCCGAAGACGATCGAGAACAGGAAGATCGGCAGGAACGAGATGATCGGGCCGGTGCTGTCGACGCCGATCAGGCTCGCGCCCCATCCCCATTGGAAGACCGCTACAACCAGGCCAAAGGCGGCGCCGATGGAGAGCAGATTCATCGCCATCGCCTTCAGCGGGACCAGAATCGAGCGGAAGACGATCATCAGCAGCAGGGCCGAGAGGAGCACGACGACACCGATGAAGAGCGGCAGCTTTTCGGTAATCGCCTCGCCGAAGTCCTCGAAGATCGCGTTGATGCCACCGACGTGAAGCTGCGTGTCAGTTTGCGCCTCGATCGGCGGGATCACATCCGAGCGGATGTGGTCGAGCAGATCGGTGGTGTCGGCACTCTGCGGCGAGGTGGTCGGGTAAACCTGGAACACGGCGGCGTTCTTCGTCGGACTGAGAACGATCGACGTGGTTCCGGCAACTCCCGCTTCCTCTTTCAGCTGATTACGGAGCTCGACCATGCCGGTGTCGTCGCCCCTCTCCGGCAGAGCCGCCGCGATTACCAACGGGCCGTTGAAGCCGGGTCCGAAACCTTCGGCGAGCAGATCGTATGCCTGGCGCGTGGTTTTGCCGGCCGGTTCGGTGCCGGCGTCGTTGGTGCCGAGACGGAGCGAGAGCGCGGGAATGCACATCGCGATCAGCAGCGCGCCAGAGAGCAGCGCGGCCGTCCACGGCCGCCGCTGGATGCGATTGCTCCAACGCTGCCACCAGCTGCCTTCGTCGACACTCTGCTTGCCGCGGCCGAGGCCGGGGATTCGCCAGCGGTCCACTCGCCGGCCGATGATCGTCAGGAGCGCCGGCAGCAGCGTCAGGGCGCTGATCATCGTGAAGAGCACCGCAAGCGAGGCGGCCATCGCCACCCCGTAGAGGAAGCTGAGGCCGAGCAGCATCATCCCCAGCAGGGCGATGATCACCGTGATGCCCGCGAAGAGAACGGCGCGCCCGGCGGTGTCGATGGCGGCGACCGTCGCGTCGCGCGGCTCCATCCCCTCCGCCAGCCCGTTGCGGAAGCGGGTGAGGATGAAGAGGGCGTAGTCGATGCCTACGCCCAGGCCGATCATCGTCGCCAGGAATGGCGCGAAGTCCGCGGTCGGGAAGACGTGGGTCCCGAGCGTGATCAGGCTGACGCCGACGCCGAGGGCGAAGAGGGCGGTGATGATAGGCAGCCCCATCGCCACCACAGAGCCGAAGGTGAGCAGGAGGACCACGATCGCCGCGGCGAGCCCGACCAGGAAGGAGATGTCTTCTCCTTCTTCCACCTGGGCTTCCGCGATCGGCTGGCCGCCAAGCTCGACCTGCAGCCCGTCGCCGGCAGCGCCTTGTGCGATCGCGATGATCTCCTGGACGTCCTCTTCGTCGAGCTTTTCGCTGGTGACGTCGAACTGGACGGTCGCGTAGGCGATCTTGCCGTCCTCGCTGACGGCGCCCGCGCCGCCTCCCCGATAGGGGCTGGCGACTTCGCTGACATGCGGGAACCCGTCGACCTTCGCGAAGACCCCTTCCATCTTCTGCTCGACCGCGGGGGATTCCACCCCTTGGTCGGCCTTGAAGACGATCTGGGCGGCTTCTCCTGACTGCGCGGGAAAGCGCTCTTCGAGCAGGTCGAGTGCCTGCTTCGAATCGGAGTCAGGGAGCTGGAATTCTTCGCTGAAGTCGGCGCCGACCGAGCCGGAGATCATTCCGACCCCGACGAGGGCGACGATCCAGCCGGTGATCACCGTCTTGCGGTGACCGGTGATCCAGGTGGCAAAGCGTCTCATTGGCGCGCGCACCGTACCAATGGGGGGGGGCGGGTAAACGTGACCGCGCTCACGTCGCAGCCGAGGAATAGATTCTTCGTAGATGTCCGAACCCCAAATCGCCCGTTTCCGCCGGGTCGTCAGCTCCGCATATGCCTCGCTCGAGGCGCGTCGCCAGGAAGTCAACGACCTCAACGTCTTCCCGGTCGCCGACGGCGACACCGGCGACAACATGGCGATGACGATGCGGGCGGTGATGGAGGAGCTCGACCGCCTCGACGGTCAGTCGGTCGACGAGGTCGGCCGCACCGAGCTGGTCCAGGCGCTGGCGCGGGCGGCGCTGATGGGCGCCCGCGGCAACTCAGGGGTGATCCTCAGTCAGATCGTCCGCGGCGCCGCCGAGGAGCTCGCCAGCCGCCCCGGGGAGCTGATCGACCCGACCCTGGTCGCGGCCGCCTTCGCCCGCGCCGCCGACGCCGCCTACGACTCGGTCCGCGAGCCGGCCGAGGGGACGATGCTGACCGTCTTCCGCGAGATGGCTCACTCGATCTCCCGCCAGCTCGCCCACCTCGACAAGGAGAAGCAGCGGCTCGGCAGCGACGCGACCGAAGCCGAGCAGGACGCGGTCCTCGCCGAGGTCCTGGAGCGGGCGATCGCCGACGGCGAGCGCGCCGTCGCCCGCACGCCCGAGCAGCTCGAGGCGCTGCGCGAGTCCGGCGTCGTCGACGCCGGCGGCCACGGCCTCGTCCTGATCCTCGCCGGCGTCGTCGCCGGGCTTCGCGGCGACGGGGGGGAGCTGCCCGAGGTGCAGCACTACGAGCCTCCAAAGCGCAGCCTCCCGCACCACGAGGACAGCCGTTACCGCTACTGCACCAACTTCATCGTCTCCGGCAGCGGCCTCGGCAACCGCGAGTACCTGCCGCGACTGGAGGGGCTCGGCGACTCGGTCCTCGTCGTCGGCGACGACGTCACCCTCAAGGTCCACGTCCACACCGACGAGCCGGAGGCCGCGGTCGCTCTCTTCGACGGGGTGGGCGCGGTGACCAACCTCGACGTCGCCGACATGCGCGAGCAGATGGCCGAGCGCGACGCCCGCCTCAGCGGCCGCACCGGCGTCGTCGCGGTCGCGGCCGGCGAGGGCATGCAGCGCCTCTTCGGCGACCTCGGCGCCCACGTCGTGCCCGGCGGCGAGACGCTCAACCCCTCGACCTACGAGCTGCTCGCCGGCATCCACAGCGTCGCCTCCGAGGAGGTGCTGGTCCTGCCCAGCTCCTCGAACGTGATCATGGCGGCCGAGCGCGCCTGCGAGCTCTCCGAGAAGCCGGCGCGGGTGGTGCCGGCGACATCCCAGCAGGCGAGCCTGCTGGCGCTGGTCGAGCTCGACCCCGAAGCCTCGCTCGGTGAGAACGCGGAGCGGCTGGGGGAGGCGCTCGCGGGGGTGGCGACCGGGGGCGTCGCGCCGGCCGCCCGCGACGACGCCCAGGGCCGCTTCAAGAAGGGCGACGCGGTCGGCTTCGTCAAGGGCGAGATCGTCGCCTGGGGCGGCGCGGGGTCGACGCTGGCGCAGGCCCTCCAGGGCCTCGCCGAGGGAGCGGAGATCGTCACCGTGATCGGCGGCGAGGGGGCGCCGATCCCGCTGGAGGAGATCGACACCCACGTCCCCGACGGGGTCGAGGTCGAGACCCACGAGGGGGGACAGCCGAGCTGGTGGTGGCTGCTGGCCGCCCAGTAGTGCGCTCCTTCGCCGGCGAGTGCGAGCTCGGGCGCGGCGACCTGCTCGGCGCGCCGGTTCACTGGCCACGCCCGAGCGTCCTCGAGGTCGGCCTCGGCGCTCTGAAGGGAGTCGGCCCGAAAACGGCCGAAGCCGCCGCCGAGGCGGGCATCCGCACCGTCGGCGACCTCCTCTACCGAGTTCCCCGCCGCCACCGCGACCTGCGGATCCGTCAGCTGGGCGACCTCGAGGCCGGCGAGACGGCGACCGTCCAGGTCGAGGTCCAGGGCTCCCAACCCCGCCCCTTCCGCAAAGGCCGCCTGCGGATGGTCAGCGTCAAGGTCGGCGACGAAACCGGCCACGTCCGCGCCACCTGGTTCAACCAGCCTTGGGTCGCACAGAAGCTCACCCCCGGCGCCCAGCTCCTTCTCACCGGCAAATTCTCCGGCCGTGGCTTCGCGGTAAACGAATGGGAGATGGCGTCTGCTGGGGACGATCCTGCGGCGGGTGGCGCGGGTGTGGGGGATGCCGAGCATCCAGCGCAGGCGTCCCCCGTCAGCCCGCGACGGGACCCGCCGCCCGAGGGCTTGGTCCCTCTGCATTCGGCGACTGAAGTGTTGCGGCCGCAGAAGATCCGCGAATGGATCGAGCAGGCAATCGCCCTCGTGCCGAACGCAATCGAGGGGTTGCCGGCCGAGCTGCGGGCGCGCCGACGACTCGCAGGTGTCGGTGATGCGCTGCGAGCCGTGCAGTTCCCGGAGTCGATGGATGAAGTCGAAGCAGCCCGCGAGCGGCTCGGCTTCGAAGAGCTCTTCCTCCACCAGGCGCTGCTCGCGACCCGCAAGCGCACGCACCGCACCGCGCGCCCCGCGCCCCGCTTCGGCAAGCCCGGCGACCTCGTCGCCCGCTGGCTCGACTCGCTCCCCTTCGAGCCGACCGGCGATCAGCTGAAGGCGTTCGACGAGATCGAGGCCGACCTCGACTCCGGGCAGCCGATGCAGCGCCTGCTGATGGGCGAGGTCGGCTCGGGGAAGACGGTGGTCGCCGTCTACTCGATGCTGCGGGCGCTCGAAGCCGGCTACCAGGCGGCGCTGATGGCGCCGACCGAGACGCTCGCCGAGCAGCACGCGGTCACGCTCAGCCGCCTCCTCGCCGAAGAGGCGATCCCGTTCGCGCTGCTGACCGGGGCGACCTCCGCTCCGATCCGCCGCCAGACCCTGGACCAGCTCGCCAGCGGCGAGCTGGGACTGATCCTGGGGACCCATGCCCTGATCGAGCCGACGGTGCGCTTCGCCCGCCTCGGCCTCTCGGTGGTCGACGAGCAGCACCGCTTCGGGGTCGGCCAGCGAGGCGCGCTCGACGAGAAGGGGGTGGAGGGAATGGCGCCCCACGTCCTCCACATGACCGCGACGCCGATCCCGCGCACGCTCTCGCTCACCGCCTACGGTGACCTCGACACGACTGCGCTGCACGAGCTGCCGGCGGGACGCCAGCCGGTCACCACCCACCTCGTCGAGGAGGCGCAGCGCCACGAAGCGTTCGAGTTCCTGCGGCGCCAGCTCCGCGAGGGGCGCCAGGCCTTCGTCGTCTGCCCGCTCGTCACCGAGTCGGAGAAGCAGCCCGGGAAAGCGGCCGAGGTCGAGGCGGAGCGGCTGCGCGCCGGCGAGCTGCGCGAGTTCCGCGTCGGCCTCCTGCACGGGCAGATGCACTCGACCCAGAAGGCGGAGGCGATGCGGGGCTTTGCCGCCCACGAGACCGACGTGCTGGTCTCGACGACGGTGATCGAGGTCGGGATCGACGTCGCCAACGCGACCGTGATGATCATCGAGGGGGCCGAGCGCTTCGGCGTCTCCCAGCTGCACCAGCTGCGCGGTCGGGTAGGGCGCGGCGAGCACCCCAGCCAGTGCCTGCTGTTCGCCGAAGACGCCGGCGAGCTGGCGCGGCGGCGGTTGCAGGCGGTGGTCGAGGAGCGCGACGGCTTCAGGCTGGCCGAGGTCGACCTCGAACTGCGCGGCGAGGGGGAGATCCTCGGTACCCGCCAGTCGGGGCTGCCGCGCTTCGTCGTCGCCAAGCTGCCTGAGGACGGGGCGAAGCTGATGGAAGCCCGCCGCGAGGTGCTGGAGCTGCTGCAAAGCCACGGCTCCCTCTCCGATCCCGCCCTCGGCCCCCTCTTGGACGCCGCCCGTCACCGCTTCGGCGCCGGAGCGGCCGACCCGATTCCGCTCTAGCGGCGTTCGTCCTTTATTGGGCGTATGGCTAACAAAGGACGAACGCCGAATAGGTTTGATCCGTGCGCGTCATCGCCGGAGATCTCAAGGGCCAGCGCCTGGTCGCCCCGCGCGGCTGGAAGGTGCGGCCGACCTCCGACCGCGTCCGCGAGGCGATCTTCTCGGCGCTCGGGGAGCGCGTCGAGGGGGCCCGGGTCCTCGACCTCTACTGCGGCACCGGCGCCCTGGCGATCGAGGCCCTCTCGCGCGGTGCCGCCGCGGCCGTTCTCGTCGACCGCGACGTCCGGCCCGCCCTCGGCAACGTCCAGCGCCTCGGTCTCGCGGAGAGGGCGGAGCTCGTCCGCGCCGACGTCGGCCGCTGGCTGGGACAGGTTTCGTCCGCCTCGTTTGCGGGGAATTTCGACCTCGTCTTCGTAGACGCCCCGTATAAACTCGCCGACCGCGTGACCCAGGACCTCAACACCCACCTCCCCCGACTGCTCGCAGATGAGGGTCGAGCCGTGGTCGAGAGCGGGGCCCGCCGCCCGCTGCAGATCGACTCGCTGGAGTCGCTGCGGCAACGCCGCTACGGGGCCGCGGACGTCACCATCTATGCCGAGGTTGCCGAGTGAGCGAGCGCAACGGGACGGTCGTCTGTCCGGGCAGCTACGACCCGGTGACCAACGGCCACATCGACATCATCACCCGCACCTCGAACGTGTTCGAGCGCGTCGTCGTCGGGGTCGTCAACAACCCGGTCCGCAAGGCAAAGACGCTCTTCACCGCCGAGGAGCGCAAGGCGTTCATCGAAGAGGCCACCGCCGAGCTGCCCAACGTCGAGGTGCAGATCTTCGCCAACCTCCTGGTCGAGTTCGCCCGCGACAACGAGGCGACGGCGATCGTCAAGGGCCTGCGGGCGATCTCCGACTTCGAGTACGAGTTCGAGATGGCGCAGCTGAACCGCAAGCTCGACCCGGGGATCGAGAGCATCTACGTGATCGCC
>DATEOT010000111.1:0-19840 GCA_035273795.1 Solirubrobacterales bacterium | reverse complement strand
CACCGGCCAGGCGATCATGCACGTGCTCTACGAGCAGCTGATGAAGTACTCCGAGCAGATCGCCCGCTACGAGGAGTGGTTCTGCAGCTCGCTGGCGCTGGACGAGAACGGCGAGTGCTGCGGCGTCGTCACCCGCAACGTAGCCGACGGCTCGATGGAGCTCTTCCAGGCGAAGGCGGTGATCCTCTGCACCGGCGGCAACGGCCAGGTCTGGCAGCCAACCACCAACGCCCTGATCTGCACCGGCGACGGGATCGCGATGGCCTACCGGGCCGGCGCCAAGCTGATGGACATGGAGATGATCCAGTACCACCCGACGACGCTGGCGGGCAAGGGCTTCCTGATCACCGAGGGCGCCCGCGGCGAGGGCGCACACCTGCTCAACGCCAAGGGCGAACGCTTCATGGAGAAGTACGCGCCGAACAAGATGGAGCTCGCCTCGCGCGACGTCGTCTCCCGCGCCGAGCAGACCGAGATCAACGAGGGTCGCGGCTTCCCCGACGGGACCGTCGCGCTCGACATCACCGTTGTCCCGAAAAAGCGAGTCCACGAGGCGCTGCGCGAGATCGTCCTCGTCGGTCGCGACTTCGCCGGCGTCGACATCACCCGCGAACCGATCCACATCAAGCCGGGCAACCACTACACGATGGGCGGGGTCAAGACCGACGTCGACGGCCGCACCGACATCCCCGGCCTCTACTCGGCCGGCGAGACCGCCTGCGTCTCGGTCCACGGCGGCAACCGGCTCGGCGCCAACTCGCTGCTGGACACGCTGATCTTCGGCAAGCGCTCCGGCCGCGACGCCGCCTCCCGGGCGAAGCGGATGGACGCCTCCCGGCCCTCGAAGAAGGTCCTCGAGGACGAGGAGAACCTGATCGCCGACATCGTCTCCCGCGAGAAGGGCTCCGGCCGCCGCATCTCCGAGATCAAGCGCGAGCTGGGCCAGACGATGGACGGCAAAGTCGCCGTCTTCCGCGACGAGGCCGGAATCACCGAAGCGCTGGAGATCGTCAAGCGCCTCAAGGAGGAGGCCAAGACCGCCTACATCGACGACCACGGCAGTGTCTTCAACCAGGACTTGATTGCCGCGATCGAGCTGGGGTACATGCTCGACAACGCCGAGTGCACCTGCGTCGCCGCGCTGGAGCGCAAGGAGAGCCGCGGCGCCCAGTACCGCACCGATTACCCGGAGCGCAACGACGAGGAGTGGCTCAAACACATCGACCTCGAGATGACCGACGACGGTCCCGAGCTTTCCTACTCCGAGGTCACGATCACCCAGTGGGAACCGCAAGAGAGGACCTACTAATGGCCGAGTACACGATCAAAGTCCGGCGGTTCCAGCCCGAGAGCGGCGAGGGGCCTTACTGGGAGGAGTTCAACGTCGATCTCGATCCCTCGCTCTCGGTCCTCGACGGGCTGCTGCAGGCGAAGGACGACAAGGACGGCTCGCTTGCCGTGCGCTGCTCCTGCCGCGCCGCGATCTGCGGCTCCTGCGGAATGAAGATCAACGGCCAGTCCGGGCTCGGCTGCAAGACCCAGATCGGCGAGGCGCAGGAGCTGGCGGAGAAGAAGGCAAGCGCTGTCGGCAACGACTCGCCGAATGCTCCGATCGTGATCGAGCCGATGGGGAACATGCCGGTGATCAAGGACCTGATCACGGACATGGAGTCGACCCACTGGACCAAGATCCGCCGCGTCACCCCCTGGCTGCTGCCCCACGGCGAGCCGCCCGAGCGCGAGTACGTCGTCGAGCCGGAATCGATGATCGACATCACCCAGTCGATGGCCTGCATCCAGTGCGGTGCCTGCGTCTCCTCCTGCCTCTCGATGGAAGCCGATCACGACTTCATCGGCCCGGCCGCGCTGGCCAAGGCCTACCGCTTCGTCGGCGATCCTCGCGACGCGGAGACGAAAGAGCGCCTCCACGACCTCGCCCACGACCCGCACGGGATCTACGACTGCACCCACTGCTTCAGCTGCATCGACGCCTGCCCGAAGGGTGTGGCGCCGATGGACCAGATCATGCGCCTGCGCCGCAAAGCCGGCGAAGAAGGGGTCGAAGATCCCAACAGCGGTCACGACCACGAGATCGCCTTCGTCAAGATCATCGAGAAGAAGGGGACGCTGGACGAGTCGCTGCTGCTGCAGGAGTCGTTCGCACCCGGCTTCAAGGGCAAGCTGAAACCGAACAAGCGGGCGATCCGCGAAATGCTCGGCTCGATCCCGACCGCGATCCGCGGGATCAAAACCGGCAAGATGCGCTCGCTCCACAAGCTGATCCCCGGCGTCCACCCGAAGCTCCCCGACCAGGAGGACGTGAAGGCGATCTACAAGCACGCCGAGGAGCACAACGAGGAATTCAATCTCTACATCAAGGGCGAGGAGGGCGAGCTCGCGGAGGAGAACGTCGAGAAGGGCATCGAGCGCTCGACCGACCCGGAGACCCCGCAGGAGGTCAAAAATGGCTGAGAACATCAAAGTCGCCTACTGGCCCGGCTGCGTCTCCCGCGGCTTTACCCCGGAGCTGCACGGCTCGATGGCTCTCGTCGCCGACCGGCTCGGGATCGAGCTGGTCGAACTCGACCGCGCCAACTGCTGCGGCGCCGGCGTCATCGCCGAGCACAACCAGGAGCTGGCGGACACGCTGAACGCCCGCACCTTCGCGCTCGCCCAGCAGACCGGCCTCTCGATGATGAACATCTGCTCGACCTGCCAGGGCGCGCAGTCGGAGTGCCAGCAGCGCCTCGACGCCGACTCGGCCTATCGCGCCCACGTCAACGAGGCGCTCTCCGGCCAGGGCCTCTCCTACGAGAAGGGCGAGGAGGGCGGCTGGACCAACAAAAACTTCCTCTGGCTGCTGGTGGAGGACTACGGCCTCGACCGCCTCGCCGCCCAGGTCAAGCGCCCCCTCAGCGGTCTCCGCGTCGGCCCCTTCTACGGCTGCTACATCGTGCGCCCGAAGGAACGGCTCGGCTATGGCGAGTTCCCCGACCGCGACGTCTACCTCGAGAAGGTGATCGAAGTCCTCGGCGGCCAGGTCATCGAGTACGACGGCGCCCGCAAGTGCTGCGGCTTCCCGGTGATCACGATGGCCCGCGAGACCTCGCTGCGCCAGGCCGGCACCCACGTCGGCGACGCGATCGACGCCGGCGCCGACTGCCTGGTCACCCCCTGCCCGCTCTGCCACCTCAACCTCGACATGCAGCAGCCGGAGGCCGCCAAGGTCGTCAACCGCGACCTCGGCCTCGCCGTCCTCCACCTGCCGCAGCTCGTCGGCCTCGCCCTCGGCGCCGATCCGAAGGAGCTGGGGATGAGCAAGCACATCGCCTCGACCGGCTGGGTCGAGGATCGGCTCACCGCCGGCGCCGCGGCTTAGTTCTTCGATCGCAAGAGGGGCCGCGCCGAAGCGCGGCCCCTCCTTCTTGCGTTACTTGCCGTGCGAACTTATTTGCCCGCGATGTAGAGCGGTAGGTGTTCCGCGTATGCGGTCATCGTCAGCGGGGCGAATCCGGAGAGGACCGTCGGACAGCCGCTTTCGGGGCTTCCTTCGGCCAGTTTCCATTTCCCCTGCATCAGCATCGCCGAGGGACTGCCGTTGAAGATCTGGAAGTCGAGGAAAGTGGTCATGTAGATGCAGGCCCTTTCCCCGCTTTCGATCCTCAGGAACGGCGGCGCGCCGCCTGACTTCGCCAGGCTGAAGCTGCCGCTGGGGCCTTCGGCACCGACGTATTCGAACGCGGAGGCATCGAACGGCGTGTTTTCGAAGCTGACGATGGCTTCCGGCCCTTCCGGAAACGAGGTCGAGCAGCCTTCCCCTTGTCCGAAGGCGAAACCGAAAATGCCGCCGGCACTCGAACCGTCTTCGTTGAACGCTCCGCTGTAGTTGGCTTCGGGACAGCTCACCACCAGTTCCGGCCCTTCCACCGATTCGAAGGTGGCGGAATTGCCCGGGTAGAGGGTGCCGGTGACTTTTTCGCCAGTGAACCCTTCCCCTTCGGGGCAGGTCAGCACTCCTTCGAGGAGTTTCGGTTCCGCTTCGCAGAGGACGGTGCCGGTTTCGCCTTCTTCTTCACCGCCTTCTTCTTCTTCGTTGCCGTCGATCTGGGCGATCGCGGCGTTGGCGGCTTCGGCGATCGGCGCCGGCAGACCGCGATAGCCGGCTTTCGCCACGGCGGCCTGGCCGCCTTCTTTCGCCACGGCGAAGGCGAGGTAATCGTGGACGGTCGTCGCCACTTTCTCGGTGAAGCGGTCGGTGGCGGCGACGTCCCAGCTCAGAGTGCAGATCGGGTAGGCGTTTTTGGCGCTTTCCCCGATGTTCGGGTCGGACCCGTAGACCTGCGACCAGTCGACGTTGACGCCGGATTCCCAACCGGCCGGACGGGTGTATTTGGCCGCCCCGCAGTTCGCTTCGCCTTCGAGCGTCGACGGATCGGCGTATTTGATCCCGTTGAACACGTCGACGATCTGTTTCGACGCCCACTGCCGTGCTGCCGGCAGGCTGCCGTAGGTGATCGTGCCGGCGTTTTCCGCCACGTAGGCCAGCGTGCCGTACTCGCCTTCCCCGAATCCCGAGCCGACGGTAGTCACTTTGCCTTCGCCCGTCTGGCAGTCGCTGTTGCGGGGCCATTCCACATTCGGAGACGCTTCGCCGCCAAAGGGAGCCTGCAGCTGCGCCCAAGTCCGTTTCGTTTTACCGGTGCAGGCGAGCGGCGAACTGTTGACCGTGTTCAAGAAATGCTTGAACTGGTAGGTGGTGCCGGCGCCTTCGCCGCGGACGATCCGGGTGATCGCCTGGTCGCAATCGCCCCCGATCGACGAGTCCGAGGCGGTCCCGATCTGTCGCCAGTTCTTGATTTCGCCGCTGAACACTTTCTGCAGCTGCACCGGCGTGATCCGGGGCACGAGGCAAGGCGAGTGCGCGGGCAGCCTCGGTGGATGGGCGGCGATGGCGATCGCGGTTTGCGTCACCGGGACGACGGCGACGTCGCTCCCGAGGGCTTTCTTCATGTTCGCCAGCATCGTCCCTTCTTTACCGACCGGTCCCGAAGGGGCGATGTCGGTTCCGAGGAAGTTGACGGGGAACCCGAATTCGCCGGCGTGGTAGACGCCGTCCGCCGCGCCCCAGGCACGAAGAGCAGCCGGGCTGCCCACCGGGACGTAATCCACGTCCGGGGTTCCGCCGCTCCCCTGGCTACCGCTGCAGGCCAGCGGGTTCGGTGAGCCGTTGAACCCGACTTCGTTTTCAGCAGACCAGCGTTCCTGGGCCTGAGTCTGGAGAAAAGCCCCCAGCCCTTTCGCGTTGCTCCCCGAGCACTGTTCCCCCAGCGCCGAGGCACCGGCGGCGTACATTGCCCCTAAAGCGGCGCAAAGCGCCAAGACGCAGGCAAAGATCGCACTGCGTCGCCGGGCTGCACCTGCATGCCCTTCGACCACATTCATCATTTTTCTCCCTTGATTGACACCGCGACTTCAAGCTGCGGCTGTTCCTGCCCGTCCAAAGACGGAGATTCCCTTTTAATCAGCTCAATCGGCGGAAGTTGCGGTTGGTAGCCTTAACGTCAGGTGAGCCGGGAAGACTGGTCGGCACTCGTATAACCGACCCCGAAAGCTTCCGTGGACCTCATCTCAGCCCTCCCCCTTGCCGCCGCCGGCGACACCGCCGAGGTTCTGACCGACCTCTTCCTGGTCCTGCTCGCGGCCAAGCTCGGCGACGAGGTCTTCAAGCGGATCGGACAGCCGGCGATCGTCGGCGAGATCCTCGGCGGAGTGCTGATCGGGCCCTCGGTCCTCGGCCTGGTCGAGGTGGGAGAGGTGCTGCGGGTCTTCTCCGAGCTCGGAGTCGTGATCCTGCTCTTCTGGGTCGGTCTGGAGACCCGCCTCTCGGAGATGCGGGCAGTGGGGAGGGTCGCGGCCGCGGTCGGCAGCGCCGGCGTCGTCGTCCCCTTTCTCGCCGGCACCGGTTTTGGACTGGCTTTGGGCGAGAGCAGCGAGACCAGCATCTTCCTCGGTGCGGCACTGGCGGCGACCAGCGCCGGCATCACCTCGGCGACCTTCCTCGAGCTCGGGATCGCACGGACGCGGCCAGCCCGGACCGTGCTCGGCGCCGCCGTCGTCGACGACGTCCTGGCGCTGATCCTGCTCTCGGTCGCGGTCGGGATGGCAGCCGACGGCGGGGTCGACGCCGGCAAGATCGTCCTCGCCCTGGGCGTGGCGGTCGCCTTCGTCGCCTTCGTCGCGCTGGGGGGAACGCGCCTCCTGCAGAGCCGCCCCCGCCTGCTGGAGGCTCCGCAGTTCGCCGAGTCCCCCCTGCTGCCGGCGGTGATCCTCTGCCTAGGCTTGGCGGCCTTCTCCGCCAACATCGGCCTCGCCGCCCTGATCGGCGCCTTCCTCGCGGGGATGATCGTCGCCGAGACCAAGGACCAGAGCTCGATCGAGGAAGAAGTGAGGCCGCTCTACTCCTTCTTCCCGCCCTTCTTCTTCGCCTTCATCGGGATCGAGCTCGACCTCGGCGCCCTGTTCAACGGGCATGCCCTCTGGTGGCTGGCGCTGATCACCATCCTCGCCGCGCTGACCAAGCTCGTTCCCGCCTACCTCGCCGCGCGCCGCCTGGGCCGACACGAGGCCGCGATCGTCGGCGTCGGCATGGTCCCCCGCGGCGAGGTGGGAATCGTGATCGCCTCGATCGGCGCCGCCGAGGGCGTCGTCGACGCCGAGCTCTTCGCGGTCGTCGTCGGGATGGCGGTGCTGACGACGCTCGCGGCGCCGTTCGCCCTGCGGCGCCTCAGCCGCGGTTGAGCAGGCCGCGCTCGATCAACAGCTCGCCCAACTGGACCGTGTTCGTCGCCGCGCCCTTGCGCAGGTTGTCGGAGACGACCCACATGTCGAGGGCACGCTCGTTGCCGGCGTCGCGGCGGATGCGGCCGACGTAGACCTCGTCCCTGCCGGCAGCGTCGACCGCCATCGGGTAGCGGGCGGCTGCGGGATCGTCGACGACCGTCACCCCGGGGGCCGCTTCCAGCAGCTCGCGCGCCTGACCGGGGTCGAGCGGCTCGCGGGTTTCGACGTTGACCGCCTCGGAGTGACCGGTGACCACGGGCACCCGCACGCAGGTGGCGCTGACCCTGATCTCGGGGTCGCCGAGGATCTTGCGGGTCTCGTTGATCAGCTTGCGCTCCTCGTCGGTGTGGTCGTCGCCGTCGGGGAAGCTGCCGGCGTGGGCGAGGACGTTGAAGGCGATCTGGTGCGGGTAGATCTGCGGCTCGGGCAGCTCGTAGCCGCCGACCACCGCCCGGGCCTCGGCCTGCAGCGCGTCGATCGCCGCCTTGCCGGTGCCGGAGACGGCCTGGTAGGTGGAGATCACCAGGCGCTCGATTCCGGCCGCGTCGTAGAGCGGTTTGAGGGCGACGACCATCTGCATCGTCGAGCAGTTGGGGTTGGCGATGATCCCGTTGTGGCCGGAAAGGGCATCGGGGTTGACCTCGGAGACGACCAGCGGCACGTCGTCGTGCATGCGCCAGTAGCTGGTGTTGTCGACCACGGTCGCCCCGGCCTCGACCAGCTTCGGCGTCCACTCGGCGCTGATCGAGCCGCCGGCCGAGGAGAGGACGAGGTCGAGCCCCTGAATCGAATCCTCGTCCAGCGCCTGGACGGTGAAGCTCTTTCCCTCCCACTCGATCTGCTTCCCCGCCGAGCGCTCGGAGGCGAAGGGGACGATCTCGCGGGCGGGGAAGTCGCGGGCGGCGAGCAGCTCGAGGATCGTCGAGCCGACGAGCCCCGTCGCGCCCAGCACCCCGACTCTGTATCCGTCAGCCGCCATACGTTCCGAGTATGACGGGCGCTCAGCCGGCGACCGTCGGCCGGTGATCCGGGCCGGTCGGGTCCTCGGGCTGGATCGCGTCCTCGCCGAGATCGAACGCCTTGTGGAGGAGGTTGACCGCGTCGGCGACGCGGTCGGCGGCGATGACGCAGGAGATCTTGATCGGCGAGGTGGAGATCATCTCGATGTTGATCTTCGCCTCGCCGAGCACCTGGAAGACCTTGGCGGCGACTCCCGGGTGGGAGCGCATGCCGGCGCCGACGATCGAGACCTTGCCGATCTGCTCGTCGGTGAGGACCTGGAGCGAGACGTCTCCCAGGCTGGCGATCGTGTCCTTGGCGGTCGTCAGGTCCGAGCGATCGACCGTGAAGGAGAGGTCCGCGAGCTGATCGTCGCCCACCGGCTCGTTCTGGATGATCACGTCGACGTTGACGTTGGCGTCGGCGAGGGCGCCGAAGACCCGCCCGGCCACGCCGGGCTCGTCGCGGAGGCCGGTCAGCGTCACCCGGGCCTCCGAGTCGGAATGGGTCACTGCGGTTACGAAGGGGTTCTCCATGGTCTCTTCCTCTGAGACGACGAGGGTACCGGGACCGTCCTCGAAGCTGCTTCGGCAGTGGATCCGGACCCCGTGGTTCCGCGCGTACTCGACCGAGCGGAGTTGCAGCACCCCCGCTCCGGAGGCCGACATCTCGAGCATCTCCTCGAAGGAGACGCGGTCGAGCTTGTTGGCGTCGGGGACGATCCGCGGGTCGGCGCTGTAGACGCCGGAGACGTCGGTGTAGATCTCGCAGACGCTGGCTCGGAGCGCGGCGGCGAGGGCGACGGCGGTGGTGTCGGAGCCGCCGCGGCCGAGGGTGGTGACGTCGCGGCTGTCGGTGGAGACGCCCTGGAAGCCGGCGACGAGGACGATCCGGTCCTGCTGCAGAGCGTCGCTGATGCGATCGGCGCGGACGTCGATGATGCGCGCCTTCGTGTGAGAGGAGTCGGTGACGATGCCGGCCTGCGAGCCGGTAAGCGAGACGGCATCGTGGCCCATGTCATGGATCGCCATCGCGCAGAGCGCGCAGGAGATCCGCTCTCCGGTCGAGAGCAGCATGTCCATCTCGCGGGCGACCGGGCGCTCGGAGATCTCGTGCGCCTGCTCGACCAGTTCGTCGGTCGTCTTGCCGCGCGCGGAGAGCACGGCGACGACCCGGCTGCCGGCCTCGCGGGCGGCGACGATCCGTCCCGCGGCGCGCTTGATCTGCTCGGCGCCGGCGACGGAGGTGCCGCCGAACTTCATCACGACGATGTCTGATCCATCCCCGGTCATCGATGCCTGAGGATAGTCGGCAGCCGCCTCCGAGGCTCCTACTCGGCCGTGCCCCCGAGGTTGCCCAGCATCGCCTGTTCGGCCATCCGGATCAGGCCGAGGCCGCTGTGGGGACGCATGTCGCTGCTTCGCACCCGGACGTGGGAGCCGTGCGGACCGACCACCTCGACGATCGTGCAGACGTCGCCGATTTCGCAGTCGTCGCCGTAGTCGTTCTCGATCGCCTCCATCTGTTCGGCCACGACCCGGCCGACCTTGCTCTGGTCAAGCGACATCTGAAGCTCCTTCCTCCTGGCCTTCGAACACGGATAGCTGACCTTACAGGTGTGACCACAATCACACTTCTAGATATATCTGAGAGATATATAAAGCCGAGACATGGAGAAACTGAACGCCACCGCCTACGTGATCCTCGGGTTCGTCCGCAAAGGAGCCAAGTCCGGCTACGAGATCAAAGCCCTGGTCGACAACTCGACCCGCTTCTTCTGGGCGGCGAGCTACGGGCAGATCTATCCCGAGCTGAAACGCCTCGCGGAGGCGGGGCTGATCACCGGTTCCGACTCCCCCACCGGGGGGCGCAAACGGACCGTGTACGAGATCACCGCCGACGGCGAGGAGGAGCTGCGGAGCTGGCTGCGGCAGCGGCCTGACGTCTTCGAGATGCGCGACGAAGGACTGCTGAAGCTGTTCTTCGCCGACGCGCTGCCGCGGGACGAGGCGCTGGCGATCCTGCGCGAGATGCGCGCGCGGCGAATCGCCATCCACGAGCAGCTGCAGGCGATCAAGGACTTGAAATTCGATGGCGAGGTCGAGGACCCCTTCCCGCTGATCGTGCTGGAAAGTGGTCTCGAGTTCAGCCAGTGGTTTGCCGACTGGTGCGAGCGGGTGGAGGCGCAGATCCTCGATTCCGCTCCCGAGAAGAAAAGGAGCAGCTGATGTTCGATTCCCTGGCCCGGCTCGCGAACGGGAGGGCGCGCCGCGTCGGCCTCTTCGCGATCGTCTTCTTCCTCCTGGCGGGAGCGATCGGCGGCTCGGTCGCCGACCGGCTCGACCCCTACGGGGCCGACGATCCCGACACCGAGACGGCGAAGGCGACGGAGCGGCTGGAGGAGGCGGGCCTGCGGGGGACGGCGGTGATCGCCGTCGTCCAGGACGCACCGGTCGCCGATCCCGCCACCAAGCACCGGGTCGTGGCGCTCGAGCAGAAGGTCAGCAAGCGACCCGACGTCGCCTCGGTCACCGGCTACTACGACACCGGCTCGCGGGCTTTCGTCTCGCGCGATGGACAGTCGACCTACTTCGCGGTGGCGCTGAAGCCGACCGAGGACAAGGCGTGGCAGGAGGCCGGCGCCGAGATCGCCGATGAGCTCTCCTCTCAGCCTGGCGTCCTCGCCGGCGGTCCGGCGATCGCCCAGGAGCAGGTCAACAAGCAGGTCGAGGAAGACCTGAAAAAGGCAGAGCTGCTCGCCTTCCCGCTGCTCTTCCTGCTTTCGCTGCTCTTCTTCCGCAGCCTCGTCGCCGCGCTGCTGCCGCTGATGATCGGCGCCCTGGCGATCGTCGGCACTTTTCTCA
Organism: Solirubrobacterales bacterium; assembly: GCA_035273795.1. Classification (GTDB taxonomy): domain Bacteria; phylum Actinomycetota; class Thermoleophilia; order Solirubrobacterales; family 70-9; genus VAYN01. The sequence goes on along the minus strand of DATEOT010000111.1, from coordinate 9,137 downwards.
TCCTCCGAGTGGCGAGCGAATTCGGCTCGATCTCGATCTTCGCCCTCAACCTGACCACGGCGCTGGGACTGGGGCTGGCGATCGACTACAGCCTCTTCATCGTCTCCCGCTACCGCGAGGAGATCGCCAAGAGCGGGCCGGGCCTGGAAGCGATGCGGCGGGTGCTGGCCACCTCAGGGAGGACCGTCTTCTTCTCCTCGCTGACGGTGGCGGCTGCGATGGCATCGCTGCTGGTCTTCCCCCAGCGCTTCCTCTACTCGATGGGCCTCGGCGGCGCCTTGGTGGCGCTGTTCGCGGCGCTGATCTCGCTGACCGTGCTTCCGGCGGTCCTGACCCTGCTCGGCAACCGGGTCAACGCGGGGGCGCCGAAGTTCCTCCAGCGGCGGGCCGAGGCCGACGCGCGACCGGCGCACGAGGGCTTCTGGTACCGGCTCTCCCGCTTCGTGATGCGGCGGCCGATTCCGGTCGCCACCCTCAGCGCGCTGTTCCTGATCGTGCTCGGGCTGCCCTTCCTGCAGATCAAGTTCAACACGGTCGACCCGACCGTGCTGCCGGAGTCGGCTAGCGCGCGCGTCGCCTACGACACCGTCAGCGAGGAGTTCCCGCCCTACCACGACACCCCGATCTGGATCGCCTACGAGGGCAAGCCGGAGGCGGCAGCGGGGTTCGCGACGCAGGTGCGCAGGGTCGACGGCATCGCCGAGGTGGCGCCTCCCCAGCAGCTGGCGGCGGGGGTGACGGCGCTGCAGGTGATCTCCGCCAACCCCTTCGTCTCCGATCAGAGCCAGGAGACGGTGAAGGCGATCCGCAGCCTCCAGGCGCCTCCCGGCGCGACCGTCCTCGTCGGCGGCGCCACCGCCGACTTCGTCGACTTCCAGTCGAGCCTCGAGGAGCACCTGCCGATCGCCCTCGCGATCGTGATCCTCTCGACGCTGGTGATCCTCTTCCTGATGACCGGCTCGGTGGTCCTGCCGATCAAGTCGCTGATCATGAACTTCCTCAACCTCAGCGCCGTCTTCGGCCTGCTGGTGCTGATCTTCCAGGACGGCCGGCTGGAGGGCTTTCTCGACTACTCCAGTCCCGGCGCGATCGAGCAGACGATGCCGATCCTGCTCTTCGCCGTCGCCTTCGGCCTCTCCACCGACTACGCGGTGTTCCTGCTCTCGAGGATCAAGGAGGCGCGCGACGGCGGCGCCTCGGAGTCGGAGTCGGTGGCGATCGGGCTGGAGCGGACCGGCCGCATCGTCACCGCAGCGGCGCTCCTGTTCGCGGTGGCGATGGGCGCCTTCGCCACCTCCGAGATCATCTTCATCAAGGAGAACGGAGTCGGCACGGCGCTGGCCGTCCTGATCGACGCCAGCATCATCCGCGCCCTGCTCGTCCCCTCGCTGATGGAGCTGCTAGGTAAGTGGAACTGGTGGGCGCCGGCGCCCTTGCGGCGACTGCACGAACGCTGGGGGATCAGCGAGACCGCGCCGGCGCGCTCGTGAAGGTCTTCGGTTAGGGAGGGGCGTCATACCCCCTGCAGACCCCCCACCGACACCCTCCCTCTAGGCGAACGCTTGCGTGGCCCGACGGCGCAAATCCGCGTTCAGCATCCCCGTCACTTCGCTGGGGCGGTTGCCCGCGGAGGGGACGGCGGCGCCGATCAGGCCGTCGGCCCGGAAGCCGTAGAGCGGGGCGACGAAGCCCAGCTCGCGGATCTTGCGGACCAGGCGGACGGCGCTCTGGGTGTCGGCGTCGGGGCCGCAGAGGACGATCGCCGTCGGATCGAGGGCGCCGAGGGCGCGGCCGAGGCGGTCGTCCCCCAGCTCGTTGGAGAGGACGAGGACGCGGAAGCCGGCGCGGCGAAGTGCGAGGTCGAGGGCCTGGGTGTAGACCTCCTCGGCGTCCTGCCCGTGGCTGGAGTCGAGCAGCAGGATGCCAGCCGGCCGGGCGGCGGTGGAGGCGAGGCGGCGGGCGCCGTGCAGCCAGCCGGTGGCCCAGCGGGAGGCGAACTCGAGCTCAGCCTCGCGCTCGGGGTCGGCGTCGAGCTTGTCGATCGCCGGCAGCAGCAGCTCCTCGACGGTGCGCTCCAGCGAACGCAGGGCGAGGCTCTCCTCGACCGCGCGATCGGCGGCCGGCTCGTCGAAGCTCTCGAAAGCGGTGAGGAGGCTGTCGTCGCTGGCCGGAGCGGCTTGGCGCTGGCGCGCCAGCTCGATCGCCGAGGAGATGTTGCCCGTCTCGGAGAGAGCGTCGCGCAGCGCCTGCAGCTCGACCAGCTCGTAGTTGCGGTGGTTGCCGGTAGTCCGCTTCGGCGTCGGGTAGCCGTAGCGGCGCTCCCAGCTACGCAGGGTGTTGGGGCTTACGCCGAGGACTTCGGCGGCGGCGTTGGTGCGGATTCCTGGCATTTAGATAAGGGTCGTGAATCGGTGGACTGCGCGTCTATTCGACGGGCCTCGGCGATTCTCCCACCAGGGATGGAGCTTTTGGACGGATTTACGGGGATATGTCAGCGATCTTGCAAGGCGCCGACCCCTACCGGCTGCCCAACCGCACGCGCTCGCCACATTGCCGCGTCAGCCTTGTGCAAAAGCTCGTCGGCGTCGGCGCCATGGTCCGGACAGGCCACGACGCCGGCCGAGACCGAGATCCGCAACCCCCCCGCCCGCTCCAGCTCGTCCAGCTGACCGAGCAGCCGCTCGCACATCTGCACCCCTTCGACCGTGCCGATGTTGGGAGCGAGAACGCAGATCGCGTCCTCTTCGAGGCGGAAGCATTCGTCGACGATGCGGATGCTGTCGCGGAGGGCGGCGCCGACAACCGAGAGCACGGTCTCTTGACCACCGGAGACATCACCGGGACGAACACCGGGACCGGAAGCATCGAAGACCGCCAGTCCGAACGGATGGCCATAGCGGCGATTCGTCTCGAGCAGCTGCTCCAACCGCCGGCGCATATGACCCGGCTGATAGAGGCTGGGGAGTTCTCCCAATTGCTCCTCGACGAGAGCGGGCCCACCGTTGACGGGAGCCAGGGGGGTGCTCGACGGAGCCTCCCCGCTGTTGCTCCGGCGGGTACCCCCCTGGCTCCCGTCCGCCGCCTCTATCGCGGTTGCGGTGAGAGACCCGAACTCGGCAGCCAACCGCTGCGCCGCCTGAGCGAAGTCCGCTCCATTGGTTCCAATCTCGTCGTGCAAACTGCCTAGGAGATCGGCGTGCAGCTGTGAGACCTTGAGGGCGAGTCGGCTCGCGGGAGGGCGGTCATCCCGCCGGCGGCCCTCTTGTGGCTGGTCAGACACGCAGTGACCTTGGCGGAGGCGGCGGACGATCGATTTTCGGAAAGTCGCTATTTGCGTCCTGACAATCGTCCAGGACGGATATCCAGTCCCGCTTATTCCAGGCTTCTTCGACCGGCAAGCGCCTTGCCCAGGGTGACCTCGTCGGCGTGCTCGAGGTCCGCCCCGACCGGAAGGCCGCTGGCCAGGCGCGTCACCTTGACCTGCCCGCGCAGCATCTCGGCGATGTGAAGGGCGGTCGCCTCGCCGGTGGTCGTCGGGTTGGTCGCCAGCACCACCTCCTCGAAGCCGCCGCGTTCGACCCGCCGCCGCAACTCGCCGATCTTCAGGTCTTCGGCGTCGACCCCGTCGATCGGGGAGAGGGCGCCGCCGAGCACGTGGTAGAGCCCGCGGTATTCGTGGGTGCGCTCGATCGGGATCACGTCGGCGGGCTCCTCGATGACGCAGATCGTCCCGCGGTCCCGGTTCTGGTCGGCGCAGATCCGGCAGAGCTGGCCCTCGGCGAGGTTGAAGCATTCCTCGCAGAGGCCGACCTTCTCCTTCACTTCCCGGATCGCGTCGCCGAGGGCGAAGGCCTCTTCGTCGGGGGCGCGCAGGAGGTGGAAGGCGAGCCGCTGCGCGGTCCGCTGCCCGATGCCCGGCAACCGCGAGAGCTCGGCGACGAGGCGCGCGAGCGGTGCCGGGCCTTCGCTCAACCGAGCATGCCCCCCAGGCCACCGAGGTCGCCGCCGCCGGCGATCCCGCCCATTTTCGAGCTGGCGAGCTCCTGCGCGGCGCGCAGCCCCTCGTTGACCGCCGCCTGGACCATCTCCTGCAGCAGCTCCGCCTCCTCGGGGTCGATCGCCTCCGGATCGATCACGATCTCGCGCAGGGTCAGGTCGCCGCCCATCTTCACTTTGACCATGCCGCCGCCGGCGCTCGCCTCGACGACCTCGTCTTTCAGTTTCTCCTGTGCCTCCAGCATCTCGGCCTGCATCTGCTGCGCCTGTTTCATCAGGCCCTGGATGTCGAAGCCTCCGGGTCCTCCTCCTCGTGCCACTTAGGTGACCTCCTCCGCGTCGAACTCGCTCTTCAGCCGCTCAAGCAGCTCTTCCTCGTTGACCTGATCGCTGCCAGGCGCCGGCGTGTCCGGCGGCGCCTCCCCATCCAGCACAACGTAAGTGGGCCGCAACCCGGTGCCGGTCACGGCGGCGAAAGCTGCCGCCACGGTGTCCCGCTGATCCGGGCGGTCGGCCTTCTTCTTGTTGAAGGTCATGTCGGGCGGGAAGCCCACCTCCAGGCCCCCATCGCCGTAGCTGACCGGGCGGGCACCCTCGAGAGTCGCGGCCAAGGCGGGAGCGGTCTCCCCCAGCTTTTGCAGAACAGCGGGCCAGAATCGCTGGATCTCCTCGAAGGTGGGGTCGCTGACGGCCTCGGGCGTGCTCTGGCCGGCGGGTCCTGCTGACGGCTCAGTCTCGGCCTCGTCTTCTTCAGCGGGCCCGGGATCTTCCGTCGGGGCTGGTGCAGGAGGGTCGTTCGGCGACGGCTCGATCGGCGGGTCGTCTGGCGGGGACGGATCTGGCGCGGGTGGCGTCGTAGGGGGGACCTCCCCCTGCGGCGCAGGGGGAGGTGGGTCCCCTGCGGCGCCAGGACCCGCGGCCCGCGGCGCTCCGTCCTGCTGCTCCAGTCGCTCGATGCGGCGAAGGAGCCCGGCCGTATCGGGATCCAGATCGGGACGGGCTGCCTTCAAGAGAGCTATCTCCACCGCTAGGCGCGCATCGTCGCCCTCTCTCACAGCAGTGAGGGCGTCGGCCAGCTCGTCGATGGTGCGGATCAGGTTCGCGGGCTTGATCGCGGTGCCCTGGGCCTGCATGCGGGCGGTGTCGGTGGCGGTTACTACGAAGGAGGTCGGGACCTCGCCGGTGGTCTGGGTGATCAGCAGGTGGCGCAGGTGGGCGAGCAGGTCGCGGGCGAACTGCGAGGGGTCGCGGCCGGAGCGGGCCATCTTCTCTACCCCGAGCAGAACCCCCTTCGGATCCTCGGCGACCACCGCGTCGACCGCCTCGAAGAGGAGGTCGGCGTCGGCGGCGCCGAGCATCTCCAGCACGTCTTCGAGCTTGACGTGGCTGCCGCCGAAGGCGACCAGTTGGTCGAGGGTGCCGAGGGCGTCGCGGAAGCTGCCGGAGGCCGAGCGGGCGATCATCGCCACCGCCCCCTCGTCGATCTCGATTTGCTCGGCGGCTGCGACCCGGATCAGCACCTCGGAGATCTGCTCCAGCGAGGGGCGCTGGAAGTCGAAACGCTGGCAGCGGTCGGCGATCGTCGCCATCACCTTGTGCGACTCGGTGGTGGCGAGGACGAAGACGGTGTTCGGCGGCGGCTCCTCGAGCGTCTTCAGGAAGGCGTTCCAGGCCTCCTTGGTCAGCATGTGGGCCTCGTCGAGGATGTAGACCTTCCAGCGGCCGCCGGCCGGGGCGTAGGCGACCCGCTCGCGCAGGTCGCGGACGTCGTCGACCGAGCGGTTCGAGGCGGCGTCCATCTCGATCACGTCGATCGAGGTGCCGGCGGCGATCGTCACGCAGGACTCGCATTCGCCGCAGGGGGTGACGGTCGGGCCGCCGCGCTCGCAGTTGAGCGAGCGGGCGAGGATCTTCGCCATCGAGGTCTTGCCGGTGCCGCGGGAGCCGACGAAGAGGTAGGCGTGGTGGACCTTGCCCTGCTCGACCGCGTTGCGCAGGGTGCGGACCACGTGGGTCTGTCCCACGACCTCGTCGAAGGAACCCGGGCGGTGGCGGCGGTAGAGGGAAGTCGACTCGCTCACTTGAAGCCAGTGTATCCACGGCCCACCGGCGCCCGGCAGGGGGTGTCTGAGCTCAACCCACATATGTGTCGGGAAAACTCAGACACCCCCTCCGGGGGCGGTCCCGATACGGTGCCGCCCGTGCCGAAGGGGGCCCGCAACTGGCTGACGCCCGCCGCCTGGGTCGCCGCGGTGAGCGGCGTGCTGCTGCTCCTCTTCCCCGTCGGCTTCCCCAATTACGACACGATCTACGCGCTTGTCTGGGGGCGGGAAATCGCCCACCTCGAAAGCCCCGACCACGGCGCAGCGCTGCCGCCGACGCCGCACCCGCTGACCGAGCTCTGGGGAGCGATGCTGACGCCGCTGGGCGACGCCACGATCACGCTGACGATGATCGGCGCCTACGTCGCGCTCGGGCTGATCGGATACTTCGTCTACCGACTCGGGGCAATCTGGTTCGACCGTTGGATCGGCGCCGTCGCCGCACTGATCGTCCTCACCCGCGCCCCCTTCCTCTCCAATGGCCTCCGCGCCTACATCGACCTCCCCTACATCGCCCTCTGCCTCGCCGCCCTCCTGGTCGAGGCCAAGCGGCCCCGCGCGGGCTGGCCAGTCCTGGCCCTCCTAGCCCTCGCCGGCTTGCTAAGACCCGAGGCCTGGCTCTTCGCGGTGGTTTACCTGCTCTATCTATCTCTAGACCCAGGGCGACTGCATCGGCCTGTGGGGAGGGAGAAGGAGTCCCTCGAGCTGACGGATACTCAAAGTGCCGGTCTAATTAGACCGGCACTTGTCAGAGCGAGGGACTCCTTCTCCCTCCCTCCCGCGAGCCTCATCCTCCTCGCCCTGGCCGGCCCGATCCTCTGGGTCCTCTTCGACCTGATCACCACCGGCTCCCCCACCTACTCGTGGACCGGGACCAAAGAAACGGTCGAGACCCTCGAACGGCAGACCGGGCCGGTCGACCTCGTCCTCTATGGCCCCCGCCGCCTCGGAGAGGTCCTGCAGTGGCCGGGGATGGTCGGGGCCATAGGCGGCGTCGTCCTCGGCCTCGCCTTCCTCCGCCGCCACTCCACCCTCGGAGTCGCCGCCGCCGGCCTCGCCCTCCTCGCCTTCGCGATCCTCGCCTGCGGCGGCCTCGCGATCCTCCCCCGCTACACGATGCTCGCCGCCGCGGTGTTGGCGATCTTCGCCGGCGTCGCGCTGCTCGGCTGGCGCCTGCTCGAGCCCGAGCACCCCTGGCGCCGCCGCTGGCAGGTCTTCGCCGCGATCGTCTTCGCGATGTTCCTGATCTGGCTGCCGAACCAGTGGGACCTCGACTCCCGCGTCGACACCGACCTCACCAACCAGGCGCGAATCGAGGGGGACCTCTCCGACCTCGTCGACGAGGGAGCGTTCGAGCCGCTCTGCGGGGAGATCGCCGTCCCCAACCATCGCGCCGTCCCCCGCCTCGCCTTCGGCCTCGAGATCGAGCCGACCCGGGTGGTCAGCGCCAGCGAGGAAGGGGTACCGAAGCGCGGCTACTTCGTCGCTCCCGCCAACGAGTTCGTCATCCACAACTTCATCCTCGATCCCAACGACCCGACCGATCCCTCCTTCCCGGTCCCGAACGGGTTCGAGCTCGTCACCGAGAACGAGTCCTGGCGGGTCTACCGCCGCTGCTAGCCGTCGTGCTCGACGGCGGCGACCGCCGCGTGCGTCGCGGCTGCGAGGTCGGGATCCCCGAGCGCGACCCGCGGTGGCAGCTCGACGTGGAGGTCGTCCGAGGGATCGACTCGAACCAGCAGCGCCCCCGAGCGCGAGTCGAGGACGTGGCCGCCACGACTGCGGTCGGCGGTGATGAAGTGCAGGTGGTAGCCGGGAACCTCGATCCCCTCGACATAAGTGGGGAAGCGGAAGCCGAGCATCGCCCCCTCCACCGCTCGCAGCTCGAAGACGTGCTGGTCGGCGACCACCTCCGCCAGCGGCCGGTAGGGCGGGCTCTGCCTCGGCACCGAGCGCGCGCGGACGAGCTCGAAGCGGCCCTCGAGGCGGACCGCGCAGGAGGATGCGTCCGGCGGAACCAGGCGGTCCAGTTCGGCGAGCAGCTCCTCGTGTGAGCGGTCCTCCGCGGGCAGTTGCTCCTCGATGGTGGGGTCGAAACGGGTCACGACCGCGAACGGAGTCCGTTCCCCTGCGGCGATCCGGTTGATGCGCCCGTCGACGTCGGCGCGGAAAAACTCACCGTCGATCGCGATCATCTCGCCGTCGAGGTGGTTGAGGGTGCCGAGCCCGAGGTCGCCGCGCTCGGCCAGCTCGGCGAAGCTGAGGTCGCCGTCGAAGGCGCCGTCCAACAGGGCGCCGATGGTCGAGGCCTGGAAGAGGACGTGCGGCTCGCGCTCGTCGTCAAGGTCGGCACGGCGCATCGACTCCACGTGCAGCGACCGGATCCAGCGCTCGTCCACCATCGGCGGCAGTCTGCCACTCCGGCCTCGCGGCGAGGTGAAAGAGGCAAAAGGTGCAGTCGTGAAACCATCAGGCCGATGGCCGCCATCGAGCTCCACGACGTAGTCAAGACCTTCGGGCCGATCACCGCGGTCGACGGCCTCGACCTCAAGGTGCCGGAAGGCATCTGCCTCGGGCTGCTCGGTCCCAACGGCGCCGGCAAGTCGACGACGATGCGGCTGCTGACCGGGCAGGCGGTCGCCGACTCCGGCGAGCTGCGCGTGCTCGGCTACGAGCTGCCGGCCCAGTCGAAGCCGGCGCGGTCGGAAATGGGAGTCGTCCCCCAGCTCGACAACCTCGACGTCGACGTCACCGTCGAAGACAACCTCGCCGTCTACGCCCGCCTCTACCGGGTCAAGGACGTCGGCGCCGCGGTCGACCGCTGTCTCGACCTCGCCCGCCTGCGCGACCGCCGCCGCGACGCCGTCGACAAGCTCTCCGGCGGCATGCGCCGGCGCCTGCTGCTCGCCCGCGGCCTCGTCCACGAGCCGCGCCTGGTCCTGCTCGACGAGCCGACCGTCGGCCTCGACCCGCAGATCCGCACCGAGCTGTGGACGCTGATCGGCGACCTGAAAGCGCGCGGGACGACGATCCTGATGT
>DATEOT010000110.1:0-2618 GCA_035273795.1 Solirubrobacterales bacterium | reverse complement strand
CATGCCGGTCAACGAGCGCTACCCGATCGCCGAGGTGCTGGCCGCCTGCGAGCGCTACCGCGCCGCCCGCCGCCGCAAGGTCTTCGTCGAGTACGTGATGCTCGACGGCGTCAACGACCACCCCGAGCACGCCCGCGAACTGGCCGCGCTGCTCGATCCGCGCGGCTACAAGGTCAACCTCATCCCCTACAACCCGACCGGTGCCTACGACGGCTCCTCGCGAGAGCGGATCGAGGCCTTCCGCGCGATCCTCGCCGAGCACCGCGTCACCGCCACCGTCCGCCTCCCCCGCGGCCGCGACATCGACGCCGCCTGCGGCCAGCTCGCGGCTGTGGCCGGCTGAACCTGGGGGAAGTCCATATTCCGTCACAGAATCGGCCCGCGATTTTGTCAATAGCGCCCTGTTTCTTTACAGACAAAGAGTTACGCTAGGATCATGCTGACGATGGAGATGGAGAGCAGATCGACCGACAAGAGGATCGACGACCTCAACGCTCGGATGTCGGAAGGCTTCCAGCGCGTCCACCGGGAGATCGACGGTCTCGACAGCCGGATGACCGAAGGCTTCCAGCGAGTCGACGGGGAGATCAAAGGCCTCGACAAGCGGATGACCCAAGGCTTCAAGCGTGTCGATGGGGACATCCGTGAACTTCGCAGCGACATCAAATCGATCGACGCCCGGTTCGATGCGATGCACCAGACGATGATGCGCGGCTTCTTCGCCGTCGGTGGCATCACCGTGACCCTTTTCCTTGCGTTGGCCGGCCTGCAGGGTCTCTAACCGACCGCCACCTCGTAGGCGTCCTCCGCCTCGAGGAACGGGGCCAGCGTCACGTAGACCAGCGTCGGGACCAGGTCCGGCAGCGTCTCCGGACCCTTTTTGTTGACGTGGTCGTAGAGCAGCTCGTAGAGGGCGCCGCCGACGGCCTCAGCGGCGATCGGCGGCGTCTGCGGTTTGAGCTCGTAGCCGGGGGCGAGCAGGCCCTCCATCCCTTCCGTGACCACCTCGCGCTGGTCGAGCGCGCGCTTGCCGGCGGCGTACATCTCGACCCCGCCCATCCGCGCGTACTCCGGCTCTTCGGCTCCCCAGCAGAACATCGCTTCGATCGTGTCGTGGACCGCGTTCTTCCAGTCGGGGGCGCGGCGGAAGGCCGGGAGGGCGGCGGCAAGCATGTGGGCCGAGCCGCTGTCGAGGGCGGCGACGATCGCGTCTTCCTTGTTCTTGAAGTGTTCGTAGAAGGTCCGCTGCGAGGTGCTGGCGCGTTCGACCACCTCGGCGACGGTCGTGTCCGGGTAGCCCTTCTCGGCGACGACCGCCGCCAGCGCCCGCAGCAGCCGCTCCGGCGGGTTGGCGACTTTCTGGCGGTCCTCGAACGGCAGTGCCTTCACGTTCCGCCGCCGCCGCGCTTTCAGCGGGCCGGGGGGGACGGGGTAGCAGAAGATCCAGTCCCAGAGCTGGGGGACGAGGTCGAGCAGCTCCTGCTCCTGGCCGCGGTAGAGGCGCTTGTGGATCACCTTCTGGATGCCGCCGACGATCGCGCGGACCAGCTCGCGCGGCATCCCCTGGCGCTCCGGCACCTGCTCCAGCAGAGCGGCTGCCAGGTCGGTGGCCGACTCGATCGACTTGTCGACCAGCGCCGCGCCCTCCGGCCCTGCTGCGTAGACCTCGACCACGCACATCTTCGCCGCCGCCGGCTGCTCGACGATCGTCTCTATAAGGGAGGCGAAGGCGGCCCGCGCCCGCTCGATCCCGGGGGGCGCGCTCTCGTCGGCGCCGAGTTTCCTCAGCGTTGGCTCGACCATCGCCTCGACCGCGGCGACGAAGCAGGCCTGCTTGTCCTCGAAGTGCCGGTAGAAGGCGCTGCGCGAGACGCCGGAGAGCTCGACGAGGTCGGCGACCGTGGTCGCCTCGTAACCCTTCTCGGCGACGGTGGCCACCATCGCCGCGAACAGCCGCTCGCGCTGGTTTTTCCCGGCCTCCTCGCGGGGGGTTCCCCTGCCCGGCCGCAGCTTCCGCTCCCGCAGCGAAGCCGCATCGCCCCACGGAGTTCTGGTCATCGTCGGAGGAAGATATCCGGGCACTCGGGCCTCTCTCCCGAAGACCGCTTGAATGAGTTCAAGCGGTACGTCTTTGACTGAAATATCCTCAGCGAGGCAAGTCTCGATCTCTTGTTTTTGGCTTGTAAAGCGGATTTCCTCGACACCAAGGATCTTGCCATTAAGCACTGGCTTGACAAGCTGGTCCGTCTTTGTTCTTATTTCTCCATCCCCCCGGGAGAACCGGGGAATGGAGAGAGAACGGCCGACCGCCTCGGCCAGGGAATCCGCATCGCGGATCGGGACGAGGCAGAGGCCACGGGACAAGGAGAGATACGTGGGACGCCAAACCAAGGCACTGATCGCAACCTGCGCGCTGCTCGCGCTCGCCGTCACCATGGGGGTGGGACTCGCCGCGGCCACCGCGCCCACGGTCTCGATCGACGCCCCCTCCGGCGTCTCCTACACCTCCGCCCATCTCTCGGGCAAAGTCGACCCCGAAGACCAGGACACCTACTACTACTTCCAATACACGGCCGAACCGGCCAATGACTGGACCTGGCAGTGGGCTGGCTTCGACG
>DATEOT010000109.1:0-32414 GCA_035273795.1 Solirubrobacterales bacterium | reverse complement strand
ACGGCGAGCTGGTCGACACCAGCTATGAACCCACGCCCCCGGCGATGGCCAGCGTCGGACCGCTCTACCTCGGCGGCAACGAAGGCGAAGAAGACTTCAAGGGCCGCGTCGACGAGGTGCGGATCTACGACCGGGCGCTGGGGGAGGGGGAGCTCGAACCGAATCAAGGGCCCGACGTACTGCCACCGGAGATTACGTTGAGCGGGGCCTTGACCGAAGGCCTGAAAGAAGGCACCAAAAAATATCCCTTGGACATCGAAACCGTGGATGGGGATCTGGACAGGCGTGGCAGCGGAGTCAAGTCCATAACCATCTCCGTGGGCGGTGAAGTGGCCGACTCGGTCACCCAGAAATGCCCTGAGACGAATTGCGGCTTCGACTATGTATGGACCTTCGACCAGGAAGAACATGGTCCCGGTCCCTACACGGTCGTGGTCTCAGCCGAAGATCACGCTGGGAACCTCAGCAGCAAGCCGCTGCAGATCGCGGTGCCCAACGGCTCCATTCCTGCCTGCAGCCCAAATGGCGAACCTGTCGAATCCACGCCCGACGAAGTCCAGGAATTGGCGGGCGGCGGAAGCAATGCCGTGTTCATCGGCTCCGAAGGGGAAAAATTCGAATACCGCTCGGCTCCCTCCGGGTTCGACCCGAAAAAAGCCAGCAACGAAGAACTCGAACTCTACGGCTACCCACCCAAACCGTCGACCATGGAAGCCGCGGCTCGCGCGGTCTGGGAAGAAACGGTGGGCGAATCGACCGGCTCCGCGGAACCCGGCGGATGCATGGGCGTGTCCGCGCCGGACTTCGCAACCGCCTCGGGCTCAGGCTCCTCGACGGTCCGCTACTCGGAGTCACACGCCGGATGGTCGGTTGAAGATCTGAAAGGGCCCTCCAATCAGTGGAGGGGCGCAGGGGCTATCTACAAAGTCCCCAAACTCCGTCAGACCTGCACCGGCGCACCGGCGGCTCACGTGGCCTACGTGGGTGTTGGCGGCAGCACGGAAAGCTCGGCGTTCTTCCAGGCGGGAACGAACCAGCCCTACGCGATCTCGAAAAACTCCGAAGTTGCCGCGTTCACGGAGTTCTTCAGGGCAGGGTCGGGCAAAGGGACGAGAAGAAGCGAACAGCCCAAGTTCGAGAACCTGAACATCAACCCAGGGGATGTCATCTTCGTAATCGCATTGTGGAAGTTCGGGCCGGAAAAGGCGTGGATGTATGTACAGAACAAGAGCACCGGGAAAAAGATCTCCGTGGAACAACCCGGAAAAGAAAGCGCGCTCTTCGACGGCCGGAGGCTCGAATACACCACTGCTGAGCGCCCGCGCCTGGAGGGCGGAAGGTTCCAGGCGCAGAACTTCGGAGAGTTCAAATTCCGCGGGGCGGTGTCCTGGGTAACCGGAAAAGGAATCGAGTCGCTCGGGGGCCAGGAACACCGTGTGAGGAGGCATATGCAGCGGTGGAATGGCAACCGCCCGGTAGGCCAGCGGATGGTGGCCACGAGCCGCATCTCAAGCAATGGACAGGAGTTTCACGCGACCTGGAACAATTGTCACCCGTGAGACTTGGGGTTCGTCAGCACTCTGGCTTGCACCTCGCAGCGATTCCGCTCGTGTTACTCGCGCTCCTGTTCGGGAGCCCACAGGCTCCCCCGTCTGACCAGGCTCGCGCGGCCGCCGAGCCCGAGCCGTGCCCGACGTGGTTTGACCAGACGGCCCAGCTGGGCCCTGGAAGACCGGATGCCGTCGAGCTCGGAGGCCTGAGGGAAGTGGCCGTCTGCCGCTATTTCGGAAACGCCAACTCGGCGAACGGGCCCGGCCTGCCGCCCAATGACAAGCTCGCGACGGAAAGGGTGGTCAACCAGCCTCATACCGCTCGGTCGCTCGGGCGTGCGTTCAACCGCCTGCGTCCCTTCCCGGCTCAAGATGCCCCCTATCCCGACGGACAGCCCCCGATGTATCTGTGCTCGTCCGAATTCGGCGGAGGTTTCTACCTGCGGTTCCTCCATTCGGATGGCCGGCGTTCTTCCGTCGAAGTGGTCCCGACCGGGTGCCCGCGCGCGGTACCCGGCAGGAGGGGCGGCTGGCTGTGGCTGTCAGCCGATCTGAAGCAGCGGCTGATGGGGATCGCGCCGTTGCCGCAGCAAGGTGACTGACCAGCGCGGCCGGGTACCGTGCGCTCGATGCGGGTCGCCACCTGGAACGTCAACTCGGTGAAGCAGAGGTTGCCGCGGCTGCTTCCCTGGCTGGACGAACGCCGTCCGGACGTCGTCTGCCTGCAGGAGACGAAGCTCGCCGACGACGCGCTCCTCGATTTGCTCGGCGACGAGCTGGCCGGCCGCGGCTACGAGGCAGCCCTCCACGGCGAGGCGAGCTGGAACGGCGTCGCGATCCTCTCCCGCGTCGGCCTCGAGGACGTCGTGCCGGGGCTCGCCGCGGCGCCGGGATTCCCGCATCCGGAGGCGCGGGCGGTGGCGGCCACCTGCGGCGGCGTCCGCGTCTTCTCGGTCTACGTGCCGAACGGGCGCGAACCCGGCTCCGAGCACTACGAGTACAAGCTCGCCTGGTTGGCGGCGCTGCGCGACGCCGTCGCCGCGGGGCCCGAGGCGACCCTCGTCTGCGGCGACGTGAACGTCGCCCCGGCCGACGAGGACGTCTTCGACCCGAAGGCCTTCGCCGGCCACACCCACGTGACGGAGGCCGAGCGCGCGGCGCTGGCGGAGCTGCAGGCGGTCGGCCTGCGCGACGTCGTCCGCGACCGCTGGCCGGGGGAGCGGATCTTCACCTTCTGGGACTACCGCGCCGGCATGTTCCACAAAGACCTCGGCATGCGGATCGACCTGATCCTCGCCGGCACCCCCGTCGCCGACCGAGTCCGCGCCGCCTGGGTCGACCGCCAGGCCCGCAAAGGCAAAGGCCCCAGCGATCACGCCCCGGTGGTCGTCGACCTCGACGAGGCGCCGGACGGCGACGTCGGCCCCGTCGTGCCGCCGCCGTCGCGGCCGGCGGCCAAGCGCGGCGCGGCCAAGCTGCCGCAGTCGCGTTGAGCCGCGCAACCGAGTCAAGGTTGGCCCGTTCCGCGCCGCCCCCGTGGCGGAGAATCGATTGGATCGTGAGACCGAAGGTCGCCAAGTCCCTCGTCCTGCTGCTGGTTGCGGTGCTCGCCTGCGCCCTGCCCGCCGTTGCGGCTGCGCCCTCCCACCCGGGCGCCCTCGACCGCTCCTTCTCCGGCGACGGCTTCACGCTGATGGACTTCGGGACCGAACCCTGGCGCGGGTGGGGGTCGGAAGTCGTCTCCCTGCCCGACGGCAGGTGCCTCGTCCTCGTCAACACCTACCGCAGCGACTCGGTGATGCGGTTCGAGGCGGATGGGTCGGTCGACCGCAGCTTCGGGAACGGCGGCGTCCGCCTGCTCGCCCACCCGGTAAGCGCGATGGAGCTCGCGCCCGGCGGGAAGATCGTGGTCGCCGGCTACGCGAACCTCAGCGCCGACGAAGCCTCGGCGGACTTCGCCGTCACCCGGCTGACGCCGGACGGTCGCCTGGACCGCGGCTTCGGGGGAGACGGCAGCATCGTCTTCGGGGGGCACCCCGGCGGCGACGGCGCCAGCTCGGTCCTGGTTCGCCGCGACGGGAGGATCGTCGTGCTGGGCCGGATCTTCGACCGCTCGACCAGGGCGATCGAGGTCGCCGAGCTCGACGCCGCCGGTCGCCTCGTGCCCGACTTCGGCCAAGGCGGCGTAGCGGTCGTCCCCGTCCCCGCCGAGAACGTCGGCCTCATGGCCAGCCGGATGGAGGCGCAGGGGGAGCGGACGATCGTGCTGCTCGGCCATCCCGGCGCCGGCGCGGGGGGACTGCTGCGACTGAACCCGGATGGGGGGAGAGACCAGACCTTCGGCGTCGAGGGCGAAGTCACCAGCAGGCAGATCGACGCGATCCGGGGCGGCAACAGCAGGTACTACTCCTCCAACGCCCCTGTCGGCCTGGCGGTCGCTGGGGATGGCTCGATCGCGATCGCGACGGAGAACGCGAGGGTCACGCGGCTGCTCCCGGACGGAGCGCCGGATCCGGGATTCGGCCGCGGCGGCCAGGTCCACCTCGAAAACGACGCCTATGTCCTGCGGCCGTACACGGTCTCGCTCGACGCGGAGGGGCGGCTTCTGCTCGCCGGCAGGGCCGAACTCGGGGGCTCCGACCCCGAGATGCTTACCTATGCCCTGCTGACCGCCCGGCTGCAGCCCGATGGCGCGCTCGATCCGGGCTTCGGCGGCGACGGGTTCGCGATCACGCCGGTCGAAGGCGAGGGATCGTTGTACGACCTCGCGCCGCTGCCGGGCGGCAAGGCGTTGGCGGTAGGCGGCAGCGGGGCGAAGTACCAGCAGCGCTGGGTGACGGCAGCCCGCTACGAGCCCGACGGCGAGCTCGACCCCGGCTTCGGCGCCGCCGGCATCGCCCTCACCCCGCCTTCGGTTCCCGCCGCCGACGAGGCCGCCGCATTGTTGGTCGATCGCCGTGGGCGGACGTTCGCCGCCGGCGCCGCCGGCGGCAAGGCGGCGCTGCTGTCGCTGCGGCCCGGCGGTCGAGTGGACCCCGGCTTCGGCAAGCGCGGGATGGTGAGGCCGACGGTCGACGCCGCCGACTTCTTCCCCGAGCGGGCCGGCGCTCTCGCCCGCTACCCCGGCGGTCGGCTCCTGGTCGGCGCCGGCTCGAAATCCAGCGGCGCCGTCCTCCGCTACCGCGCCGATGGCAGCCTCGATTCCTCCTTCGGCCGGGACGGCATCGCCCATGCCTCCTGCCTCGAGACGATCCAGTCGCTGGCGGTCCTCCCGGACGGAGGAATCCTGGTGGCGGGTCGCGACTACCGCACGTTCAAGGCCGCCCTCACCCGGCTGCGACCGGGGGGCGCCTCCGATCCCGGCTTCGGCGGCAAGGACGGGTGCGTCTACAGCGGCTACTTCGGGCCCTGGGGAGGCCAGCCCTCGATAACGGTGAAGGCGTTGCCCGGGGGAAAGATCCTCCTCGGCGGCCATTCCGGGAGCGCCTTCTTCACCAGGTACACCGCCGACGGCGTCCGCGACCGGGAGTTCCACGCCTTCGCCGGCGCCGGCCTCTACCCGGCCCGGGCCCTCGACTTCGCCGTCGACCGCGCCGGGCGGATCGTCGTCGCCGGCCTCGGCCGCAGGGAAGGGCGCAGCCGCCGCAAGCGGGCTCTGCTGGCCCGGCTGCTGCCGAGCGGGCGCGTCGACCGCAGCTTCAGTCGCGACGGCGTCGTGATGCTGAGCCTCAGCCGCTTTACGACCTTCGATGCCGTGGGGCTGGAACCCGGCGGCCGCATCGTCGCGGGTGGCACCATGAACCGGCTCTGCGGCACCCTCCGTGTCTGCCCCAGCCGCATCTTCGTCGCCCGCTTCGAGCCCGACGGGACCCGCGACCGCTCCTTCGGCCGCGGCGGCATCTGGCGGCGGCAGTTCGATGGCGGGTCCCGCCTCACCTCCCTCACCCTCGGCCCGGGGACGATCACGGTCGGCGGCTGGTCGCGGCAACGGCCCGCCGATAGCCGCCTGCTCGTGGCACGGCTACACCGCTGACATCGGCCCGTCGTGCCGCCACCGTCGCCGTAGCGCCGCCGCCAGAAATGGAGCGGCCCCTATTTGGTCGCGGTTGCGGTGGCGCTCGTGTAGGTGGTGCCGCCGGTCTTGGCGGCGGTGATCACGTTGCTGAAGGAGCCGGAGGCCGGCGCCGTGTAGGTGAACTGCGTGGTGGAGACGGCGGGGCCGGTGGCGGCGATCGTCAGGGCGGTGCCGCTGGTGACGGTGCCGCCGTTGGCCGTCACTTTCACGGTGTGGCCGCTGCCGAGCTCCGACACGGTGTTGCCGACGCTGTCGGTGACGCCGACGGCGCCGGTGACAGTGCCGCCGTTGCCGAGGGCGGCGATCGTGCAGGTGAAGAGGCAGGGGGACCCGATCGTGCCGGCGCTCGCGGTGAGCCCGTTCATCGCGAGGCGCGAGGCGGCGCCGACGGCGACGGTCACCGCCAGCGGCGAGGCGGTCGCGATCGTCCCGTCGCCGGCGGTGACGCTGGTCGCGCCCGCGTTCGGCAGCCGCATCAGGCCGTTTTTGCCCGAGCCGACGGCGGCGACGCCGTTGGCGAAGTTGAGCGCCGTGGCGCTGCCGAAGCTGATCGCGGTGCCGGCGCTGTTGACCACGGTGGGGAGCGAGCCGCTGGGGCTGGCGGTGGCACCGGAGAAGGTGATGCTCTTGGCGCCCGCGTAGGAGGTCGCCGTGTTGACGTAGGTGTCCTGCGCGGTCAGCGTCAGGTTGCTGGTCCCGGTCGCGGCCGGGGTCGCCGTCGAGCTCGTGAGCACGATCCGGGTCGCCGCGGCCGCGGCGACCGTGACGGTCAGGGCAATCGGCGTCGTCACCGAGCCCTCGGTTGCTTTGACGCTGGTCGAGCCGCTTTTGTAGAGCTTCATCGTGCCGCCGTCGCCCTCGGCGGCGCTGGCGACGCCGGCGTCGAAGGCGATCGCGGTGGGGCTGGCGAAGGCGATGTCGGCGCTGCTCGAGTCGGTGACGGTCGGCGCGTTGCCGCCGGGGCTCGCCGAGGCGCCGGAGAAGGTCAGGCTCTTGCTGCCCGCGTAGGAGGTCGCCGTGTTGCCGTAGGCGTCCTGCGCGGTGATCGTCAGGTCGTTGCCGATCCCGGCCACGGGTGAGGAGCTCGCCGCGGCGAGGGCGAATTTCGTCGCCACCCCCGGGCTGACCGTGAGCAGCAGCGGCGTCGGCGTGTTAATCGACCCCTCGCTGGCGCTGACTTCGGTCGCCCCCGACCGGTAGAGCCTCATCAGGCCGTTTTTGCTCGAGCTGACGCTCGCCACGCCTGCGGTGAAGTTGAGCGCCGTCGCGCTGCCGAAGGCGACCGCGGTCCCCGCGCTGTTGACGACCGTCGGTTTGGTCCCGCCGGGGCTGGCCGCGGCGCCGGAGAAGACGAGGCTGTGGGAGCCGGTGTGGGTGGTGACGACCGCACCGTTCACGTCGCGGGCGGTGATCGTCAGGTTGACCGAGCCGTTGACGGCCGGCGTCGTCGTGCTGGCCGCGATCGTGAACTGGGTCGCCGGGCCGACCGTGACTTTCGCGGCTTTGGCGCCGCTCGCCGCCGTCCAGGTCTCCCAGACGGCGGTCACCGTGTAGCTGTGTTCGCCGATCGCGACGCCGCCGTCGGTGCAGCTGGTGACGGTGGCCGGGGCGGCGGCGGTCGGGCAGTTGCCGGCGGGCTGACCGCCGTCCCGGGTCACGTAGTAGCCGACCGTGCCCGCCCCCGGAGCGCTCGCCGCGCTCCAGGTCAGAGCCACGGTGCCGGCGGACGGGGTCGCGGCGCCGATCGCCGGCGCCGTCAGTTTCGACACCGCCGCCTGGGCGCTGCCCGTGCCTTCGCTCGAGAAGTAGGCGAGGGCGCTGCCCCCGATCGCCGCCGCGATCGCCAGCAGCAGGGTGATCAGCGCCGGTGGCAGGAGGCGCCTCATCCGTGAGCCTCACCGCGGAAGACGAGCTGGAGCCGGGTCCCTTGGCAGGGATCCTGGTCGACCGGCAGGTTGAGCATGCCGATCGCCGGCGCCGAGACGTTCCCCGCCGGCAGGCCCGCGGTACCGCCGGCGGGGATCGTCAAGGGGGAGGCGGGGGAGAGGCCGGCGGGAGTCAGCTCGAAGTTCTCCGGGGGGCAGGTCGCGGGGCCGGCGCCGAGCTCGACCGTCAGCTTCGTCACCTGGACCGGGACGTCGTTGGGATTGCTGATCGTCACCGGCAGGGGCTGGGCCGGGAAGCCGGGATGAAGGTCTTCGATCGGGCCAGCCGCCTCGATCGCGATCGGCTTCGGCTCCACTCGCACCCAGGTGTGGGAAGCCGCCGCCCCCGGCCGCCCGCCGCGGGTGAGGGCGCGGACCGCGAAGGAGTGGGAGCCGGTCGCGACGGCGTCGAGCCGGTGCGGCGAGCTGCACTCGCGCCAGGGGCCGCCGTCGCTGCGGCACTGGAACCTTCGCGGCGGGCGCTGCCCCTCGCCGGCGACCGCCGGCGAGGGCGGCTGCCGGTGCTGGCTGCGCGGCGGGACGTGGAACCTGAACTGGGCCTGCGAGGAGGCCGAGCTCGCGGGCGGCACTTCGACGAACGTCGCCCGCGGCGGCGCTTCGCTTTTCGAAGCCTTGCCGGCCGGGGCCTGGGCCGGGGCGACGGGTACGGGGACGCTCCCCGCCAACCCGGCCCGCTCGCCGCCGGGGCGCGACGCGCCGTAGGCGACGACGGCGCCGAGGCAGGCCGATACCGCGATCAGGACGAAGAGGGTCCTGATCGCGCATCCGCGGCCTGCCTCGGTGGGGCCGAGGGACATGGCTCTATGCCCTGGTCCCTAGTTGTTTTTCAGCGTCAGCGTCAGGGTCGCGCCCTGGCAGGCGTCCTGGTTGACGCCGGTGTCGTTCATCGTCAGCGTCCCCCCGGGCGTCACCGCCTGCCCGTTGCCGGGGGCGAAGGTTTTGTTGACGACGACGTCGGCCATCGTGAAGTCGGCGCTGCCGCCCGTGGTCACGACGCTGCAGCTCGCGTGGCCCGCGTCGGCGGTTATTTTTTCCAGCGAGATCGTGCCGACCCGCTGTTTGCCGCTGGACGGGTTGTCGACGGTCAGGGAGACCGGCGACGAGGAGCCCGGGTAGAGGTTCCCGGTCACGGTCCCTTTCAGGGTCACGGCCGAGCTGGTGCCGACGGTCGCGGTCGCGGTGCCGGAGCCGGTGGTCGTGAAGTACGCGTAGGCGACGGCGGCTACCGCCAGGGCGCAGATGGGCATGAGCACGCCGAGGACGCGCCTTTTCGTCAGGTGGGGCATGTGGACTCCTATGTCAGGCGGAGCGCTATTGCCCCGTTGTGAACCGAATATCGGTCCAGGGGGCTAAAGCTTGAGAGGTGGGCGACTCAAATCTTCCAGCGGCCGTTGTACGAGCCGTGCGACGAATTTTCGGGATGACCGTAACTAGACGGGCTGTCCAGGGTTGGTACGGACAGATTGTCATCAAGGAACACACCCAGAGGATCGCGATCGCGAGGCTCCCGCTACCCGAAGCTGAGGCCGGGGCCGGGGCGCTCGCCTGAGGAGGTCGCCAGGCACCAGCGCGCGCGGCTGCACGAGGCGATGGTCGAGCTCGTCGCCGAGCGCGGCTACGACGCCGTCTCCCTGGCGGCGCTGGCCAAGCGCGCCCACGTCTCGAAGCGGGACTTCTACAAACGCTTCTCCAGCAAGGAGGAGTGCTTTCTCGCCACCTACGACGTCATCGTCGGCCACTCGCTGCGCGGGATCGACGCTGCCGTCGAGGGCGAGGAGGATTGGCGGGAGCGGCTGCGGCTCGGATATCTCACCTTCGCCGGCCAGATCGCCGACAACCCCGAGTCGGCGCGGCTTGCCCTGGTCGAGGTCTTCGCCGTCGGCGCCGGGGCAACCGACCGGATCCTGCGTACGAACCGGCTCTTCGAGGCGCTGATGGCGAAGAGCCTCGCTCCCGCCGACGGGTCCCCCCGGCTGCCGCGGCTGCTGGTGAAGGGCATCGCCGCCGGTTGCGCCCGGGTGGCGCGGGAGCGGCTCCTCTCCGGGGACCCCCGGCAGCTGGCCCGTGACGGGGACGAGCTGACGGCGTGGGTGCTCTCCCTCTGCGATGACGACGTCACCCGTCTCGGCGGCCTCGGGGCCGCCGGCGCGTCGCCGTTGTCGGTGGACGGTGCCGACCCGCCGTTCGGCGACGAGCGGGCGATGATCCTCTCGGCGGCGGCGAGGCTGGTGAGAAAGGAGGGCTACGCGACGCTGACGGTGCCGCGGGTGCGCGCCGCCGCCGGTGTTTCGGGGCGCAGCTTCTACACCCACTTCGACGGGATGACGGATTGCCTCCTGGCGACGCTCGAGACGTTCAGCGACCGGGCCCTGACCGCGGCGGAACCCGCCTACCTCACAGCCGCGGACTGGGCGAGCGGCGTCCACAACATGGTCGTCAGGCTCTGCCGGCAACTCGCGGGCGACCCCGACTTCGCCAACCTCGCCTTCCGCGAGATCTTCTCGCCGGGTCCTGAGGGGGACCGCTGGCGCAGCGAGACGATCGCCAAGCTGGCGGCGCTGCTCCGGCGGGGAGCGCCGCCAGAGCAGCGGCCGACCCTGTTCACCGCGGAAACGTCGATCGGGGCGATGTGGGCGGTGATCCGCCATTTCGTCGCCAACGGAAGCGGAGAGCAACTGCCGATCACGGCGCCCGTGCTCACCTACCTCGCCCTCGCGCCGGCGATCGGCGGCGCGGCCGCGATCGAGACGATGGTCGCCCCGACCGCCGGGCCCCGCCCCGCGGGGAAGCCGGTCAGCGCCGGATAGAAACTACCTTCGTCGGGCATT
Organism: Solirubrobacterales bacterium; assembly: GCA_035273795.1. Classification (GTDB taxonomy): domain Bacteria; phylum Actinomycetota; class Thermoleophilia; order Solirubrobacterales; family 70-9; genus VAYN01. The sequence continues at coordinate 22,015 of DATEOT010000109.1, read as the reverse complement.
TGCCTCACCCCACATCAGGGTGGATGCTCGCCCGAGCGGCGCCGGGATGGGCAGCGATGCGAGGCGAGGGGGTCCGCGTCGAGGGAAGGGCGCCGCAAGCAAAGGAAGGGAAACGGGGCCGGGCCTGAAGGGGGATCAGGCCCGGCCCCTTGACCCTGAAGCGGCCTCTTCCGGGTAGCCCTTATGTTCCTGGCATGGCGATTCAGCGGATGGACAACGTCCTCATCGTCGTCGAGGACATCGAGGCCGCCCAGGCGTTCTTCGCCGAGCTCGGCATGGAGGTGGAAGGCGAGACGACGGTCGAAGGGGATTGGGCGGGCCGCGTCGTCGGCCTCGACGACCTCCGCGCCGACATCGTGATGATGCGGACCCCCGACGGCCACGGCGGGGTCGAGCTGACGAGGTACCACTCGCCCCCCGCGATCAGGGCCGAGCCCGAAGACGCGCCCGCCAACGCCCTCGGCATCCGCCGCATCATGTTCACCGTCGACGACGTCGAGGACACCGTCGCCCGCCTCCGCCGCCACGGCGGCGAGCTCGTCGGCGAGATCGCGCAGTACGAGGACAGCTACCGGCTCTGCTTCCTCCGCGGCCCCGAGGGCATCATCGTCGGGCTGGCCGAGCAGCTCGGCTGAGATCTCCTCGGGGGGCAGCGACTTCACCCCTTGGTGGCCTACCGGGAGACGGCGGTGGGGGCGACGATCGACCCATCGTCAACAAGCCCAGGAGGCGCCCCATGCATTCCGCTCGCTCCCGCTTCGCCCTCGTCCTCGGAGTACTCACCCTCGTCGCTCTCGCGGCCGCGCCGGCACAGGCGCGTCCCGGCGACGGTCCCGGCCGCATCGTCTTCGTCGCCGGCAAGTCCCGGCACTGCCATCAGGGAGCGTGCCGGAACCTCGACGTCGTCCGCGCGATCTCGCCGCACGGCGGCCCGGCGCGAACGCTCGCCGAGATCCGCTCGGTGACCGAGCTCGCGACCAGCGATGACGGCACCGTCGCGGTCCTCTCCAAGAACGTCGCTGGCGGGGGCGCCAACTCCGGCGCCTTCGTCCAGATCTATCTCATTCACCCGTCCGGCAAGCGGACCGCCGTCTTCCGCCAGCGCCTGCAGCGCTTCAACGCCACCGGCCTCGGCATCTCCGGCGACGGCAGGCTGCTGGCGCTCGCCGGCCGCTTCGCCGAAGATCCCGCGAGCCGGTCGAAGATCTGGCTCGTCCGCGCCGACGGCACCGGCATGCGCCAGCTCACCACCGGCCCCGGCGCCGACGAGATGCCGACCCTCTCCCGCGACGGCAAGGAGGTCGCCTTCGTCCGCACCTTGAACGACGGCACCCCGTCGGGCCGCAAGCCCGAGCTCTACACCGTGCCCATCACTGGCGGCGAACCAACCAGCCTGACCGAAAACACCCTCGTGGACGTCAACCCGGTCTTCAGCCCCGACGGCCGGGACCTCGCCTTCGGCCAGGTCACCCCCCGCAACCGCGGCACCATCCAGATCATCCAAGCCAGCGGGACCGACCAGCGCCAGGTGGCCGGCACCGGTCTCGAGTACCCCGACCCCGATTACTCCCCCAGCGGTCGCAGCCTCGTCTTCGCCGGACAGGTGCCCGGCGCGCGCCCCTACGGGAGCGGCCTCTACACCGTGCGCGCCTCCGGCACCGCCCGCCGACTCCTGACCGGCCGCTTCGAAGGTCCGGGCCTGCCGCAGTGGACGGGGCGGCCGTAAGCGCCCCTGGGCGCCGCCGGCGCGGATCTATGCCGCGCTAGGGGTCAGCTCGCGGTCGATCTCCAGCAGGTAGGGCGCGACCGAGCCCTCGTAATCGGCTTTGCGCTCGGCGGAAAGGTCCTTCCAGCCGGTCACGGAGCCGCGGCAGTTGTCGGTCCCGCAGAGGCATCCACCGGGGAAATGCTCGATCGAGTAGTTGCGCATCGCGTAGTCGAAGGTGATCTCCTCGCCGGCGGAGATCGATACCCGGGCGACGAAGTCGCAGGCACCGGTCTCGTTTACCTCGACGCCGCAGTTCGGATCGCAGGAATGGTTGACGATCGGGCCGAGGCCGCGATGCCGAGCCCATCTGGTCCGGCTGATCTGGGTCGCGTGGGAGTCGTTGCGCTCGACCTCGCCCTCGAGCTCGCCGATCATCACGGTCTCGCCAACCTGGAATTCACGAGTCGCGCGAACGCCACCGCCCTTGCCGCCCTCAGGAGTGCAAAGCTCATATCCGACCGGATCCAAAGGACCGCCTCTCAATTGTTTGGCACGGCGAAACCGTGTCCGGCGACACTAGACCATCGCCAGCCCGGCGGCCTAATCGGCCGGGCGGGGGAGAAACAGCTCGGGCCAGTCGGCAACCGCCCGCTTCATCGCGGCCCAGGTCTCGTCGGGCGAGCTGTCGGGGACCGTGATGCGGCCGACGTGGCTGGACTTGAGCCGCAGGGCGTGCGGCAGCCCCAGCTCGGCCGACAGCTTGACCAGGGCCGCTTCGATCTCGGCACGTCCCTGCTGGCGCTCGAGGGCCTGCGGATAGGTGTAGAGGTGGGTGACGGCCTTCACTCGATGCACGGTACAGCGGAGCGAGCATCCATCCCTGGCGGCCACCTGTCACCCTCCACAGGATGAGCACCCCCGTCACCTACGCGCTGGAGGGCCGCCCGGTCACCAGCGAAGAGTTCTTCGACGTCATCGCCGGCGGCGGCCGGCAGCTCGCCATCCAGCAGATGACCGCAAAGATCGAGAGCGTCACGTGCCCCGAGCACGGGGGCAGCGCCGTCGTGACCGAGGTCGACCAGTCCCCCGAAGGCTTCGGCTTCACCATCTCCGGCTGCTGCGACGAGCTGATCGACCGCGCTCACAGCGCCGCGGCGTACCCGGTCGATTCGTAGGCGGAGGGCGACGCTCTCCGAGGCCGCGGAACGTTCGTCCCCCGCATTTGAGAGCCCGGGCGCCATGCAGGTGATTCCGCGGAGCTGCGCGGACTCGAACCGCCGACCTCATGCGCTTGTGCTCGCTTCCCAAGGAAGCTTTGCTTGCGTTTCCGCTATCCCAAGGAAGACGCCTTAACCTTTGGTAGCGTCGTCCGTATCCCAAGGATCCCAGGGCATGAGCGACGTCACGAACACCGAAATAGGCCGTGCTGGGCACTTCACGCCCGTCGCCTCGCCTATGACGAGTACTTGAAGATCTTGAGCGAGGGCACCGAGCCGCTGTAGCGCCGCGCAATGTAGGGACCGCCCAACTGTGCGGGCCAACTCGCCAGCCGACAACCATCAGCCACTCGCGCAGGGCTGCCAGGCGGCCGTGGCCGCTGATCAGGCAGGCCGGTCGACCACGCTGAGCGGGCCGGCGCCGGCGGTCCCGAGGCTCTCCTTGGCGACGGCGTCGAGCGCGTCCGAGATCGGCCCGCCGCCCCGCGCACCGGCCAGCGCGGGCTCGCGGTCGCGCGAGCGTACGGCGAGCTCGAGCAGGAGGTGCAGCCGCTCCAGCTTCTCGCCGGCCTGCGGCTCGGTCAGCAGCTCGCGGTGCGTCCGGTGGTGGTGGCGCATGTCGACGTCAAGCCAGGTCGCTGCCTGCGCGCGGAATGCCTCGTCCACGGCGAGCGCCGACGCGCCCGCGAACGCGGTCAGTGCCGCGAGCGCTCCGTCGCGTGCGTCGAAGTACTCGTCGTAGCCGATGAACAGGCGCCGCGCCCCCGCCGTGTGGAGAATCGACGCCGCCATGTAGCGCTCCCACAACGCGAGGCCCTGCTCGAGCGCCAGTCCATCACGCCGTTCGAGGGAGGCGGCGACCTCGAGCGGCTGGCGGTGGCAGATGACGTAGTCGACCTCGCCGAGAAGCGGGCGCCAGAAGGGCAGCGTCAGCGACGTGCGTGGGTCCTTGAACGTCCAGGCCCGCGCGGTGGAGAAGTCCTCGGCGATCAGCCCCCGAGCCTCCTCCCGGAGGTCGTCGAAGGTGGGATCCAGCTCCCAGCCGGGGCTCAACGCGGGCGGCTCGCGCCACGTCCCTCCGAGCCGCCCCAGCAGTGCGACGTTGATCTGCACCAAGGGGAAGTGCTCGTAGAAGCCCTTCGCGTTGACGTCGGGATTGGGTGGCATCAGATTCGCCTCCGGGCCGACCTCCACGCCGCAGAGGTTGAGCAGCCGGGTCGTCGCCGACGTGCCCGTCCGCGCCATCCCGAGCACGAGGATCGCCCGCGGCGGGGCCGCTCTCGGCGGCGTCCCCGGGCGGACGCGCGGGGCGCCGCCGCAGCGCTCCATCTCGGCCTCGACCTCGGCCGCGACCCGGCCCGGGTCGTCCCCGTGCGCGGAGACGACGCCGAAGCGGACCAACTCGCGCCGCGGCAGCCGGGGGCCGCCGGTGCGCGCCAGCACATTCCAGCGCCCAGGGATGGTGGGCGGCGGCGTGGCGCTGGAGTCGACGTGGACGATCACGTCGTCGAACAGCCAGCCGAGCCCGTCGGTTGAGGTGCGCGCCTCGCGCCCGAGCTCGCGTAGACCGCTCGCGAGCGCTTTGGCGTCCCTGGGATCGCCGACGACGCAGTAGGCGACGCCCGCGTCCCAGCGTCCGCGCGCCGCGGAGCCGTCGCTCCACACGCCGCGGGCGGACTCGCGGTCCAGTGCGTACTCGCGGCGCAGCCGCGGCCCCCAGCGCTCGATCAGCACGCGGAGGTTGTCGCGCGCGGCCTCACCCTTGCCGAACCGGGAGGCCCGGCGCGTCGCGCCGCGGCGGTGCACGAGCACCGTCGAGCCGGAGGCCACGACCCCGTGTCCCGTCGCCCCCAGCTTCAGGCACAGGTCCACGTCCTCCTTGCCGTAGAAGAAGGCCTCCGAGAACCCCTGCACGGAGTCGAACGCCGAGCGGCGCACCAGGGCGCACGCCGCGGTCACCGCGGCGGCGGGACGGTCGGGGCCGAGGGCGACCGCCAGATCCGCCCCGAAGCCCCGTGGCCGCGGCTCGAGCACGCCTTGGACGTGCGGCGCGGGGCGGAAGTAGAGGTCGCGGTGGTGCACGGCCCCCTGCCGCCCTCCGTCGGACTCGAGCGCTGGGTCGAGCAGCACCGCGCCCGCAACCGCGGCGCCCGAGTCCTCGAGGCTGGTCACCAGGCGCTTGAGCCACCCGGGCTCGATCGGCTCTATGTCGTTGTTGAGGAACAGCAGGAGCTCGCCATCGGTCGCGGCCGCGCCGGCGTTGCAGGCCTCTGAGAAGGAGAGGTTGCGTTCCATCGCCACCACACGGAGCGGGAACGGGAACGCGGCGGTTTGAAGCCAGTCCACCGTCCCGTCCGCGGAGCCGTTGTCCACGACGAGGACGTCGAGCTCGTCGTAGTCGGTCGTCGCTCCCAGCCCGGCCAACAGGCGCTCGAGCAACGCGCGGCCATCGAGCGTCGGGACCACGATCGAGACGGGCGGCCACGAGGGGCGCGCCGGAACGGGACCAAGCCGGGCCGACACCTCCGGCTCGATCCACGCGGGGATCGGATTCACGCGGGCCACATTATCCTCACGCATCGATGGCTGACGCTCCGCTCGTGATCGGAGGCACCGGCGGCTCGGGCACGCGCGCGGTCACGCGTATCGTCCAGCGCGCCGGCTGGTTCATGGGCTCGCGACTGAATGGCTCCCAGGACTCGCTGGACCTGGCCGACTTCGACTGGCGCTGGGGACTGGACTACCTGCGCTCGGGGGCGTCGGAGGCGATGTGCGAGGACTTCGAGCGCACTCTCGACCTGCACCTCGCGCAGCGTCCCGACGAGACGCCGCGGTGGGGCTGGAAGCATCCTCACAGCTACATCCTGCTGCCGTTCCTGGTCGAGCGTTTTCCCGAGATGCGCTTCGTCCACGTCATTCGCGACGGGCGCGACATCGCGTTCGCCAAGAACCAGAACCAGGTGTCGCACTACGGCGACACGGCGCTCGGGCGGCCCGGCGACGCTGCCGATCCCGTGCGCCGTATCGAGTACTGGGCGTGGGCGAACGAGCGCGCCGGCGACGACAGCGCCGCTCTGCTCGGCGACCGGGCGCTGTGCGTGCGGCTGGAGGACCTGTGCGCCGATCCCGAGGCCGAGACCTCCCGGATCCTGCGCTTCCTGGGCGCCGAGGACTTCGACCCGGTGCCGGTCGACATCATTGAGCCGCCGCCGACGTTGGGGCGCGGCCGCCGTGTGGACGGCGAGGTCGCCGAGATGCTGGAGGCGGCGGCCGCTCCGGCGCTCCGTCGCTTCGGCTACGGCCCGCCGCGAGGGATCGCCGAGCGCGTCGCGAGCTTCGACCGATGGCACTACGCGATCGACCTCGGCGACGTGCGGACGCCCATCTCCGACGAGCGCCTGGTCAACCGCCACGAGCAGCGTCGCCGGTACTTCTTCGATCCGCTGGTCGAGCTGTGCGGGGGGTCACTGGAGGGGATGCGGGTTCTCGACCTCGGCTGCAACGCCGGCTTCTGGGCCCTGTGCGCGATCGAGGCCGGCTGCGAGCACGTGTTGGGGCTCGACGCCCGCGAGATGCATGTCCAGCAGGCCGAGCTCGTGTTGGAGGCCCGCGGCGTGGACCCGAAGCGATACGAGTTCCGCCCGGCGGATGTCTTCGACGTCGACCTGGCCGGGGACGCGCCGTTCGACGTCGTCCTCTGCCTCGGTCTGCTGTACCACGTCTCCGACCCGATCGGCCTCGTCCGCCGGCTCGGCGCGTGGAGCCGCGACCTCCTGGTGATCGACTCGTCGCTCTCGTTGGCGACGGGCGCCGCGATGGAGCTGCGGCGGGAGTCGACGGAGGACCCGCGGAACGCGATCGGCGCCGAGCTCGTCCTGCGGCCCACCCGCCGCGCGGTTATCGAGCTCGCCCGCGAGGCCGGCTTTCAGGTGCTCCCACTCGAGCCCCGTTTCACGAGCTACGAAGGCGCCAAGGACTACGAGGACGGCCGCCGGCAGGCGATGCTGTGCGCCAAGCGCACGCCGCTGACGGCCTAGAACGTGTAGCCGAAGCGCTCGATGACGGACGAGCAGGTACGCGCGACGAGCGCCCGCGTTTCGTCGTCGTAGTAATCGCGGTAGGGCCCGCGGCGACCGAGGTGGACCCCGGGCACGGCTTCGGCCCGGGCGGCGAAGTCGTCGGGCACCGGCGCGCCCACGCGGCGCAGGAACGCCTCGAGGTCGTCGAACAGCCGCTCGAACCGCCCGTACGTGAGCCGGTCGGGGCCCAGACCGCCGACGAGGTCGCGCAGTTTCACGGTGTAGAAGTCCTCCCCCCGTCGCAGTTGCTCAGCGATCTCCTCGCGGTCGTGATCGAGATCACCCGTGCAAGCGCGCCGGAGGAACGTCGGAAAGTCCGGCTCGTCCCCGAACGCCGACATCCACAGCTTCGCCTGCTTCGGCTCCTTACGGCTCGAGAACATGTACCAGGAGACGTGCCAGTCCCAGGGATTGCGGATGTAGCAAAGAATCGGGAGGTCGGAGGCCTCCGGCGGGATGAACCGCCACCCGGGATGCAGGTGCGGATGCGGCCCCGGAGTCGCGTACCCCTTGGGGAGCACTGTGGAGAGCACCGACCGGATCGTCCCCCCTCCCGTCTTGGGCATATGGAGGTAGACGAAGTCGTCGCTGACGATCATGCCGACATCGTGCCAGAGCCCACGCTCTCGATCCGTCCTGCGGCCCACCCGCCGCGCGGTTATCGAGCTCGCCCGCGAGTCCGGCTTCCAGGTGCACCCACTCGAGCCCCGCTTCACGAGCTACGAGGGCGCCAAGGATTACGAGGACGGCCGCCGGCAGGCGATGCTGTGCGCCAAGCGCACGCCGCTGATGCGCTAGGAGGCGTCCTTGTCCGCCGGCCGCTCGCGACCATCCCGTCGCCTGGCCTTGACCGGGGCGTTGGGCCCGTCGTGCCGGCGGTGACGAAACAGCGGGCCGCGCCAGACGTCGCTTTCGAACTCGGCGTACCGCTGGCCGCGTGCGTGCAGCACGTAAGGCAGGCTCAGCTGGTCGCGGTGGCTACCGTGGCAAATCTCATCCCACCAGGCCGCATCCATGCCGGCAACCGCGGCGGTGTGTCGGCGCAGGATCGCGGCGGTCGCCTGCAGCCCGGCCTGCGGCGGCATCCCGGCTCGCGCGTAGCGCACGATCTGAGGCACGACCGTCGCCGCGACATCCTTGCCATGCTCGACTACCGCGACCGCCTCGTCGAAGAGGCAGCTGCGCTGGGGGTGAGCGTGGAAGACGAGGTCGGCGGCAGCGAGGTACCTGTCCGCGAGCGCCTGAACCGAGACGAGCGGCTGGATGTTCCCATCCACCCACAGCGAAAGCTCCGCGCGGGGGAGCACCGTCGTGGCATTGACCTTGAGGTACCTGGCGGCGCGGGCAGGCAGTGACTGATCCGGCTCGACAGGCGCCCAGCGCCACGGTGCGCATGACACCGGCTCGTCGCTGAAACAGATGTAGTCCCAGCCAGGATCGACGATCGCCGGTGGCAGCAGCAAGTCCACCCCGCCGACGATGGCCGTGTAGACGACGCGGCTGCCGGTATCGGGAAACGGTTCCGTCGCCTCGGACCGACGATCACTGCGTTGCGATGCTGGCCTGGTCTTCAAGTGCCTAACTCTCCAATGTCCTAGACCCGCGTCAGCCGAGCGCGGCCTGCTTCGCCCACGCCTCGAGCTCACGATTGCGGGCCGCGTCGATCACGCTCGCGACTGGCGCTGCCAACGGCTCCCACGTGGCCCGGCGTCGTTGCGCATCGGCAACGATCGCCGCGTAGCGCTCGCGGGCCGCGGCGGACAGGTCGAGCTCGAGGAACGCATAGAGCCGCTCGAGCTCGCCGGGCTCGCCGAAGAAGAAGCGCTCGTGCGCGATCACGAGCAGCCGGGCCGCCTCCTGCTCGGCAAACGCCCGAGCGTGTGCGAGCGAGTCGTTCCAGTCGCGTGCGGCGAGGCGATGGTCGTTCTCCGCGGGCCAGTGATCGCTCGGGTTGGCGGCTCGCCGGTCGTAGGATCGCGCGACCTCGTCGAGGTCGCGCACGAGGATCGCGAACCGTGCCCGTGGGAACTCCCGGCCGAGCCGCTCGAGATGGCGCACGTAGTACGGCGCCTTGTCGCCGATGATCCGCACGCTGCCGCTGCGCCAGCGTGCGCGCAACTCCTGATACTCACCGAACGTGCCCGGCCAGACCGTCTCCCCGCGCCACGGCATCGCCCACGAGGTCTCGTGCAGGGTCGGGTTGAAGAACACCTCCTCGGTGAAGTGGAAAGGCTCGACCCACTTGCGTATGCGCCGGAAGCGCTCCTGGCCCAGCAAGAGCCGGTCGTCGCCGTTGAGGAACGTCGTCAGTGCGGTCGTGCCCGATCGTGGGCAGCCGGCGATGAACAGGTACGGCAAGCCCTGCGGGCCAGCCGAGCACTTGCCCGCGGCCCGCCGGCGCAGCTCGTGGTTCTCGGCGGCGATGCGCTCCTCGAGCCCCGCTATCCGCTCGGCGGTCACCGCGCCGGGCTCCGGGGCCCCGGCTGCTGCCGGATCGCGCATCACCCTCAGTAGTCTGCCACCGCGGAGCTTCCAGGTGCGCATCGGGGTCGTCAGCTACTGGTTCAATCGCGGTCAGGCGACGGTCGGTCGCCATCTGCGCGGAATCCTCGACGAGCTGGGTCACGAGACCGCCGTGCTTGCGCGGCCCACCAAAGCGAACTTCCAACGTCCCTCGTACATCGAGCGCCACGACGTCTGGGACCAGCCGCGGGTTACCAGCGCTTCGCACTTTCTGATCCCGGCCGATGAGTATCTGCAGTGGGCGCAGGAGCTCGAGCTCGACGCCGTCATGCTCGACCAGAACTACCAGTTCGACGAGATCGAGCAGTTGCGCGCAAGCGGAATCCGGACGATCGGCCGCTTCGTCTGGGAGGCGTTTCGGGAGGAGGACGTGCCCGGTGCCCTGCGCGCCTACGACGTCATCTACTCGCTGACGCGCTGCGAGCGCGACCGCTACCGCGCGCTGGGGATCGACTCGCCGTTCGTGCCCTGGGGCTGCCACCCCGAACTTCTGTCGGTTCCGGTCGAGCGCGACACGAGCGTCGTCACCTACTTCTTCCCGGGCGGCTACCTGTCGCGCCGCAAGCCGTTGCGCGAGGTCGTCACCGCATTCGCGAGCGTGCCCGATCCACGGCTGCGGCTCCTCGTCAAGGTCCAGGGTGCGCGCGGGGAGAGCGAGGCGGAGCTCGAGCTTGCGCGCCGGACGCCGCGGGTGACGGTCGTCGAAGGCGACCTGCCGACGCACCAGCACCGCGAGCTGATGGCCTCGGCTGACGTCTGCGTCGCCCCAAGTCGGTGGGAGGGTTTGGGTTTGCACCTCTACGAGGCGACGGCGCTCGGCCTACCGATCATCACCAACGATCGTCCGCCGATGGACGAGGTCGTCCACCACGAGGACAACGGCCTGCTGATCGAGTCCCTGCCGGCCGAGCCGGCGTTCTCCGGCGTTCCGGCGTTCGATCCCGACCCCGCCGCGCTGACCGCCGCGATCCGCCGGCTCGCCGACGACACGACGCGGGAGCGGCTGAGCGCGAACGCGCGCCGGGCCAGCCGGGACCGGCTGAGCTGGAGGCGAACGGTCGCCTCGATCGGCGAGCTGGTCGGAGCCGCGCCGTGACCGCGCCGGTGTTCGTCCCTAGGTGATCCTTGGGTCCGGGCCGAGGCGGGATGTCGATTTCGGCTGCGCTCGTTCGTCGTTTGGGTAGAGGCAGGGCAAACAGTGCCCCGCCACGAGTACGAGAGAAGGCCAGATGTCCCCCACCGCCGCATCCCGACTGATCCTCTTGATGTCCGCTTCGCTGGACGGCTTCCTCGCCCGCGGGGTGGGGAACCTCGACTGGCTGGCCGAGCCGGGTGAGGTTGCCGACGCGGCCGGCCACGCTCGCCACGCAGGCAACCTCGAGTTGCTCGGCCAGGTCGGGGAGATCGTGCTCGGGCGTGGTGCCTACGACGAGATGGCCGAAGCGTGGAGCAGCTCCAACAGCCCGATGGCGCGGAGGATCAACGCGCTGCCCAAGCTGGTCTTCTCCAGCAGTGCGCCGGAGTTCGAGTGGGAGAACGCCAGCGTTTCCACCCGACCGGTGGAGGAGGAGATCCCGGAGCGCAAGCGCGCCGGCGAGGGCGACCTCGTCTGCTTCGGCGGCGCCCGCTTCGCCCACTCGCTCGCCCGCCACCGGCTGATCGACGAGTACCGGCTGACGGTCCATCCCGTGGCCCTCGGCGACGGCCTGCCGCTCTGGCTCGGGCTGCCGGAACCGCAGCGCTTCGCTCCGGTCTCGACCACCGCCTATCCCGACGGGGCCGTCACCCACGTCCTCACCGCCAAGACCGAAGGAGAGAGCTGATGTCCTCGACCGTCCTTTACATGTCCATGTCCCTCGACGGTTTCGTCGCCGGTCCCAACGAGAGCGTGGACAACGGGCTCGGCGACCGTGGCGAGCGCCTGCACGAGTGGATCTTCGCCGGCGCGCCGACCGAGCACGGGGGAGTACCCGCCCGCCCGGCGGGAGTCAACGGCGAGGTGATGGACGAGGCGATGGCCACCGGCGCGATGGCCACCGGCCGCGGGACCTTCGAGCCCGCGAAAGGCTGGGGCGGCGACCATCACGACGGCGTGCCGATCTTCATCCTCAGCCGCCGGGGCCCCGGCGTCGACCCACGCTGGCCGCTGGTCACCTACGTGCCCGACGTCGAGACCGCGATGACCCGGGCAAAGGAGGCCGCCGGCGACAAGGACGTCCTCGTCCACGGCGCCACCGTCGCCCAACTCGCCCTCGCGGCCGGAGTCCTCGACGAGATCCAGATCCACCTGATTCCCGTCCTCCTCGGCGAGGGCCGCCGCCTCTTCGAGCACCTCGGGGCCGACCACATCGAGCTCGAGCCGGTGCGGGTTCTGGAGGGCTCCGGCGTCACCCACCTCCGCTATCGCGTTTGCCGGTGAGGGTTGAGGGCAGAGGAGAAGCGATGGCGACCTACACGATCGACTGGTTCATGACCCTGGACGGCTTCGGGTCGGGCCCGGTGGGCTATTGGGGCAAGGACGGTCCCGAGCTGCGTGAGCAGCGGGCCCAGGTCTATGGCAACGAGGAGCAGACGCTGGTGTTCGGCGCGAACACCTATCGGGCGATGCTGCGCTTCTCACCCGCGCCGGACGACCCGAGCCACTCACCGCTGAACGCGGCCCAGAAGATCGTGATCTCGCGGACGCTGGAGGAGCCGCTGACTTGGGCCAACTCGACGCTCATCGCGGAGGACGCGCTCGATGCCGTTCCGCGCCTCAAGGCCGAGTCCCCCGTCCCTCTCCGTTCCCACGGCAGCATTACGATGAACCGCGCGCTCCTCCTGGCTGGCCTGGTGGACCGGCTCGAGCTGATGGTGTTTCCCGTCATCACCGGAGATTCGGGCGCCGACCCGCTCTTCGCCGATCTTCCCGACATCGACCTGGAGCTCGTCGACTCGCAGTTGTATGACGGGCGCATGCAGCAGCTCGTCTACATCCCGACCGTCCGCTGAGCGCAGGCAAGCCGGTCGGAGCTAAGCGCGAGGCTCGTGCCCGTTATGGGCGCATCTTCAGCGGCCGGTCGGAAATGGCTTGAAAGCGAAGCGCCGCCGTGCAGGGACATCCAGCGATGGAGCTAGGCGGATTCGAACCGCCGACCTCCTGGGTGCGATGGCTGCAGGAAGTGAATAGACAGGGATATGAACGGATATGCAGCGAGTCAGGCACTTCTGGCGAAAAGTGCCTGAAATTCAGAGGAGCGGCTCGAAACGGTAAACAGGCTTCGGCCGCACGAGCTATAGGTCGGACGCCTCTGCTGGGGGCTGGGGATAGGAGGCCCGCGGTCGCCGCACCTCGGCGACGAATGCTGGGAAGGCTGACGAGTCGGCCAGCCAGGCGCAATAGCAGCCGGCGAGGTATTCGCCCGGGATGTTGGACAGCTCGCCTTTCATCGTCTCGCTTGACTTGCGCAGGTAAGCGCCAACTGCCTCCTCCTCCCACGGAGGATCTACCAAGCGCCTCGCTTGGTTGACCGTTCGCTCATGGATGCTGCCGAGGCGATTGCTCCAGCGGGAGGTCAGCTGGAACAAGGCGTCGAAGGACGCGGCCTGCGGCTCCGCCCCCGGCGCGCCAGTGAGAGAGACCAGGCGGTCGAGGATGGCTGCGCTCGGCGTGAAATTGATGACGAGCTTCTCGATACCTGCCTGCATGTAGGGGAACCAGACCTGGTTGAGCGGCTGCGGTCCGGCATCGGAGTCCAGCGGGTCCTTATCTCTCTTTGCCGTGCGGTTGCATAACTGGCAGGTCGGCACCAGGTTGAGGCCGTGCACCGCGAGCGCGGGATACCGCGAGTGGGGAAGGTAGTGGTCCGCGTCGACCGCGGCGCGCCTCTCGATCCGCTTTTCGAGATCTGCGAGCAAGCAGGCGGGACACACCTTGATTGCCGGGTTCGCCTCCCGGAAGGCCGCTTCCCAGGTCGTCCGGGTGACCTCGGGATTGGCGGGGAGCGAGAAGCCGCGGCCGCGGAACACCTTCTTGTACATGGAGACCAGCAGCAGCTTGCCTGCCTCGCGGGTCTCCGCGCCGAGCGCCGGGAAGGCGAAGGCGAAGCCGGAGTCATCGAAGGAGTCATCGAAGGAGACATCCGCCGCCACCGCCCGAGCGAGCGCTTCGCGCTCCGTCAGGGGCAGTGCGAGCACCGCCTCTATGCTCGCTTCGGTCGGATGCTCCGGGTGGTCCCAGGCCCTCATCGCGTTCTCGAAATCCGCGCCCTCGGTGGCGAGTGCCTCGAAGAGGCGGACGATCTCCTGGTTCGCGACCTTTAGCTCGGCAGCGAGGGGGGACTGCTTAAGTTCAAGCAGCATCGTCGCCGTTCTCCTCGAGCGCGTAGCGCAGGCGAAAGCTATGGAAGCCCGGTCCGACGCGCTCCAGCGTCTCGCGGAGTTGCTCGGGGTCCTTGCTTTCCAGCGCCCGGTTGACGATGCCAAGCGCGTGGCTGCCGCTCGTCTGGCCTGCTCCAAACACGCTGGCGGCGATCTCACCTCGGTCGGCGGCAAAAGGCGAAACCGATGGCTGCGTCGGAACTTCCTCTCTCTGGGCGGGAGAGTCGGCATCGAGGACGTACACGTCGGAGCGGTCCGCGTCGGTAAGGGTGAGGTCCGAGTGGGTGGCGATCACGACCTGGGCGGAGTTGCCCTGCAACACCCTGACCAGGTCGGAGACGAGGTCGACCTTCCAGCGGTCGTTGAAGTGGGTCTCGGGCTCGTCGAAGAGGACCAGGCAGTTGCCGTGGCCGCGCAGCAGTAGCAGCAGCGCATACCGCCCCGCCAGCAGGAACTCGCCGTCGGAGAAGTCGTCGTCGAGGAGTAGCCCGGATTCGTCCGCCTTCGAGAGGACGAGCCTGATCGAGCGGATGGCGCCCAGTTTCAGCCAGCCGAGGAGCTGGCCGAACCAGATCAGCGGCGAATTGGCTGAGTTGCCGACCCAGGCGAGTAGGCTCTGCTTGCACTCGAAGACGGCCCGCTGCCCGCGTTCACCCGCGTCCAGCTCCAGTTCCAGTTCCTGCCGGCTGTCGTCCTGGGCGATTCGGCGCGCCGCCTGGTCCAGCAGTCCCTCGAACGGCTCTCGCTGCAGCTCGGGCACGCGATCCCGCCAGTCGGGGGCGATGTCGAGACTGAAGGCACGTAGGCTGCGCCGCGCGTCGAGCCCAACCCGTTCCAGGATCGCGTCCCGAGACGAATCACCCTCCCTGACCGAGTGCGGGTGGGTGAGGAGCGCGAGGAGCGCGAGCAGAAGCTCGTTCCCGGACAAAGCCACGCACCGCGGCTCGTTTGCGGTGCGGCGCATTTCTTCGACCAACAGCGTCCTTTCCTCCTCCTGGTAATCGCTCAGGTTCAGGCGCTGGCCGAGGCTGTCCAGCACCGCTTGCCGCAGAGCCCAGTCGAGCCGGCTCGCCGGCCCCGTGGAGAGTCCCACCACCCGGTAGGGCAGGATCCGGTCGAGCTCGGCTTCCCCGGCCCATCTGCCGACCAAGTGGTCTGCCGACCAGCCCTCGAAGCGACCGTCGGCCACGAGCATCCAGGCGTCGATCCGCTCCAGGCGCGGCGGCACCTCCTTGAATCCCTCGAGCTCTGGGGGGCGAGTCGTGAACAGCACCCGTCTGTCGTCCAGCTCGTATTCGATGTCGTAGTCGAGTCCCACGGGAATGCCCGCCGAGAGGTGGCTGAAGATGCGTCCGAGCATCTCGAGCACCCGCGACTTCCCCGCCCCGTTGGGCCCGACGACGAACCCGAGTGCCGGGTCGGGCATCTCCTCCCGCGCGGTGAACTCCAGCTGCAGCTCGCGGGCTTGGCGAAATTCGGAGACCCGCAGCCAGAGGAGCCGCATTTAACCCAGTACCTCCAGCTCGGCGTCGGGCTGCCGCCAGCGGTAGGACTGGCCGACCGACTCACGCACGACGAGGCCGAGCTGCTCGAAGATCGCCAGGCAGTGCTGAATCCAGGCGTGGTCGGCCTCGGAGCGGGCCAGATCGGCCAGGCCGAAGGTCTCTGACTGCTCGCTCACCAGGCGCCAGAGCTGCTGCTGGCGTTCGGAGGCCGCCTCGAACGCATGCGATAGAAGCTGCGGGGCGGCGGGCCGCGGCGCCGCGGCGGTGTCCTCGACGTCCACCTGGCCGCCGAACGTCCTTGCCAGATGGGCATCGACGGTGCGTTCCAGCAGAGTTGCCTGATCTTCTCCGACTTCCACGGACCGCCTCACCGCGCGGGCAAGCAAGCCGATTCTGACTTCCTCGTCCGCGGACAGGCGCGGGACCTGCAGGTTCGCGAGCGCGTTGACGGTGAGCCGATAGCGATCGCTCCGCTCGGCGCTCGCTGTGGCGATCGCGGCCCTTGCCTCGGCGCTCCGCAGGTATGCCCAGAGGAAGTCGGGATCGCCGCCTTCGCTGCGGATCCTGATCAACGATCCCGAATAGCCGGCTGGCTCCCGCTCCTCGTCATAGACCGCGCAGGCACCGATCCGCTCGCGCGTCGTGGCGGCGCGGGTGACGAGTAGATCGCCCTTGCGGAGCAGATCCGGAAGCCCGTCACGTGACGGCGCCAGGAACCGGGTGTCGGCGTAGTCGATCTTTCCCCTGACCAGATTGGGAGCACGAAGCACTCGCGGCCGGCCTGGCTTGATTGAGACTTCCGCGCTGCCGGCGCGAAGATCGGCCCGTAGCGAGCGAAGCGGAGCGAGGGGCGCTCCCGCGGTAGCCAGCGTAGCCGCAGCGCCTGGTATCGCCAGCATCCGCTCGCTCGCGCGCCGCCGCAGCCGTCGCGCTTCGTCGAGGTGCGCGAGTGCGCGGGAGTTCTTCTCCCAGGCCCGCTCGCCGGGAACCGGGATGTCGAGCTTCTCCAGAACCCCGGATCGCAACCGCTGTCGCCCTGAGCTGCCGATCGTGAACCGCTTCAGCTCGGCTCTGATCCGCTTCTGTCGGAAGAAGGCCCAGACCAGGCGCGGATCGACCGCGGACCGCGGTCGCAGGACCATCAGCTCGGGAGACACCATTGCCAGCGGGGTATCCAGTTCGGGCACGATCGCGACCTTGCCGTTCTCCATCGAGGGCGAGATCCGGGCCAGGAGGACGTCGCCGGGGCGGGCGAGGCGCTGGGATCGGTCCCCCCGCGCTGCCCGACGCGGGTGGGCGACGGCGAACTCGGCGTCGATGTCGGCAATCGAGATAACGCTGAGGGCCTCACCTCGATGCTCGCGAGGGTTGACCTCTACCAGCTCGTCCAGCCGCGTCATGACCGTTGCCCGAGGTTTTCCCTGGCGCTGGCGATCTCCTCGCGGATCCTGCCCTCGAGACCCTCGACCTCGTCGAGCAGCGTATGCGGGTCATCAGTCTCCGCGGCCGAGCCATCGAAGCGGCGATGGCTCGACGGAGAGAGGCTCCACCCTTCTTTGACGATCTCGTCTATCGAGGCGCACCACATCTGCTGCCCGAGGGCCAGAGCCGCCGGCGGGGGCGAAGACTCCCGGCCTATACGCCACCTCACCGCGCTCGGCAGATCGCGCAGCTGCTCGGCCGGATCGCCTTCGAGCTCGCCGAACCAGACCTGCTCGGTTCTTCCCGACGCCGCCAGGAGGAGGATCGCGGTCTTGACGTTCGCCTGCCGGCCGAGGGCCCTGGGAGGCAGGGAGATGACCGCTTCCACGCGACCCTGCCTCAACCAGCGGCGTCGGACCTCGATCTGGGTCTGGGAGCGCGCGAACAGCACTCCTTCCGGCACGAGGATCACGGCCCTGCCTCTCGGTCGTAGCAGATTACGGCTGAGCTCGAGGAAGAGGACATCGGGGCGGGCGGATTTTTCGGTGCGGGCGGATTCCAGCCGGAGGTCCGGACTCAGGTCGCGGCGGTCGAGGTCTCCCCCGAACGGAGGGTGGCTGACGACGACGTCTACCGCCGGCCACTGAAAGGCCCGTGAGAGCGTGTCCATGTAGGACATCTCCGGATCCGAAACGCCGTGGATGAGCATGTTGATGAAGCCGAGCCGGACCATGCTTGGATTGAGGTCGTAGCCGAGGAGGCCGTTGCATTCCCCCTGGAGCCGGCGGTTGGCCTCGATGAGAAAGGCGCCGGTGCCGGCCGCCGGATCGCAGATGACCTGGTCGGCCGTGGGGTCGGCGAGCTCGACCATCGCCTCGACCAGCGGCCGTGGGGTCCTCAGCTGCGCGTTGCCGGCCGAGAGGAGGAGCTGATCCAGGAGGGCGTCGTAAAGCTCCGCGGCCGTTTCCCTGCCTTCGAGGTCGTCGATCCGATCGATCGCGGCGATGCAGTCCCGCACCATGTCCGCCCGCGGCAGGTCCACCGAGGCGTTGACCATGGCGGCGTCGAAGGCGGGGCTGTTCACTGCCACCGAGAGGAAGGGGATCAGCTCCTTCTGGAGCAGTTCGAGGAGGTGATCGCCGGGCCGCTCCTTGAGCCGTTCCCAGTGGAGCTTCGGGTAGGCCGCGAAGGCCTTGGTGGCCGAGTCGCGCAGCGAGTCGACCGTGCGCAGATCCAGCGTCCTCAACAGGATCAGGAAGGAGATCTGCTCGATCACCGTCAGCGAGTCGGTGACCCCGGCGGCCCAGAGACGACGCCAAAGGGACTCTCCCAGTTCCCTGGCGTTCTCCACCGCGGTCATCAGGGGCGCAGCGTCGCGGCCAGGCCGGAATCGTGCAGCAGGAGGTCCAGCGCTTCGGTCATCGAGCCGCAGAGCACGTCGGCGTCGCGCAGGGCGGCGGCGCTGAGCCCCTCCCCGCCGAGCACGGCGATCCCAACCCGGGCCGCCGCCAGCATCGCGGCGTCGTTGACGCCGTTCCCGATCGCGATGCTCCGCTCCGCTCCCAGCTCGACGATCGCCGCGCGCTTGTCCTCCCCGTTCGCGACCACCCGCCAGGAGAGGCCGAGCGACTCCGCGGTTTCCGCCAGCGTTCCGTAGGTATCGGCGGAGAGCAGGTGGACAGTCAGGTGAGGAGAGGTGGAGCGCAGACGCTCGGCGACGCCGTCGTCGATCCGTCCCCAGCGGCTGGTGGTCCCGTTCAGGTCGAGCAGGAGGTGCTCGAACTCGAAGGTCCCCACGCCCGGTATGTCTCGCCTGAGAGGCAACGGCGGTCCCCGCCCTAGACGAGCGCGATCTCCCCGGGCTTCCCCGACGTCACCTCGCCCACGATCCAGGTCTCCTCGTCGTGTTCCCGCATCCGCGCTTGGAAGAGATCGACGTCGCCCGGCGGCATTGCGATCAGCAGCCCGCCGGAGACTTGGGCGTCGAGGAGGAGCAGATGGCGGGGGTCGTCGTCGTTGAGGCCGGGCAGGTGACTGCGGAGGAACTCTCGGTTCGAGGTCAGCAGACGCGTGCTCGTGTCCGTGTCCGAATAGGGATGCCCCACCACCGAAGCGAAGACGGGGACGTCGTCGGTGCGAAGAACGCCGGAGACCTCGCTGGCGCGGAGCATGTTGTGGAGGTGCCCGCAGAGGCCGAACCCGGTGACGTCCGTGCAGGCGCAGTGGCTCAGCTCCCGCATCGCGAGGGAAGCCTGGCGATTGGAGCGCAGCAGAGCGTCGACGATGTCGCCGAAATCGTCCTTCGACTCCTCCTTTGTCTTCCAGAGCTTGGTCGCGACGCTGGTCCCGATCGGCTTGGTGAGGACCAAGACGTCGCCGTCCTCGGCCGTCCTGTTGGAGATCGGCTCCCCGTCTGGAAAGCCGCCGGTCGCCGCCATCCCGAAAAAGAGCGCGTGGTCCATCAGCGTGTGGCCGCCGGCGCTGGTCGCGCCCGCCGCCCGAAGCTCCTCGTCGGCGGCGAGCAGCATCAGCTCGACCTCGGCGTCGATCGCGCGGTTGAACGCGTCTTCGTCCGCCTCGTCGTCCGGCGACTTGGGGATCCCGAGGATGCTGAGGGCGAAGATCGGCTCAGCCCCGACCGCGTATAGGTCGCTGAGGACGTGGTTGACGACGATGCGTCCGAACTGGGCCGGGTCGTCGATCATCGGCAGGACGACGTCGACGCTGCTCGCGACCTGCTGCGCGCCCACCTTGGAGATGTCGGCGTCCGGCCACCCGCGGCGCCCGTCCGAGAACCCGTCGAGGGAGCCGAGGAGGGCCTTCAGGCGTCCCGGCGCGAGCTTCATCGAGCAGCCCCCGTGGCGCGCGTAGTCGACGAATCGTTTCTCGCTCATAGCCCGTATTCCTCTGCGAGCCGGTCCAGATCCGCCGAGTTCAGCGGATCGCCGTCGCGCCACTCTTCTTGGAAGTACCTGCTGAAGGCAACGAAGAAGCTCCACTCGTTGCTGTCGCGACCGTCTTTGAAGACCAGCAGCGGGGTGTTGGTGCTGTCTTCCCAGTATTTCTGGTAATGGCCGACGCTCACCGTGTGGATATCGGTGAAGGTGAGCCGGAAGAACGGCGCGTGTTCGTAGAGTTTGATTTCGAGGTGCGGAAAACGCTGCCGCAGTTTCTCCAGCTGCATCAGGCTGCTGGTGTTGCGGCGCGGCAGCTCATCCTCTTCTTTGGGGAACCTGTTTCGCGACGCCTCTTTGCAGGCTTCGCAATCGGGACGAAGCAGCAGCAGCCGCACCTGTCCCCCGAGCTCTCCGACCCTGGCGAGCATCTGCTCCATCTGGTGTTGCTGTGCGCTCCACTTGCTGCCGCCGTTCCCCATGAACTCGAGGTGGTGTTTGATCTGGCCGAGCTTCGCCTCGGGGTGCTCAGGGCTGCCGTGCAGCGCGGGCCAGAACTCGACCAGGCCGGTTGCGCCCTCGATCGCCGAGCGCCGCAGGCCGGTTCGCGCGTTTCCCAGCCCGAACATCATGGCGCCGTCGAGCTCCTCATCGGCTCGGCGTCGGACGCGGCATCGCCATGGCGCAGGCGCAGCAGTGCAAGCGCCGCTATCTCCTCACGGATTTCGCCGCTAAGCGCCTTCTCACAGGCTTCGTCAAGCCCGACCCAATGCACCGTCATCTGCTCGCCTACCTCGCGCTCAGCTTCGACTTCGGTCAGGTTCGTGGCGAGGAAGAAAAAGCGCTGGTACCGAACCGTTGAATCGGGAGTGGTAGCCCAGAGGAAGCGCATGGTCTTCGCTTCGAAGCCGGCCTCCTCCCTAAACTCCCGCGTCGCCGCCTGCTCGGGAGTCTCGCCTGAGTCGATTTTGCCGCCCGGCACGCGCCAGTCCCACTCACCTTGCTCGTGCCGGTACTCACGGGTGAGGAGGACCCGTCGGTCCTGATCCAGGGCGATGATCCGCGTGCCGTCGGTGCGCCACACGTGCTCGTGCACCTCGACCTCGCCCCCGGGCAGTTCCACGTCTTCCTGGCGGACGGCGAAGTTGCGCCCGCGAAACACCTCTCGGTATGCCACCTGCTCTCCTTGCTTTCTCATCTTTGGCGCGGCCCACCCGCCACCGCAGACAAAGTCCGCGGCATCCTAGCGGCTCTTAAGTAATAGAAATAAACAGCGCGGTTCGGAATAGGCGTCTGAGAAATTTGGAGACGAATGTCGATTTCTACCGCGCCCGTTCGTCGGGTGGGTAAAGACACCCAATCCACGAACCCCGGGATTCGATGGCAAAGACGCCGATCAGCCACTCGATCGTTTCGGCCAGGCGGTCCCTGCGCTTGTGGAGGCCGGAGCGCTTGGTCAGGGCCCGGGAACAGGTGACCGAGGCGCTTGGTGGCAACCCGCTCAAGCGGGCATCGGAGCCGATCCCCATGCAGAACACCGCAGTGAGCAGCAGGTCGAGGTCGGCGAGCATCGTGCCCTACTTGGGTCGACGGGGCGGTTAGACACCGCCGACTTCGACCGCGTTGCTCACTACCCCTGCCCGGCCTCCCGGACACGGTGATCCGTGGAACTAGTCATCTAGCTTTGCTGTCGCCGAGATTCAAGCCGGAATAACCCGAATCGCCGCTAATCCCTGCGCATCCCCGCGATTTCAGGCACTAGTGCCTGAAATAGGAGCGGATTCCAGAGGCGGTGGGAACGGCTGCAGAAAGCGAAACTGGCGACGTGCAGCCACTTCCTCCGATGGAGCTAGGCGGATTCGAACCGCCGACCTCCTGGGTGCGATCCAGGCGCTCTGCCAGCTGAGCTATAGCCCCGGGCTCCGCGCGTTGGGAAGTTGCTCCCATTTCCGCGCAAGCGACAGGATAACCGCATAGTCTTTGACAGCCTCCCCGAGCAAGTGGCGAGCATGAGCATCCTCGACGACGCAATCCGCGAGCACCTGGAACTGAAGCGCGCCCATGGCGCGGACGAGTCCGAGATCAAAAAGCTCGAGGACGAGGCGTTCGGGCCCCCCGGCCGGCCGGAGGAGCCGGACCCCGCCGCGGAGGCGCCGACCGAGTTCATGACCACGCCCGAGGCGCCCGCGGCCGCGGAGCCCGCCGAGGACAGCGGCGGCCGCCGGATCAACATCGCCGACCTGCAGGAGCCGCCGGCGCCGAGCGAGCCGCAGGGGGAGCCGCGGATCGAGGCGACGGAGGCCGTCGA
>DATEOT010000108.1:0-3773 GCA_035273795.1 Solirubrobacterales bacterium | reverse complement strand
CTCCTGCACCGGCGTCGCCCCGGCCTCCTGCAGGTGGTAGCTGCAGATGTTGGTCGGGTTCCAGCTCGGCACCTCGTTGACGGTGAAGGCGACCATGTCGGCGATCAGCCGCATCGAGGGCTCGGGCGGGAAGGCGTAGGTCCCGCGCGAGAGGTACTCCTTGATGATGTCGTTCTGCGTCGTCCCCTTCAGCTGGCTGCGCGAGACGCCGTTCTCCTCGGCGACGGTGGCGTAGAGGCCGAGCAGCCAGGCCGCCGTCGCGTTGATCGTCATCGAGGTGTTCATCTCGTCGAGCGGGATCTCGTCGAGCAGCTGGTGCATGTCGCCCTTGTGGGCGATCGAGACGCCTACCTTGCCGACCTCGCCGCGGGCGAGGACGTGGTCGGGGTCGTAGCCGGTCTGGGTCGGCAGGTCGAAGGCCACCGAGAGCCCCGTCTGGCCCTTGGCCAGGTTCTTGCGGTAGAGCTCGTTGGAGCGGCGGGCGTCGGAGTGGCCGGCGTAGGTGCGCATCACCCACGGGCGGTCGGGCTGGGGAAGTCGGTGGTCGCTCATGAGTCGAATGATATTTGGCGCCCAAGGCCTGCGCAGCCGCATCTTCCGGCCTGGGCGGTGTTTAGGCTGGCGACCGATGAAAGGACGATTCTCAGCCGCTTTCCTCGTCGCGCTCGCCATCGGCCTGCTTGCCTGCTCCGTCGCCGCCGCGGCGATGGTCGGCATCTACCGCAACAGCCTGGAGTCGCTGGCCCAGCGCAGCCAGCTGGTCAAGCTCGCCGGAGCCAACTGCGCCCGCGCCGGCGCCAACGGGGCGATGCGGATCACGCTTGGCGAGAAAACCGCCGCCTGCTCCTTCCGCACGCCCGTTCTGGGGCGCGACCTCGAGATCGCCGCCACCGAGCGGCTGCTCAGCGGCACCCCCGCCAACCTGCAGCGCAAGGCGTTCCTCGGTCTCGAGCTGCGGGCCGGCGCCGGCGCCAAGTACCAGCTGCTCGTCTTCCCGCGCCAGCGCAAGGCGCAGCTGGTCAAGGTCACCGAAGGTGGCTCGAAATACCTCGCGATCGCGAAGAACGAGGCGGCGATCAAAGGGATCAACGAAGCCAACGTCCTGCGCCTGCGCGCGGTCAACGCCAGCAGCGGACCCGAGAAAGGCCAGGCCAAGCTCTTCGCCTACGTCGGCAAAACGCTCGTCGGCGAAGCGGTGGACGAGGGGGCCGGCGAACTCACCGGCCGCAACTCGGCGGTCATCGTCGGCACGATCAAGAACGGCAACGGGATCGTCGCCAGCGTCGACGACGTCGTCATCCGCGTGCCCAGCCCGTTCTGATCCCGCCCTCTCTCCGAACCCTCTGCCCCGGGCATAATTCGCAAGCGATGTCGACGAGCACGATCGAGCGGCCGAGAACCGCCGGTCCCGGGTCCGGTCTGGGCGGGAACTGGCGCGTGATCGTCCGCAATGACAACCACAACACCTTCGACCACGTCGCCCGAACGCTGGCGCAGGTCCTGCCGGGCACTTCCCTGGACCAGGGCTATCGGATCGCCGACACGATCCACAACGGCGGCCAGGCGATCGTCTGGTCCGGCCCCCGGGAGCCGGCGGAGCACTACTGGGAGCAGCTGGAGGCCGCCGGCTTGACGATGGCGCCGCTCGAGCGGGCATGACGCCGTTCGGAATCGGCCGCTCGCGACGGCGCGGGGCAGGTTCGGGCAGCGACAAGCCCGTCCTGGCCGTCGACATCGACGGTGTCATCTCCCTCTTCGGCTTCGAGGAGACGCCGCAGGTGGAGGGTGCCGAGTTCGAGCTGATCGAAGGGGCGCTGCACTGCATCTCGATGCCCGCGGGGGATCGGCTGCGCCGGCTGGCCGAGCATTTCGAGATCGTCTGGGCGACGGGCTGGGAAGCGGGGGGAGAGCGGGTCTCTCAGATCCTCGGTCTGCCGCACTGGCCATCCCTCAGCTTCAAGGGCTCGGCCCGGTTCGGCTCCGCCGACTGGAAGCTGGAGCCGCTCGGCCGCCACGCGCACGGGCGGCCGCTGGCCTGGATCGACGACAGCCTCGACGAGGCCTGCTATGCCTGGGCCCGTTCGAGGCGGGAGCCGACCCTGCTGGTCGAGACGAAGCCGCAGACGGGCATGCAGGAGGTGCAGGTGGAAGCCCTGCTCGGCTGGGCGCGCAGCCTCAGCGCCGACTCGCAGGGCGGCGCCGAGCCCCGCTAGTTCCTACTCGGCGGCGATGAGGACGTGCCAGGACGGCAGCAGCGGGATGTCGTAGAGGTCGATGATCGCCGCTCGGGCCTGGGCGATCTCGTCCGAGTACCAATAGCGTTCGAAGTCTGACCGGCTCTCCCAGACCATCGTCTGCCGGATGGCGAGGGGGTCGTCGGTGGAGCGGATCAGGGACCAGCTCTTCGCCCCGAAGGCGGGAGCTTTCGCCGCCGCCGGTTCCCAGAGGTCGAGGAAGCGATCGGCCCGGAACGGGACGACGTGCCAGTCGAGCGTGCAGACCTCGGCCATCAGATTCCCCCTTCGAGTCGCTTGCCCCCGGCGCTCACGCGCCGACCTCCGCGCGGATCGCGCCCGGACCGTCCTCGTGCTGGCCCTCGGTCTCGGACTCGGCGCCGACGAGGATCGCGATCTTGCCGAGGTGCTTGTTTTCGTGCATCTGCTGGTGGGCGCCGGGGACGCCGTCGAAGCCCATCGTCTCCGAGAGGACCGGCCGTACCTTGCCCTCGGCCATCAGCTGGTTGGCCCGCATGCACTCGTAGGCGTTGGCGAAGTGGGAGCCGATGATCTGCTTCTGCTTCATCCACAGGTAGCGGACGTCGAAGTCGAGCTGGTAGCCCGAGGTGGCGCCGCAGATGACGACTTTGCCGAACGGCTTCACGACCAGGACCGAGGTCGGGAAGGTGGCCCGGCCGACGTGCTCGAAGACGAAGTCGGGGGCGTCGCCGAGAATCTCCGACACCCGCTTGCCGAAGGCGCGCGATGCCTTGAAGCGGGCCTTGTCGGCGGCGGGGTCGGTGAGGTTGTCGTCACTGCGCATCATCTCGCCGAATTCGTTGCGGTTGACGTAGCCGACGGCGCCGAGCTGCTTGACCAGCTCGCCCTTCTCGTCGGAGGAGACGACGCCGACCGCGTTCGCCCCGGCTGCTTTGCAGAGCTGGACCGCGAAGACGCCGAGGCCGCCCGCCGCTCCCCAGATGAGGACGTTGTGGCCGGCCTGCAGGTTGCACTGGTCCATCAGCATCCGGTAGGCGGTGAAGTAGGTGAGCCCGTAGGAGGAGGAGTCGACCCAGGAGAGGTTGCGCGGCTTCGGCAGCAGCTGCTGGGCCTGGACCTTGGTGAACTGGGCGAAGGAGCCCCAGGTGGTCTCGTAGCCCCAGATCCGCTGGCTCGGCGCCGCCATCGGGTCGAGCCCGTGCACCTCGACGTCCTCGTAGGAGGCCTGGTTGCAGTGGATCACGACCTCGTCGCCGACCTTCCAGCGGGTGACGCCCTCGCCGACTTTCCAGACGACGCCGGAGGCGTCGGAGCCGCCGATGTGGTGGCCGAACTCGGGGTGGTCGCCGTAGCCGAACACCGAGACGGGCTTGCCGAGCGAAGCCCAGACGTTGTTGAAGTTGACGCCGGCGGCCATCACCCGCACGATCACCTCGAAGGCGCCGGGCTCAGGGACCTCGATCTGCTCCAGCTGGAAGGCGTCTTTCGGTTCGCCCTCGCGCTCCTGGCGGATCACCCACGCCGCCATCGTCTCCGGCAGCGTCCCGGGCTCAACGT
>DATEOT010000107.1:0-27020 GCA_035273795.1 Solirubrobacterales bacterium | reverse complement strand
GCAGGCGGTCGGCGGTCTCGGCGGCGTGGCGCAGCTCGGGGCCGGCGGCGGGGGTGGCAACGGAGGAAACGGCGGCGATGGCTCCTCCGGCGGCGGCATGGCCAAGCAGATCGCCAAGCTCGTCGCCAAGGAAATCGGCGCCGCCGCGGCCGACGAGGCCAAAGACCTCGGCCTCGCCGCCACCCACAAAGCGCAGGAGCTGGGCGAGCGGCGCCGCCAGCGCCGCGCCGCCAAGCACAACGCCACCGAGGCGGCGCTGCGCAAGGCCGAGGAGCACGGCGTCGACATCGACGACGTCGAGGGCACCGGGGCCGAGGGCCGCGTCACCGTCCACGACGTCGAGAAGGCGGCCGCCGCATGAGCGGCCGCCGCCCGGACCTCGACTTCTCCACCTCGGTCAAGGCGAAGGAGGTGCGGTTCGACCGCGTGCCGGAGAAGCGCAAGGTCACCTACTACGGCGAGCCCGGCCACGACACCGACGCCGAGGTCGAGCGGGAGAACATCCCCGAGGAGCCGGAAGCCGGCGTCACCTACCGGGACGTCAAGGTCGACTGGTCGGTCGCTCAGCGGATCGTCCACCCGGCCGACACGGCCGAGGAAGAAGACGACTAGTCAAGGACGGTGGAACTGCGGCCGCGCGTCCCGGACGCGCGGCCGCAGCCATGTCCTCAGGGCCAGCCCTGGCGCTAGCGCCTCGCGGTGAGTCCCTGTAGAACGACCTCGATCGGGGAGCGGTGCTTTCCGTTCCTCCCCCCGGCAGCGCTCTCGAGACCGCCGGCGATCTCGCTTACCTGCGCGCTGAAGTTTCCTACGCCTTTGGCCGCCCGGGCAACGTCCTTCGAGTCGACCTTGATCTTCGGCCGCCCGACCTTGACCTTCGGCCGCCGGCTCATCGCCTTGCCGAGCCCGCTCTTGCGGCCTTTCTTCGAAGCGGCCAGCGCCATCCCGCCGGCGGCTCCGGCGATCGCGGCCCCGCCGGCGACGAGCGGCACTTTCGCTTTGCTGGCGGCTTTGCCGACGGATTTGCCGGCGCTCTTTGCTTTGTCGCCTACTTTCCCGCCGGCGTCGCCGACGGCGTTGCGAACCGCCTCGACGTTCGAGTGCTTGCTCGAGGACCCGTTGCTGGTGGCTGATTTGCGCGAACGCGATTTGCTGCTCGCTTTCGAGGCGCTCGCGCCGTTGCTCGAACTGCGCGATTTGCTGCTGGACGATTTCGATTTGGCTTTCGGCGCTTTCGATTTCGATGACGATTTCGCCGTTTTCGGCGACGATCGTTTTTTCGGTTTGGTTTTCGTTTGGGCCATCGTTCCTCTCTCCTCGCAGGCTGTTCCCTGATGAGTCCCTGACTGGCTAATAGATCGGGTACCCGATCCAATGCAGGCAAATCAGCATGGACGAATGGCTGCAGCGCTCTTCACGACCTCGAAGGCGCTGCCGGGGATCTCCTTCAGCTGGTTGAGGTTCTCGTCGTCCCAGCGGCGGTCGCTGCTGCCGGAGAAGAACCAGTTGGAGCCGTTGTCGGCGACGATCAGGCCGTAGCGCTTCATCGCCAGGGCGATGACCTTGGCGTGGCCGCTGAAGCGGCCGAGGCCGTAGCCGGCATTGAGTCGCAGGCGCAGGCCCATCGGCGGGGCGCTCGGGTTCGAGGTGTCGCCGGCGCAGTGTGAGGCGGGGTGGACCCAGGCGTCCTGGGTGCTCTCGAAGGTGACGCGGATCGCGTGGTCGAGGTTGCCGGAGGCGACCTCGTCGTAGCGGACGAGGCCGGGGAAGATCGGCAGGCCGGCGGCGTCGGCGGAGGTCCAGCCCTCGGGGCGGCGGGCGGCGGAGCGGAGGTCCCATGCGGTGCCGGAGTCGGCGTTCCAGTGCGGGCGCGGCCCGGGGACGTAGAAGGCGCGGTAGAGCTCGTAGAGCTTGCAGGCGGCGCGGTCGACGACGAGCACGTGGCGGTCGCCGTCGCTGCGGTTGCCGCCCTCGACCGGCGCCCGCGCCGGGACCGGGAAGGGGCCGGGGTCGCTCTCCTCGCCGTAGGCGGTGTAGTTGACCGGCAGCCGGCGCTGGCCGGTGCCGACGACGGAGTAGGGGATGCCGTAGGCGCGCGGGGAGCCGAAGTCGGGGTGCAGTCGGTCGCCGCCCCGGGAGTTGACGTAGGCGATGTAGGCGCTCGAGCGCGGATCGCGCGGCGCCTTCGAGACGTCCTGGTTCCAGGCGGCCTCGGTGGGGAGCGACGCGGCGCGGGGCGAGAGCGAGGCCGGCGGGCCCGGGAAGACCGAGCAGGGGCCAAGGCCGGGGTAGGGGCCGACGGCGGTGGCGGCGGGAGCGAGCGTCCAGATCAAGACCACCACCAGCAGCACCAACCCGGGCCAGCTGCATCGTTTCCACCTTTTTGGCCCCTCCAGGGGCACAAAGGGTGGAAACGTCATCGAGGGGGCCCTTCGCTCATGCCCGCTGAGGCTAGCCTGGGACCCGATGACCCTGGACGAGCGTCCGACCCTGCTGGCCGTCCAGCACGTGCCCTGGGAGGGACCGCACCGGATCCTCGACGCCTGCGGCGGGCTGCGGGTGAGGACGGTGAAACCGCTCGCTGGGCAACCGCTGCCCGCCCACGACGAGGTCGCCGGCGCCGTCTTCATGGGCGGACCGATGAACGTCGACGAGGTGGAGCGGTTCCCGGCCCTGGTCGCGGAGCGCGAGTGGCTGGCCGAGGCGGCTGCGCGCGAAGTGCCGGTCCTCGGTGTCTGCCTCGGCGCGCAGCTGCTGGCGCGGGCGCTGGGGGCGGAGGTGCGGCCCGGCCCCGCCCCGGAGATCGGGTTCGTCCCGGTCGAGATCGCCGACCCCGGCGATCCCCTGCTCGGCGGGCTCGCTCCACGCAGCGAGGTCCTCCACTGGCACGGCGACGTCTTCGACCTTCCCGAGGGTTCTCAGCAGCTCGCCTCCTCCGAGCGCACCGAGTGCCAGGCCTTCCGAGCCGGCAAGGCGTGGGGCGTCCTCTTCCACCCTGAGGCCGACTTCGCCCTGGTCGAGGCCTGGCTGGCAGTGCCGGCGATGATCGACGAGGCGGTGGCGGTCCTGGGCGACGAGGGGGAGCACGCCCTGCCGGAGCGCGCCGCAGAGCTGGAGAGCGGGTTGGTCGAGCGCACCGCGCCGGGCTTCGCCGCCTTCGCTGAAATCGTCGCCGCCGGGTAGGGGAGCGGGATGCAGGTCTGCCTGATGATCGAGGGCCAGGAGGACGTCGCCTGGGAGGACTGGCTGGCCCTGGCGGCGGCCTGCGAGGAGCACGGGGTGGGGACGATGTTCCGCTCCGACCACTACCTCTCGGTCGACGACCGCCGCGAGCGCGGCTCGCTCGACGCCTGGGGGACGATCACCGCGCTGGGCGCGGTCACCGACCGGCTGCGGCTGGGGACGATGGTCTCGCCGGCGACCTTCCGCCACCCGGCGGTGCTGGCGAAGGCGGCGGTGACCGCCGACCACGTCTCCGGCGGCCGGGTCGAGGTCGGAATCGGCGCCGGCTGGTGGGAGGTCGAGCACGAGCTCTACGGCTTCGACCTGCCGGAGATCGGGCCGCGGATGGACGCGCTCGAGGAGCAGATGCGGGTCGTCAGGGGGCACTGGGAGGAGGGCCCGTTCAGCTTCGAGGGCGACCACTACCGGGCGCGGGACCTCGACGCGCTGCCGAAGCCGGTGCAGCGGCCGCTGCCGCTGATCCTCGGCGGTCGCGGCGGGCCGCGCAGCCTGCGCCTGGCCGCCCGCCACGCCGCCGAGTACAACACGGTGATGGCGACCCCCGCCGAGGTCGCCGAGATCCGGGCCGGCCTCGACCGCGCCTGCGAGGCGGAGGATCGCGACCCGGCGACGCTGCCGCTCTCCATGATGACCGGCTGGATGGTCGGGGCAGACCGCGACGAACTGCTCGACCGCGCCGCCCGCCTTTCCCGCTGGAAAGGCCAGGGCGACGACGGCGAGGCGTTCGTCGCCGGCCTTCGCGAGAGCACGATCCTCGGCACGACCGAGGAGGCGATCGAGCAACTGCGCGAGCTGGAGGCGGCGGGCCTGACGCGGATCATGGGACAGCACCTGCTCCACCGCGACCTCGACGCGGTCGCGCTGATGGGGCGGGAGATCGCGCCGCGCGTTTAGTCGCGAGACCGCAGAAAAGCGCCCTGGAGATGCTTTTTTACGGTTTCGGCTCGGCGGTGCCGTAGATCGCCCGCAGCCAGACGTCGATCAGGACGTCGAGCACGCGGTCGGCCTCGAGCGAGGGGGACTCGTCGAGGAGGGTCGCGTACTGGGCGCGCTCGTTCATCTGCACGAGGGCGATCGCGAGGTCGCGGGCGGGGAGGCCGGGGGGAGCGGCGCCGCGGGCGCGCTCGGCCTCGATCACCGCGGTGACGTCGGCGACCCAGCCCTCCATCACCTGGGCCCAGAGCTCGCGGGCTTCCTGGTTGGTCGCGCGCAGGTCCGTTCCGGCGCGGACGACGCCGGGCCGGGCGCGGAAGGCGGCGTAGAGGTTCTCCAGCCCGACCCGGAAGCCGGCCTGCGGGCCGCCGTCGGCCAGCGCGGTGATGATCTCCTCGCGGCTGCCGCCGGCGTCGGCGACGAGGCGGTCGACGATCGTCAGCACCACCGCGTCCTTGGAGGGGAAGTAGAAGTAGAAGGTGGGGCGGGAGATGCCGGCGCCTTTGGCGAGGTCGTCGACCGAGATCTCGCTCAGCGGCCGCTCCTCCAGCAGCCGTTCCGCGGTCTCCAGGATCGCCCGCTCGCGGTCGTCGCCGCTGGCGCGGGCGCCGCGGCGGCCACGGCCCTTGGGCGCGGCGGTGGAAGCTGACTGGGCTTTGGGAGCCACTGCCATGCGCTTCACGATACATGGCGTCGAGAAGATCGACAAGTTGTTGACTTACTCGACACAGTGTTGATAGAGTCCTGACCGATGAGCCAGTGCGTGATCATTACCGGCGCCGCCAGCGGTATCGGTGAGGCGACCGCCAAGGCCCTGCGGGAGCGGGGAGCGAAGGTGGTTGGCCTCGACCTCCGGGCGAGCGACGAGGTGCTCACCTGCGACGTCACCGACCAGGCCTCGGTCGACAAGGCCGTCGCCGAAGCGATCCGGCGGCTCGGCGGCGAGGTCGACGCGCTCGTCAACTGCGCCGGCATCGGCCTTCCGCAAAGCGCGACCGAACGGCCAGGACCGGACGCCCTCCGCGTCCTCGACGTCAACCTGCTCGGCACCTGGCGCGTCACCGCCGCGGCGCTGCCGGCGCTGCGTGCCTCCCGTGGCCGCGTCGTCAACATCTCCTCCGGCCTCGCCCACCTCGCGGTCCCCTTCGCCACCGCCTACGGCGCCAGCAAGCGCGCCGTCGTCGGTTATTCCGAGCAATTGCGGGCAGAGGTGGGGGACGAGGTGACAGTGACGACCGTCTACCCCGGCTACATCCGCACCCCGATCCACGAGGCCAGCCAGAGCGCCGGCGTCGCCCTCGAGGGGATGGTGCCGCCGGAGCCGCTCGGCGCCGCGGCCGGCACGATCGTCCGCGCCATCTACGGCAAGCCGGCCCGCGACCTCGCCACCACGCGGCGCGGCGCCCAGTCCTACGCCCTCCTCCGATTCCTCCCCAAAGGCCTCGTCGAGCGCGCGGTTCGGCGCCAGATGCGCGTCGGCGCCAAGCGCGGCCGCTTCAAATCCACCCCGATGACGAGCGACCTCCTCGCTCGCCTCAACCGCTAAGGAGCTTCCCCATGCCCCAGGAGCGCGAGCACGTCAATGTCCTCATCGTCGGCGCCGGCCTCTCCGGCATCGGCGCCGCGGTGCACCTGCGGCAGAACTGTCCCGGCAAGAGCTACGCGATCCTCGAGGCGCGCGAGTCGATGGGCGGCACCTGGGACCTCTTCCGCTACCCCGGCATCCGCTCGGACTCCGACATGTTCACCCTCGGCTACTCGTTCAAGCCGTGGCTGGGGGAGAACTCGATCACCGACGGCGAGTCGATCCTCGACTACATCAAGGAGACCGCCCAGGAGCACGGGGTGGAGGAGAAGATTCGCTTCCGCCACAAGGTCGTCGCCGCCGAGTGGTCGAGCGCCGAGGCGCGCTGGACCGTGCGCGCCGAGCGCGACGGCGAGCCGGTCGAGATCACCTGCGACTGGCTCTACGGCTGCACCGGCTACTACCGCTACGACGAAGGCTTCACGCCGAACTTCGAGGGGACCGAGCGCTTCGAGGGCGAGATCGTCCACCCCCAGCACTGGCCCGAGGACCTCGACTACGAGGGCAAGCGCGTGGTCGTGATCGGCAGCGGCGCGACCGCGATGACGCTGGTGCCGGCGATGGCCGAGCGCGCCGCGCAGGTGACGATGCTGCAGCGCTCGCCGACCTATGTCATCGCCCGGCCGGCCCGCGACGCGATCGCCCACCTGCTGCGGCGGCTGCTGCCGGAGAAGGTCGCCTACACGGCGACCCGCTGGAAGAACGTCTTCCTGATGCTGGCCAGCTACAAGATCTCCCGCCGCTGGCCGGGGGTCATCAAGCGCATCATCCGCAAAGAAGCGCAGGCCAAGCTGCCGGAGGGCTACGACGTCGACACGCATTTCAAGCCGCGCTACAACCCCTGGGACGAGCGCCTCTGCGTCGTGCCCGGCGGCGACCTGTTCGAGGCGATCGGCAGCGGCAGGGCCGAGGTGGTCACCGACCGCGTCGAGACCTTCACCGAGAAGGGGGTCCGTCTGCAGTCCGGGAGGGAGCTCGAGGCCGACGTCATCGTCACCGCGACCGGCCTCAACCTGCTCGTCCTCGGCGGCATGCAGCTCCTCGTCGACGGCAAGGAGAAGCAGCTCTCCGACACCGTCGGCTACAAGGGGATGATGTTCAGCGGTGTGCCCAACATGAGCATGGCGATGGGCTACACCAACGCCTCCTTCACGCTCAAAACCGACCTCGTCGCCGACTACGTCTGCCGCCTGATCAAGCACATGGACGCGCACGGCTACCGCGTCGCGACCCCCAGGGCGCCCGACGCCTCGGTCGAGACCGAACCTTTCATCGACCTCAAGTCCGGCTACATCCTCCGCTCCCTCGACCAGCTCCCCAAGCAGGCGACGGCCCACCCCTGGCGCCTGCACCAGAACTACGCCCAGGACGTCCGCCTCCTGCGCAAGGGCCCGATCGACGACGAGATCGAGTTCTCGCGCGGGGGAGCCGAGGCGCGGGCGAGCGAGCAGACCGGCGAGTTCGCCGCCGTCGCCTAGAATCTCCCCCTGCGAGGTGGCAGTAGCTCAGTTGGTAGAGCTCCGGCTTGTGGTGCCGGCGGTCGCGGGTTCGAATCCCGTCTGCCACCCCTGAAGTCCCTGCAAATCAGCATCTTTTTTTGAACCGACGAACGCCGGGTCAGGTTCAGGCGGACCCATTTGTGCCCGAAAACCCGGCAGAAATTCGGGTCTCCGGGCACCGGCTGTGCCGGAGCCGTCGGTAAAGGGCCTGCAAATGAGCAGGTTTCTGGCGACTTTGAACCGACGGGCTCTTGTTTTCAGGAGTGCCTGAATCTGAACCACTGGTCGCGGCGGAACAGAACCGAAGGCGCCGCGGTCCGAGGTCGGTTAGTCCGAGTGCATAAATGACCGCGGGGGCGCCGAAGGGAAGCCGTGCCCAACAGGCCCAGAGGTCAGCTGCTTCATCGCCATGCAAAGAGCGGTTGGCGCTGGGCGATCCGCTTCACGGACCATGGGCGACGGCGGTACCTCACCCTCGGAAGAGACGCTGATGGCTGGACGCGGCGGCGGGCAGAAGACGAATTGGCGAACGTGCTCGCCGACGTCCGACGAGACTTGTGGGTTGAGCCCGGACGCGGCGGCCGGCGCCGCAAGCGGCGCGTGCGGGATCCACTTTTCGGCACCTTCGTCGCCCAGCTATTGGATGAGCGACGGGGGGAGCTGAGCAAAGGGACGCTTCGCCACTATGACTGGTGCCTCGCTCATCTGTCTCGCTTCTTCTCCGATTGGCGTCTGCGCGAGATCGACGCCGAGGCGGTCGACGAATACCGGACTGAAAAGGTCCGCGAGGCCGAAGCGCGACAGAGGGCGATTGAGGCGGGGCGACCCGAGCACGACGACGGCGGCAGGGTCATGCGGCCCCTCACCCCGCACTCGATCAATAGGACGATCGACACGCTGCAGTGGGTTCTCACCGCCGCCATGGATTACGGGCTGATCGAGGCGAATCCGGCGCAGGGAAAACGGCGCCGGCTGCGCTGCGAAGCTCGGCCCCCGGTATTTCTCGATTCCTCCGCTCAAGTCGAAGCGCTGATTACGGCCGCTGAGTCGCTTGATCGCTCGCCTGAGTCGCGGGTTTCTGATCGGCTGCCGATGATCGGGGCGCTGATCTTCGCCGGTCTTCGCTCCGGCGAGATGGGGGCGCTGCTCCGGCGCGACGTCGACCTCTCTGCGGGGAGAATCCTGATTCGAAAATCGAAGACCGCGGCCGGGAGTCGGGAGGTGACGGTATCGCCGATTCTTTCGTCGCTGCTGAAGCGGAAGCCGGGGCTTTACCCCTGCCGGAGCCCGCAGGAACTCGTCTTCGCCACGCGGACCGGGCGGCCCCGCGATAAGGACAACATCCGCGGCCGAATCCTTCTTCCGGCGGTAGCCCGCGCGGACAAGCTGCTCGAGCGGGAAGGCCGGCCGCCGCTACCCGTCGGCGTCTCCCCGCACAAGCTCCGCCACACCTTCGCCTCGATCCTCGTCGCCTGCGGGGAGGACCCCGTCTCGGTGATGTATCAGCTGGGGCATACGAGCCCAGAGTTCACCTTGAAGACCTATGCCCACATGATGCGCCGGGAGGTCGGCGAGCGCGAGCGGTTGCGGTCACTCGTTGGGAGTGCCTGGGGGGGCTCGCTCGGCTGAAGGCGTTGGTGGCGATACCAAACCCCGACTCCAAGGGGGAGAGACTCGGCCCGGGGGCCGGGGAGGCGCTGCAGCGCGACGAGTAGGGCGGCTAGAGGATTCTGCGCTGGATTCGACGTCCACGAACCCTTAAAGGCCGGGGGCCTTACATTTGCCGTGGCCGAGCCCTGCGGGAATCGGCTTGCCGAGCGCTATCTCGTTCGCTTCGGCCTCGCCCTCGAGGAGATGCCGATCTCGCGCGCCGCGGGGCGCGAGCGCCTTCGCACCAGCTAGACGGCGCCGTCGGCTTCCCCGGTGAGCAGCCACTCCCGAAGGTCCACCAGGAAGGCATAGTCCTCTTCGCTGATCGCGCCCCCGTGTGAGACTTCGTTGCGGATCGGGTTGAGGCGCTTGATCCAGCCCAGGCGGTTTTTCCAGGTACCGGAGAGATCCTCGTCTTCGGGTCGCGTGTAGCGAGCGGCGAAGCGGCTTTCCCAGACCGCGTTGGTGCAGGACTTGATCACCTCGTAGTAGTCGACGATGTACATCATGTCCCAGCCGCCCACCTGTTCTGATGGGTCGAGGTCAAGGTTCTTCTCAATCGCTCGCTCGGCGCTCTCTTTGCGGATCTTGCGCGGGACCCCGAGGCGTTCCCAGTCTTTGCCGTACTCGTCCTTAAGCCGCTCGCGGATGTCCTTCTTGAAGAAGGTCTCAAGGTCGCCGACGATCTCCCGCGCCTGGTTGGTGTATTGCTTGTCCTGGGCTTTTTCCCACTCATCGAGGCCCGGTGCTTCGAAGTCGGGCCGGGCGGCACGCACGGCCTGCTGGAGCTTTCGGTAGTACTTCGAGCCGGCGCCCGAGCCATAGCTGGTGCGGTATTCGATGCCCTCCTCGCGGCTTAGCCCCTCAAGGTGATCTACGAGCGATTCCAGGTAGGGACGACAGGCCTCGACCATTTCCGCGGTGCTGGTGCTGAGCGGATTAACGCCCTCGCTCTCGACCAGGGTGTCGACGATGTCGCTGAGCACCCGCAGGAGCGCCTCGACCCCGTTGTTCATGAAGACGAAGCCGCCTTCGGCGCTGCCGTACTGCCATTGCGCAGGCAGCCCCTCTTTGAGGATCTCGAAGCTGGCCTCAAGGAACGGGATGAGGAGGTCGGC
The DNA here is from genome assembly GCA_035273795.1 of Solirubrobacterales bacterium. Lineage (GTDB taxonomy): Bacteria > Actinomycetota > Thermoleophilia > Solirubrobacterales > 70-9 > VAYN01. The sequence continues at coordinate 16,992 of DATEOT010000107.1, read as the reverse complement.
GGTCGGCTGGTTGTCACCTGCGTAGAAGGTGCCTACTTCTTTCGCGCCCGTTTTCGTGAAGGTGCCAATAAAGTTTCCGCGCCGCAGGCCGTTATCGATCGCATCGATCGTGATCGACCTCGTGTGGGTTTTGGCGTTCTCGCCAATGATCACCCGGTCAAAGAGCGGCGAGGACTTCTGCTCGCCGAGGTGCTGGGCGATCCTCAGGCGCAAGGCCTTCGCGCGCTGGCGGTAGTCGTCTGAGGCCCAGAGCAGGTCCGAGTTCAGCGTATTCCGCAGATTCTTGGGAACCGCCTGCTGGTTCTCGTTGATCTGCATGAAGAGGCGAACCTGCTCCTCCCTTGGCAGGTCGACGAAGGCGACGACCGGGACCAGGTCGGTCTCGGTCCGACTCGAGTCGGCGTACCCGTACAGGCGATGCTGCCCGTCAATGACGTAGGCGGCCCGGTAGGTCTGCGGCAGGTGCAGGAGCCCGATTTTCGAGGGCCCAGGCGATTTCGGAGCGAGGTCGAACTGCAGCCCACCCCTCCTTTTCCCGGTTTCGATGTTGAGGATGATCGAGTTTGGGAAGAAGCCACCCCCCTCGACAAACTCGGCGACCTTCCTCAGGCGCGATTTCTTGATCAGCCGCTGATAGGTGGGCATCAGCGCGCTGTTGGCTTGGTTACGGTGCAGCACGTAGGACATCTTCAGCAGGCGCGCGGGCTCGATCGCGAAGGAGAAGTAGGTGTAGCCGCCCATCGAGCCGCGGATCGCCGGCACTTCCGGCTCGAGGTTCGGGATCTTCGACCCAGCGAACAGCGCGCCAAGCAGCTGGTATTTAGCGGCGGCCCCCAGGTGTTCTGCCAGCCGTAGGTAGTACTCAACCGTGTCCTCGTCGACGTGGAAGATCTGGGCGCCTTCTACACGCTCTTTGACCTGCGCGGAGAGGGTGTAATTGTTAGTCGCGAGCAAGAAGCGGATCTTGTGGTCGGGGTACTCCTCTTTGACCCGCCGGACGATCCCCTCCCGCCGTCCCGAGATCCCCTCGACCTCCTTCTTGAACTGCCCGTGGCGGATCGTCTCAGAGGATTTGCACTCGATCAGCAGCACCGACTCCTCATCGGCCGCGAATACGTCGATCTGCTGCTTTGCGCTCGGCACCGCTCCGTAGCTAAGTTTGAAAGAACCGTCGCGATTCAGGTGCGGGAACTGCAGCTGGGCGCACATCGCCCACACGCGGTCCTCGAAGGCTCGCTCGTGGCGCTTCTCGCGCCGCATTTTGGTCCGGGTGTTCAGCTCTTTCTCGACGACCCAGCCGTCGGCTTCGTAGGCCTCGACCTTCCCCTTCGAGACCGTCTCGAAGGCGTGGGGCAAAAGCCGCTTCCGCGTCTCGCCTTTGATTTTTTTGAACGCCAGCAGGTGATCGCTTATTGCCTCTCCGGGAACTGAGAACGCCGTCGTCCCTTTTCTCGGGTTTGCTCCACCTTCCGTCTCCGCCCTCGTCATCAGCCGACCGTCTCCAGGTTCGTGAATAGAAGCTCTTTCGCGCTGCCCCGTATCGCGTTCGCTCCCCCAACCGAATTGCGTCGGCTGGTCTTGATCACCGAGTCACCCTTGTCGAACAGCTCGATGATCGAGTCGTGCGCAGCGTTGGCGAGGATGTAGTGGGCGTCGCGCTCCTTAATTTCATCGACGAGCTTGCTGAGGCGGCGCTGGTCATCGAACGAAAAAAGCCGCTGGTTGTACTTCACGAATCCGTTTTCATTGTGGGCAACCGTGTAGGGGGGGTCGAGGAAGACGAGGTCCCCGGGGCCTACCCAGTTGATGCACTTGGCGAAGTCGTCGGCTTTCAGGGTGGCCTGCTCCAGTCGAGAGGCCACGGTCCGCAGCTGCTCGGCGGTGGGGATGTGGGCGATCCGCTCGCCGCCGAAAGGCACGTTGTAGGTACCTGCCAGGTTGACGCGGTAGATGCCGTTGAACGAGGTGTGGTTCAAGTAGAGGAAGCGGGCGGCACTCTCGATCAACCCGCCCGGAATCGATGCCCTGACCTCGTAGTAGGTCTCTTCGTCGCGAGCGTACCCTCGGGCTTTGTTGGCGACCCGGGTCGGGTGGTCCCTGATCGTCTCGAAGGCGGAAATCAGCTCCACGTTGGTATCGCTGAGGTGAGCTTTCGAGAACGGTCCCAGGGCCAGAAAAACCGAGGCGCCACCCAGGAAGGGCTCGTGATAAGCGGCGATCTCGGTTTCGCCGATCAGCTTCCTCAGCTTCGGGATCAGCCACCGCTTGCCGCCGACCCACCGCAGCGGCGAGCTCACCACCGCAGTCGTCTCACCCGCCCCCGTCGCCATCGGTGCAACCCTATCGCCGTGAGCTGTCGTTGAGGGTGCTTCAACATCCTCCGGTCGCCTATTCACCTGGCGTGAGGTCAAAGCTCTCGGCTGACTTGGAGACCATTTGAAATTGCGCGAAAATCTCTGCCTACTACTGCGAACGCTTCTTCCACGGCAAGGTGGAGATGTCTTCGACGTGCTGGCCGGACTGGAGTCGCTGTGGAATCTCGTTGACGGGAGGGGCGAGCAGCGACTCGAACTTCCGGTAGACCTGCCTGCGGATAACCGCCAGGGCGGCACCTTTGGCGCCGATGAAGTCCTCGTCCCTCTCAAGCATCACCACCTGTGGGTGGGCACTCACCCGATGCTCCTCTTCGAGGCGCTCGTTCATCGCATCTCTGACCGGCTCGAGGGCGAGCGATCCGGTGATCACGATCTTCGCCGGGTTGAGCATCGCGGCCGCCCCCCTGAGCACATCGCCGGTCATCGTTCCGACGTCTCCCAGGGCCCGTAGATGAACCTTGGATTCCGGCTCTTGGAGGACGTCCTGGATCACGTCCTCCGCATCCCGGCCCGAATCAATCCGATTGGCGAGCGCCAGCCGCCCCGCGTAGGCCTCGAGATGGCTGGGTGGATCTTGATGCGAGGGATGAGTGCATGAGCACCAGATCGGCGTCGGCGCTCCCAGCCCATTCGACTTCTTCGGGGTGATCTCGGCGATTAGGCCAGGGTTGATGGAGGCGTGGCCGACCTCGCCCGCGTGCGAGTTGACACCGCCGAGAAGGATGCTCCTGGCGAAGCCGGATTCGTTTCCTTTCGGCGCCTCGATGACGATCGTGGAGCCACTGATTCCGCCGGAGATGCGAAGAACTAGGGTGAGTTCCGGCCTGTCCTGCTCGGTGTGCTCGGGCGCGCGCGTGTGGTTGAAGGCGACCGCGATCGCGCCGGCGTAGGTGTCGTTGAGCGCATGTGACATTGCGCGCCTTAGGCCGAGCTGCTTAGCGACGCTCTGGTCGAGGGCGAGATGGGCCCAGGCCGAATGAAGGAAGTGCCCGGATGGTTTCTTGTCACGGCCGAGGGGGCACGGCCAGGCGACCGCCACGCCTCTGAATCTGAGCTTCCCGCCGGCAACCTGCAGGGACTCGTCCTCCAGCGCGGGGACCATCACCTGGGTCGCGGCTTCCTCGATCCGGCGTAGGAGGTCGGCCGGCGGGACTTCCATCTGCTTGGGCATCCGCTCCAGCGTGGTCTCGTGGTGCATGTCTCCGTTGGCGTCGAAGAGGGCGGCTCTGACGTTGGCTATGCCCAGGGAGACGCCGAGGACGACGCCGGCGCCGGGGCCGAACTTCAGTTTCCCGTCCGACGCCTCGAAGAAGGAGGAGCCGGGGATGCCGTCGTCGCCTTCGTACCCGCCAAGCGGCTTGGTGGCGGAGTGAAAGGTCGTGTCTTTGCAGTCGAGGAGGTCACGGAAGGCGCGACGGTCCATCACGCCTTCGGCCAGCTGCTGTCCGTGAAGGGTGAGGCCGTGCGCGATCTGTACTCGAGTTAGTGGCATCAGTGAAGTATCCCAACTCGCGAAACGAGGTCACTTTCCGCGACGAATTCGAACTGTTTTCGTAATGGAAAACCGCACTGTTTCAGTCCGAACTCGCCGCGCCGACCCCACCTTGTGAGGGCAGTGAAGAGCCCATTAGATGTGTTGACAAGCAGCACAAAAGGTGGAGGAGGCGCTGGATGTACGAGAGTGATTCGAAAGGAAAGGGAAAGCAGCTCGAGGACTCCCTCGGTGACCTCGAGGACAGTGCCTCGGGCCTACGCCTGGAGCAAATTATCGCCACTCCCGGCGGGCACTTGCTTCTCGCCTCATCGCCGCTCGCTCCGTCTCGTCGGGGGTGCGCCGGGGATCGCGGAACGGTGGCCGGCGTCCGTGTCATCGACGTCGTCGAGGAACCGAACGGTCTGCTTCATGTGATGTCCCACCCCGTCGCTGCCAAGAGCGGCGACTGGGTTCCTGTCTGCCGCGATCCGGAGCGCCGTGACAGGCTCGAGCGCACCTGCGCGGCGACGGCGGGATGTCTGGCGCTGCTCGCGCGGGAGCCGCTGTCGGTGGTGGCGACCGAGATAGTCGCGGGCATGGCTTGGGTTGAGGTCAGTGCCCCTGCCCCGGCGCTCGACCTCCAGCGACTTACCCGCAGTGGGGAGCCGATTGAACTCATCGCCCGACGCGGGGCGGAGATGACCGTCTACCTCGGCGGTCAAGCGGTGCGGATGGTGGCCGCGCCGATCGCCCTGAGCACCGCTGCCCTCGCCGGCGCCGGCATCCGGACGGTGGCGGCGCTCGAGGGTGGACACGAAGCGCTGGAGATCACGGTCCCGGACGCGACGGGGGGTCGGTGGTGGCTGTGATCCCGGTCGACAGGCTGCTGGTTGACTCGATGATTGGGCACACGCCGATGCGGGCGGTCGCCGTCCGCGTCGGCGGCCGCGAGCACCGGGTGCTGCTCAAGCTCGAGGGTTTCAACGGAGCGGGCGGTTCGATCAAGGCGCGCACCGCTCGTGGCTTGCTCGATCGCGCCGCCGGAGAAGGCGTTCTGGTCCCCGGGATGACCGTGGTCGAGTCGAGCAGCGGCAACCTCGGGGTTGCGCTCTCGGTCCAGAGCAGGCTCCGCGGGCTCAACGCCATCGTCGTCGCCGATCCGAAGACGACTGAGGCCAACATGGAGAAACTGACCAAGGCGGGAGTGCGGGTCGAGGTCGTGTCGCGGGTCGACCCCGACGGCAGCTACCTGCGCTCGCGCCTCGAGCGGGTTCAAGAGATCTGCCGGGAAGAGCCGCGGGCCCTGTGGTTGAACCAGTACGAGTCCCAGGCGAACCCCGAGATCCACTACTTCTCGACCGGCCCGGAGATTGTCGCCGCCGCTCCCGGTGCGGACGCGATCTTCGTTGCCTGCTCCACCGGTGGCACGGTCTCCGGGATTGCCGCACGAGTGCGGGCGGCGGGCCTGGCGACGGTCGTCGTGCCGGTCGACGTGCCGGGGTCCAACGCCGTCCGCAACGGCGACGGAGTCCGCATCCTGCCCGGCATCGGCTCTCCGTTGCGCAGCGCCTTCATCCGTCCCGACGAGCGCCGGCACGCCGCCGTCGTCGATGACCGCGAGGCGATCGCCGCCTGTCGCTTGCTCGACCACACGGTCGACATCTCGGTCGGCGGGTCCAGTGGCGCCGCCTTCGTCGCCGCGCTGAGGTGGCTGCGGGACGAGCCGCGCGGTCGAACCGTAGTTGTCGTCTGTGCCGACGGTGGCGAGAACTACGACTTCAGCGACGCCGCCCTGCGTCAAGAGGGCATCGAGGAGCTGCCTTCCCTGCTGCATCTCGTTGAAGACGTCTCATCGCGCGAACAGCTGGGCTCTCGCGCGCTTCCGTTTCCACCTACCCATGTCAACTGACCAAGGAAGGGACCAACGATGAACGAGCAAGACAACGGCGAGAAGATCGTCGTCGCCCTGAACAAGCAACTCGAGCCGGGCCGGGCGATCAACGCGGCCACGCACGCGATGCTGGGGCTCGCTGCGGCAAGTGGAGGCAGCGGCGACCTGGCGGAGCGACTGCGGATAGTCGACTACCGAACTGTGGATGCCAACGGCTTCCTGGCATCGGCGATGCCCCTGATCGTGCTGCGAGCAAAACCGGGACATCTGAAGCGCTTGCTGGCGGACCTGCGAAGCGACGAGCAGCAGGTGGTGGCGTTCCACTCGGCGATGACGGAAGGCAACTGGCGGGAACAGATGGCCCGCTCCGCCGAGCACTCGATCGCCGATCTCGAGCTCTACGCCGTCGCCACGGTGGGGAAGCCCGAGGTGATCGACCCGCTGACCAAGCGCTGCAGCCTTTACTGACGAGACGACAAAGGAGCCTGAGATGACTACCGATTCAAACATCACCCGTGGTTGGGACCTCGCCTATCAAGACAATCCCGACAGCTCGCTTTGGAACGAGGAGCCGATGCCGATCGTCGCCGAGATCGCCTCGCGGGCGCTCGAGGCCGGGGTCAAGGTGGGTGTCGACCTCGGTTGCGGCGACGGGCGCAATCTGAAGGCCCTGCGCGAGCGCGGCCTTGACCTGGCCGGGCTCGATATCTCGCCGACGGCGCTGACTCGGGCCGATCAACTGCTCCGTGCCGGCGGGGACGGGGCGCCACTGATCCTGGGCGACGTCACTGCCTTGCCGTTCGCGGAGGGCACGCTCGACCTGGTGACGGCGCTCGACGTCGCCGGGCAAATTCCGGACCCGGCCCCGCTGATCGCGGAGGCTCACAGGGTGCTGCGACCGGGAGGGATGCTGGTCGCCAATTTCTTCACCCTCGACGACGACACCCACGGCGAGGGGGAGGAAGTCGAACCGCACACCTTCCTCTACCGGGAGACGTTGTTCCGGTATTTCGAGCGGGCCGAAGTTCAGTGCCTGTTCGCGGCGGATTGGCAGCTGGAGATCCAGGAGACGAGCTGGGTTGACCCGCCGCACGGGAGCTTTCGTCCTTATCGGCATCGCCATGTCAATCACGTCGTGTACGCCTCGGCATGACCGCGCCTCAGCAGTACACGGACGAGGAGGTGGCTCTCGCGCTCTCCCACCTCGAGCTCGGTGAGGTCGTGCTCGGGGCGTTCGTCGATCATCACCTGGGCAGGACGGTGCTGCCGGAGGAGGCGTGTCTGCGCTGGGTCGCCCCCGATGGCGGGGCCGCCCGCTCGATCGCCATGCACGCCTATATCCCGGGACCGCCGGCGCGGATGGGCATGAAGGTGATCAACAGCTCGGTCGGGAATCCGGACCGGGGACTGCCGCGAGCGTCGGGGCTGATCGCCCTGTTCGATCCCGAAACCGCTGCGGTCACGCATCTTCTGCCGGCGGCCGAAATCTCCGCCGCGCGGACGGCCACGGTTAGCAGCCTCGCGGTGTCCCATCTCTCCGGGCCGAGTCCGCGCCGGCTGGCGGTGATTGGCGCCGGGCCGCTGGGGGCCATGCACGCGCGGCTGATCGCGAACGCGCTGCCGATTGAGAGCCTGGTTGTCTTCGATTTCGACCGGCACCGAGCAGAACGATTGGTCGACGCCGCTGCGCCAGCGGGTGAAATCGCGGCCAGCGCCGAGGAGGCGGTCCGTGACGCCGACGTCGTCGTCACCGCGACGACCGCCACCGAGCCCTATGTCCGGCTGGAGTGGATCTCGCCGGGTGCGGTGGTTGTGAACGTCAGCCTCGACGACCTGCTGCCGGAGGTATTCCTCGGAGCCGATGCGCTCTACGTCGACGACTGGTCGATCGTTGTATCCGATTCCCACAGGCTGCTGGGACGGATGGCACGCGCGGGCAGTGTCGTCTCCAGCGCCGAGCCCGGGGGGAGTGGGGCTCAGGTCCTGACCGGCGAGTTGGGGGCGCTGTTCGCGGGCGCAGCCCCCGGCCGCACCGATCCCCGGCAGAGGATCGTCGTCAACCCGTTCGGCCTGGCGATCTCCGACGTGGCCGTTGCAGCTGCCGTTGTCGAGTGTGAAAGCCAGAAACGTGATGAGCGTGAAGTGGGGGCGATAGGGTGAGGTTCATGGGGGAAAGTTTGGCCCGGCATACGACTCTGGGCCTCGGTGGTCCCGCTGGCACCTGGACGAACGCGGCCAGTGAACTAGCCCTCGTCGACGCCGTGCGCGACTCCGGGGACGATCTCTTCATCCTCGGCGGTGGCTCCAACGTGGTGGTCGCCGATAAAGGGTTCTCGGGGGCCGTAGTCAAGGTCGCCACCCGCGGGCTTGAGCGATTCGACGACGTCTCTACCGTGATCCTGACCGTCCAGGCCGGTGAGGTATGGGATGACGTCTGTGCCTTCGCCGTTGCCGAAGGACTGGCCGGGATCGAGTGCCTGAGCGGGATCCCAGGGACGGCTGGCGCCGCCCCGATCCAGAACATCGGCGCCTACGGCCGGGAGGTGGCGGATTCGCTGGTCGGGGTTCGCGCCTTCGATCGCGGTCGCGACGAGGTCATCGAGCTCGAAGCCGAAAAATGTGGATTTGCCTACCGGATGAGCCGCTTCAAGCGCTGCCCTGGCCGTTTCGTGATCCTTGCGATCAGCCTGCGCCTCGAGCCGGGGGGCAGCTCCTGGCCGATCCGCCATCCGGCGGTGGCGAGGGAGCTCGATGTCTCGATCGGTGACACGGTTCCGCTTGCGAGGGTGCGCCGCGCCGTGCTCTCGTTGCGGCGAGCGAAGGGGATGGTCCTGGACCCCGGCGATCCGGACACCACCTCGACCGGCTCCTTCTTCGTCAATCCCCTTCTCAGCGCCGAGGAGTTCGGGGAGCTCGAGGCGCGGATTGAGTCCCAGGGGGGTGGGTTGATCGGGCCGATACCCCATGAGCGGGAGGCAGACAAGGTCAAAGTGCACGCTGCCTGGCTGATCGAGAAGGCGGGATTCAAGAAGGGCTACGGAAAGTCCGGGACCGTCGCGATCTCCTCCAAGCACGCCCTTGCCCTGACCCATCTCGGCAAAGGGACGACGGCCGACCTCGTGTCGCTGGCTGAAGAGATCGCCGCTGTGGTCAGGGAGCGCTTCGGCATCACCCTCGTGCCCGAGCCGATCTTCGTCGGGCACGACTGGGAACCCCCGTGCTGAGGGGTTTGATGGCTCCTGTGCTCGGGCCAGCAACTTAACCGCGTCGGCTCCGTTCAGACAATCGCCGATATCCCCGTATTTCGAGTTCGCGGCGGGGATCGGGGCCGGCCGCAAGGTCGCTTGCCATGGGGATTCAATTTCGTCGTGCCCACGGCAAGCTTTTGTGGTGCCAGCGGTCGCGGGTTCGAGCCCGCTGCCACCCCTTTAAACCGAGGGTAGGCCCGATCAGGCAGAAATCTGCATTTCTGCCAGTACACCCCGACAATCGCCGAATATCCCCGCATATCGAGCCGCGAGGGGCGCGATCGGGGGCCGGCGGGAATCCGCTTGCCATGCGGGATTTGCCCTCGGCACGGCTGACGGCAAGCCTTTTTGTGGTGCCGGCGGTCGCGGGTTCGAATCCCGTCTGCCACCCCTCCTTCTCGGAAATAGCCGGACCCTGGCGGCAGGTCGAAGCTAATAGAGCGGGTCGCCAGGTTAGGTCGCTCCACGGATGCGTTTGCGACTGGAGTAGCCCGACCCAGCAACTCTAAGGACCGGCGGGGCCAGATCTCTCCTCTTCTTGCGGCTGCTGCAGATAGGGATGGTTCGTGGCTTCATGGTGAGGGAGCGGAACATTGCTCGCGCTAGGGAATCGCCGCAGACGTTCAAGCGAAGATGGACCGGCCGATGCGGACGTTGTGCTACGTTGTCAACGAATGGCTGAGACCACCAATATTTCCGTGCGTATGAACCAGGAGACGGCCGCGCGTATTCGTATCCGGGCCGAGGCGCGTGGGGAGCGTCTCTCCGATGCCTTGCGCCGCTATGCGGAGGAGGGAGACCGCAGCGAGTCTCACCCCGGGATCGTCTTCCGTTCGGGGCCGTCGGGACGTCGCGCCGCCCTCGCGGGCGGCCCCGACATCTGGGAGATCTGTTCTGCGGCCCGCCAGGTCGGCGGTGGGAGGCAGGTTGCCGAGCGGCTCGCCGAGGAGCTCTCGCTTACCCCCGACCGGGTTGAGGTGGCGCTCCGTTACGCGGCCGAGTTCCCGGAGGAGATCGAGGCCAGGATCGAGTTGCACGAGCGGGAAACCGCTCACTACGAGTCTCTCGCCGGCGACTGAACCGGCCCCTAATCGGCTCGTGAAGCTGCTGCTGGACGAGATGTATCCCGCCCGCCTGGCGCGATCGCTGCGCGAGCGGGATATCGACGCCGAGGGAGTCGACGAGCGCAGCCCGTTGCGCGGGCTCGCCGACGAAGAGTTGTTGGTGGTCGCCGCTCGCGAGGGCCGGGCACTAGTCAGCGAGAACGTCGCCGACTTCATGCGCCTCTACGGCGAGTGGGGCGCCGCCGGCCGCCGGCACGCCGGAATCGTGATCGCGCTCTCTTCGCGCTTCTCGCGCACCCCCGCTGGCCATGGGGTGCTGGTGGACTCGCTGGTCGAGCTTTGCGCGCAGCGCCCTGGCCGCGAGGCGCTCATCGACGCCGTCCACTTTCTAGGTCCCTCGAAGGAGGGTCCCCAGGGTAGCCGCAAGGGGAGCGAGCCGCGCGCCTAGAGCGTGCGAGGAACGTAGGTCTCGGCGACGCCGACGACGAGCAGCGCGGCGAGGCTCAGGTAGACCGCACCGACGGCGAGCTTGGTCCGGGTCGGCACCGAGTGGAAAGCGCGGCTCTCCTCCGAATGGCGGTTCTTGAAGCGGTGATAGAGCTCGGGGCCGCCGAGGACGGCGACGATCAGGAGCATGATCGGGCCGAGGAAGACGACGGTGGCGGCTACAGCGATGAGGATGCCGGCGATCCAGACCTTGGGGCCTAGGACGGCCATGGCGCGGCCGCCGTCCAGGGGGAGGACGGGGAGGAGGTTGATCAGGTTGAGGAAGAAGCCGACGTAGGCGAGGGCACGCCAGAGGTCGCTGCCGGTCGCGAGCCAGATGGCGAGGGGGATCAGGGTGCCGATGGTGCCTAGGATCGGGCCGGCGAGGCCGACGCGGGCCTCGGCCACGGCGTCTTTGCCCAGGGACTTGGCCGCGATGACGGCGCCGAGGAAGGGGATGAAGATCGGGGCCGAGGCCTCGACTCCCTCGCGGCGCAGCTGGATCACGTGCCCCATCTCGTGGACGAGGAGCAGGAGGACGAAGCCGACGGCGAAGGGCCAGCCGAAGGCCAGCGCGTAGGCGGCTATGGAGATGAACATCGTCCCCAGCGTGGTCATGGCCTTGATCTTGGTCACGGCCAGGAGGAGGCCCTTGGCCTTGCTGGCCAGGAAGACGAGCGGGATCAGCAGCGCGCCGAGCTTCTTCAGCCGCGACTGGGTGCGCTCCTTGTCCAGCTCCTCCGCCGTCGGCGGCTGGGGTGCGGTGAGCGGCTCCGGCCTCAGCTCCATGCCAGAGAAGATAGGGACTGCGGGGGGTGGCTCTGACCCGGTGTACGGTGAACTCCTGATGGAGACGATCGCCGACTGCGGCAGGAGCCCGGCCCGATGAGGATGCGGGCGGCCGTCCTGGAGGAGTTCGGCGAGCCGCTCGCGGTGCAGGAGGTCGAGCTGGCGGAGCCGCGGGCCGGGGAGGTGCTGGTCCGCCTGCACGCCTGCGGCGTCTGCCACACGGACCTCTACACCGCCTCCGGCGCCGACCCGTCCGGCTACGCGCCGACCGTGCTCGGCCACGAGGGCGCCGGCGTCGTCGAGGCGGTCGGGCCGGACGTCGGCTCGCTGGCGGTGGGCGACCACGTCGTCACCCTCTTCTCGCCCCAGTGCCGCGAGTGCGTCCACTGCCTCGACCCGCGCACCAACCTCTGCCTGGCGATCCGCGAGGAGCAGAACAAGGGCCACCTTCCTGACGGCACGACGCGGATCACCCGGGACGGGGAGGGGGTTCGTCACTTCATGGGCTGCTCGACCTTCGCCGAGTACACGGTGATGCCGGAGATCGCGCTGGCGAAGGTGAGCCCGGACGCCCCGTTCGAGCACGCCTGCCTCTTCGCCTGCGGGCTCTCGACCGGGCTCGGCGCCGCGATCAACACCGCCGCCGTGCGGCCCGGCAGCAGCTGCGCCGTCTTCGGCGCCGGCATGGTCGGGCTCGGGGCGGTCGCCGGCTGCCGCCTGCAGGGGGCCGAGCGGATCATCTGCGTCGACCTCTCGCCGCAGCGGCTGGAGCTGGCCCGCGGCCAGGGCGCGACCGACCTGCTCGAGGGCGGGGAGGGGACGGTCGAGCGGATCCTCGAGCTGACCGGCGGCTTCGGCGCCGACTACACCTTCGAGGCGACCGGCAACGTCGCGGTGATGCGCCAGGCGGTCGAGGCGGCGCGGATGGGCTGGGGGCTCTGCACCGTCGCCGGGGTCGCCGGCAGGGGCGAGACCCTCGACGTCGTCCCGCGCCTGCTGATCACCGGTCGCCGCATCGCCGGCTCCTCGTTCGGCGGCGTCAAGGGCCGCGACCAGGTCCCGGCCTTCGTCGACCGCTACCTGGAGGGGGAGATCGACCTGGCGCCGTTCGTCTCGCACCGGATCGGCCTCGACGAGGTCAACCGCGGCTTCGAGCTGATGGAGGCCCAGGACGGAATCCGCAGCGTGATCGAGTTTTCCTAGTCACGCCGGGGAACTGGCGAGCGCGCGACGCAGCGGCGCGGCGAGGTCGCCCTTGCGCTCCACGGCGACGCCGCCGAGACCGAGCCACTCGCTGAGCGGGCGCAGCTCCGCGGCCAGCTCCTCGGCGACGAGGGCGGTGTCGACGCCCGGCTCGGCGAAGGCGCTGCGCACGCGCAGCAGACCGGCCTGGCGGTCGCTCTTCAGGTCGACCCGGGCGACCAGGCGGTCGCCGAGCAGAAAGGGGAGGACGTAGTAGCCGTAGACGCGCTTCGGCGCGGGGGTGTAGATCTCGATCCGGTAGCGGAAGCCGAAGAGGCGCTCGGTCCGGTCGCGCGCCCAGACGAGGGAGTCGAACGGGGTCAGCAGCGCCCGCGCCGCCGCTGTACGGCGCAGGCCCGCGGGTCGCTCGGTCGAGAGGTAGGCGGGCCGTTGCCAGCCCTCGACCCGGACAGGGACCAAGCCGCCGTCCTCGGCCAGCTCAGCGACGCGGGCCTTCGACTCGGGGCGGGGGAGGCGGAAGTAGTCGCCTAGGTCGGCCTCGGTCGCCACCCCGAGGCGCTTGGCGGCGATCAGGAGCAGCTGCCGCTGCGCCTCCTCCTGCGAGGGCGTCGGCGCCTCGAGGACGTGTCGCGGGAGCACCCGCTCGGGCAGGTCGTAGAGGCGCTCGAAGTTGACCCGCCGCGCCGCGCAGACCTGCCCCGAGAAGAACAGGTACTCGAGCGCGGTCTTCTCTTCGCTCCAGCTCCACATCTCTCCCGGCTCCCGCCGCCGCCCCTTCGCCGCCAGCTCCGAGGCCCGGATCGGCCCTCGCTCCCGCACCATGTCGAGCACGAACTCGAGCAGCTGCGGCTGCTCCGCCGCGATCCGCGCCACGCCTTTCCACGCCAGCGTGTCCACCCGGGCCATCCGCCAGCGCAGCAGCGGCTGCAGCTCGACGGGCAGCAGCGAGGCTTCGTGTCCCCAGTACTCGATCAGGTCACGCCGCATCGCCCGCTGGGTCTTCCCTCTTCCGTCCTCGTGCCAGGCCAGGCGGTCCAGGGCCTGGCGTGGATACGGGCCGAGCCGCGAGAAGACCGGCATGTAGTGGGAGCGGCAGAAGACGTTGACGGAGTCGAGCTGGAGGAGGCCGACGTCGTCGATCGTCCGCCGCAGGTGCCTGGCGTCCACCCGGCCAGTCGGCCGCGGGCGGCCGAAGCCCTGCGCGGCGACCGCGACGCGCCGGGCCTGCTCGGCGCTGAGGTCGAACTCGGGACGGGTCGCCATCGGGGCGATTCTCCAGCAGGCGGGTCCCCTGGCGCCCTCGTGACCCCTAGGCCCGGCACCGCGCGGCCGTAAATCCTAGGGTCGCGGCTTAGGGGTTGCCTCGATGTGCGGGGGGCGTTCGTGGCGCAGGGTGGGGGCCATGAACCACGTGAACGGAGCCAGGAGGACGCTGACCCTCGAGCTGTCGGTGGAGGGGGACGGCCTCAGCGGTTATGTCTCTTCCGACGACGGCGCGGCGCTGGACTTCAGCGGCCGGATCGGGCTGATGCACGCGATCGACGAGCTCCTCACGGAAGCCAGTCCGGGGGCGGCGAGTGGGCCGCCTTCGCACGAGAACAGGAGGAAGGAATGAGTTCGAGGGACAAGGCGATCGCGGCGGCGCTGGCGCTGTGCGCGGTCGCGGCGGTGGCGCTGCCGGCGCCCGCCGGGGCCGCGACCTACGGCAACGGCTACCAGAGCGCCCGCTTCAAGATCGAGATCAAGGGCGTCCAGAACACGATTCACAAGCGCACCCACGAGGCCGAGAGCAGGTGCGACGTCAGCGACTTCTCCACCGGCCGGGAGCGGCTCAGCTTCCGCTCGGTGAAGCCGGTGGTGGTCTTCGCCAGCTACATGCGCGGCGAAGCGAACCCGCAGTTCTTCCGCACCGGCCGCCAGCTCGGCGTCCCGACGATCGCCACGGTGGCACGCAGCTTCACCCCGGCGATCTCCTCGCCCGTCGCCGGCTGCGAAGACAACGGTGGAATGGACCCCGGCTACCACCCGACGCCGCCCGACTGCGGCACCAAGAACGTGAAGCCGTGGGTGGTGAACCTGCAGTACTCGCTGACGAAGAAGAACGGCCTGCTGCTGAGCGCCGGAGACGGCGAGGACCCGTTCGAAAACTGTCCCTCGGTGTCGCCGGGGTTCCCGACCCTGCTGGTCGAAGGCTCCGGCCACAAAGGCAGATACATCACCGCCGACCTCTCCCCGGACGAGCTGTTCGACCCGGAGTTCGAGAAGTGGATCAGCGTCGCCGAGGGGACTGCGAAAGACAGCAGCGAGGACTGGTGGACCAAGACCACGGTCCGCTGGGAGGTCTCGTTCACGCGCCTGAAGGACAAGACCCCGGGCGCAACCAACACCAAAGGAGGAGCACAGAAATGAAGCGCATCGCAATCGCACTGATCGCCCTACTGGTCGTCGCGGCCCCGGCCGCGGCCAAGCCGAAGCCGAAGACTCTCTATTACAACGGTGAGACGGTCGCCGGCAACGCGTTCCAGTTCGCGCTGACCGGCAAGCGCGTCTCCGACGTCGAAGGCTACGTCTCGACCACCTGCGCTTCGCCCGACGGCCCGGACATGTCCTTCATGGGCGAATTCAACCCGCCGGGGTCGTTCATCCTCGGCAAAACGCGGAAGGCCAGCGCGACCGAATACATGTCCTACAAAGGCGACGTGACCAAGAACTACACGATCAGCATCAAGAAGAAGAAGGGCCGTCTCTGGATCGCCGACCTCCACGTCAACTACTCCTACGAGGAAGTCGTCGGGGTCAGCAGCAGCGAACTGGAAGCCCGGTTCTACATCTGCCAGGGCGATGACGAATTCAGATTCATCGTCTGACGGCTTCGCCGAGCGCGCGGGGGAGCTCGCGGCGGGACCGGATCTCCAGCTTGCGGTAGGAGTTGGAGAGGTGGACCTCGACCGTCTTGAGGCTTACGTAGAGCTCCTGGGCGATCTCGCGGTTGGTGCGTCCCGCCGCCGCGAGATCGGCCACGCGCCGCTCGCTGGCGGTCAGGGACTCGACCCCGCTTAGCGCCTCGCGGCGCGGGCGGGAGCCGCTGGCGCGGAGCTCCGAGCGCACCTCCTTGGCCAGGGCATCGGCGCCGCAGGCGTCGGCCAGCTCCAGCGCCCGACGCAGCGGCTCGCGCGCCTCGGTCGGCTTCCTCGCCCGCCGCAGGCCGAAGCCGAGCGCGGCAAGGGCCTTCGCGTGCTCGAGGCGGGCCGTCGACCCCTCGAGGACCGCGACGGCCTCCCGCAGCCGCTCCAGCCCCTCGGCCCGTTCCAGCGTCCCGAGCACGCGCAGGGTCCGTCCCAGCGACCCCGGGGCGCCGAAGGCGCGGGTGACCTCGAGCTCTTCGCGGGCCAGCGCCTGCGCCTCGTCGCCGCGGTCGAGCCGGTCGAGCGCTTCGGCCTTCAACGATCGCCACCAGAGCCGGGAGGGGTCCGGGACCGCGGTGCAGTTGGCCGCCACCTCGTCGGTCACCGCCAGTGCCTCCTCCGCCCGTCCCGTCGCAGTCAGCAGGGCCGCGCGGACGCTCAGCCAGTTGTTGGTGGCGTGCGTGCCGGGGCGAATCGTCACGCCTTCCAGCAGCCGGACCGCCTCGTCGACGCGACCTTGCTCGCGCATCACGTCGGCCATGAAGGAGCGGCTGTGCGCGGTCGCGTAGGAGTCGTGGCCCCAGAGGACGAACGCTTCATCGGCCTCCCGCAGGGACTCCTCGGCCGCCGCCAGGTCGCCCCTCTGGAGGTGGCTGTAGCCGTGCCAGAGGTGCGTCGAGGAGGCGGTCAGCAGCGAGCCGCGCCGGTGGGCGTCCTCGAGGGCGCCCTGCCAAACGTCGACCACCTCGGGCCGGTCGGCGACGACCAGGGCGACGATCGCCGCGAACGGGATCAGCGCGGGGTCGGCGGCCAGCAGCTGACCGCCGTCGAGCGCGGCCAGGGCCAGCTCGGCGCACTCCTCGGCGGTGCCGTCGCTGCCGGCCGCCTCCCAGGCGGCGAGCGAGGCGAGCATGCGGGAGCCGGGACCCGGATTGGGCGCGCCGCGGTGGCGGCGCACGCGCGCGAGGCGACCCTCGTCCGGCCCGCCGAAGAAGACGGACATCGCCTCCAGCGCTTCCAGCTCCATCCGCATCTCCCCGAGCTCGTCGGGGAGCTCGGCGGCGGCCCGCGCCGCGATCGAGGCCGCGTCGTCGGGGGAGCCCCGGAAGAGGACGGTGCGGGCGAGCAGGCCGGCGGCGGTGGCCCGCTCCAGCGGCTCGGAGAGCTCTTCGGAGGCGAGGGCGAGGTGCTCCTGGGCGGCGGCGCCGTTGGTCAGCGCCTCGGCGATCCCGAGCTCGAACAGGAGGCGGCCGCGGTCGGCGCCGGCGGGCAGCTCGTCGAGCGCGCGCCGCTCGATCCGCACCCGCGGGTGCAGCGCGAGCCGGGCGGTGACCTCG